>JAEURR010000006.1:300000-480201 GCA_016788115.1 Chthonomonas sp. | reverse complement strand
TGGCGGCCCCGGAGGGAATCGAACCCCCGACGCCCTCCTTAGGACGGAGGCGCTCTATCCACTGAGCTACGAGGCCGCGAGGCCCCAGTATATCCCTCGCGGGTTCAGGGGTTGAAGAACCAGCTCACCGCAGGCAACAGGCTCAGCAGCGTGAAGCACAGTTGGATCGTGATCCCCACGATGCCCCAGTTGTTCCACTTGCGTTGCGTCGCTTCCAGTTGGGCTTGGCTGGCGAAACGTCCACTCTGCCACGCCCAGCGCATTCCGCGTCGGCCCCAGGCGATGCAAAATGTCCACACCAAAACGGCCTGTACGATGGCTCCGAGCGGATGGAAGAAGGTCAGCACGCTGCCCAAGAACCCAATGGGCACGCACATCAGTGGTTTCCAGTTGCGGTGGGCGATGCCCCAGAAAAACGGAAGTCCCATTGCACCGTACGAGAATGCGGTGAGCGTTTCCTGTTCGACCTGCGCGGGGCCACCGTCCACGACCCGCAAGGGGTTCGCTTCGGCTGCAAAGAGCGTCTCCCCGCCGGCAGCCATCAGGCCCGGGATCTGACGCGCGAGCACGCGCTCGCCCGTTTGGGCGTTCTCGATCCATGTATCCGGCAACACTCGGCGCTCCGCGGCCCAGTTGCGCAGAACCTCGGCGGTCACCGGCCCATAGCGTTGGCCGTCTGGCATCACCACGTACAGTTGCATGTCACCCGAATTTTCGGCAAAACCGAACGAGAATCTCAGGTGCCGCGGATGGCGGAGAGGGTATCGCGTCGCTTTCGTTGAGCCCACTTCGCCTTCTCGGCCAGCCCAGCCCGAGCGTAAAGCCGCGAAGCGAGGTCGTAAGCGTTACGGATGTGGAAAGGGCGGGCTTGCATGAAGGCTTTGCCCGGATCGGTCGAGGTATCGACGACGGTCTGTAGGTGCTGCTCCACCGCGTCTACGAGCAAATCGGCCAGAGGCACGTCGGCACCCTTCCCCATGGCAGCGGGGGCGATCTCCAGGAGCGAGGCAGGCAGGATTGCGCCCTTATCCCCAGGGGGCGTATCGAAGACTGAACGGGCCAACTCAACAGCCTCCTTCGGGCGACCGAGCTTCGCTTCGCACTGAGCCAGCCGCAGGGTGTCGTTCACGCGTCTGTCCGGTGTGGCGGCTACCTTCACGGCGGCGCGAAACGCTTCGGACGCCTTGTCCCAGAGCTCGGCAGTTCGGTAGATGTCGCCGAGTCGCCACGCATCGGCGGGATCAGCCGAGCCGAGATCCAAGTACTTTGCGAACTCCCTTGCGCGGGCGCGCAGTTCATCGCGCAACTGGTACTGCGTGAGCTCCTTGGTTCGGACTCGGTCATCCAGGCTTTCGTAGACTCCGCGCAGCGCGTTCTGGATCGCCTCGGGCTCTACGAGCGAGGCGTTGGCCGGATCGTTCGGGTCGGGCGGGTGCTGGATCTTGCACCCGATGAGCACGAGACCCACCAAACCGCAAGCGAGCTTAGTCGAAAGTCTTATAGCGATCCTCGCGGAACCGGGCATCGCGGTAGATTTCGCCGCCGCAGAAAGTCGCCACGGCCTTGCCCTTGAGCTCCCAACCGTGGAAAGGCGTGTTCTTGCCCTTGCTGAACGTCCTCGCTGCGTCGAAAGTCCATTCGACCTCCGGGTCGATCAAGGTGATTTGCGCAACGGGGGTCTCGCCCGGGGTCAGGCATCCCGCGTCCAGTCGCAGAATGCGCGCGGGGGCCGTGCTGAGCTTCTCAATGGTGTCGAGCGGCGAGAGTAGACCCTTGTGGGTGACGTGGGTCAGTGTGAGACCGACCACCGATTCGAGCCCGACCATGCCGTAAGGAGCCTCTTCGAATGGGACTTGGACCTCGTAGTTGGCGTGCGGCGAGTGGTCGCTCGCAATGCAGTCGATGGTGCCATCGGCGAGCGCCTGGCGTAGGATATCGAGGTCGATCGGTGTCCTCAAGGGCGGCGTCGTCTTGTAGTGGGGATCGAATTCGCCCACCATGTCATCGGTCAGCGTGAAGTACTGCGGGCAGATCTCGCATGTAACCGGTGCGCCCAAGTACTTGGCTTGCCGGATCATCTCGACCGCGCCCCAGGTGCTAACGCGCATGACGTGCAGTTGGCAACCGGTGTGCAGCGAGAGCAGACAATTGCGCATCACCATGATCTCTTCGGCGCTGCGCGGCATCCCCTTCAAACCTAGCATCGCGCTCATCGCGCCATCGTTCATGCACGCGCCACGGCTCAGGTTCATGTCCTCGGCGTGCGACATGATGGGCAGATCGAGCTGGGCGCAACTCACCATCGCGCGAGTGAGGAGCGCAGAATCTTGGATCGGCGCGCCTTCATCGCTGGCGGCGATGATGCCCGCCTTCTTGAGCGCGGCGAGGTCACTGAGCCGCTCATTCTTGAGCCCAATCGTCAGGGCACCGACCGGCGCGACGAAGACGCCGCCCGCATCGGGCGAGGCCGCCCGGTCTAGGATGAAGTCGATAAGCTCCGGCTTGTCCAGCGGGGGGCTGGTGTTGGGCATGCAGCACACGGTGGTGAACCCGCCCGCAGCTGCCGACTGGGTACCGCTGGCGATGGTCTCTTTGTGCTCTTCACCCGGTTCGCGCAGGTGTACGTGTGGGTCCACCAGGCCAGGGGTGATCCACAGGCCTGTGCAATCGTATATCTCCTCGGCCCCGTCCTCATTCACCTTTGCACCGAGCTCGGTGATCTGGTCGAATTCGATGACAACCGAGCCGATCATGTCGGTTTTGGTAGACGGGTCAAGGATGCGGCCGTTCTTCAGGACTGTCTTCACTTCTTTCCTCCGCTCCCCGATTTGGGCCTCTTCGCGCTGGTTTTAGCAGACGGTTTCAGCCCCGCCGCCGCATGGCCGCCAAAGACCCAGTCATAAGCCGCCATCCGGACAAAGATGCTGTTCTCCACTTGGTCTCGGATTGCCGAACTCACGCCGTCGGCCGCCGCGTCGTCTAGCTCTACGCCACGGTTGATGGGGCCGGGGTGCATGACCAAACAGTCCTTCTTGGCGTACTTGAGGGTGCGCGCGTTGATCTGGTAGGCACGCCGAAACTCACCGATAGAGACGAGGCCGCTGTCCATCCGTTCGCGTTGCAGGCGCAAACACATGATCACGTCGGCCCCTTCGATCCCGGCGGCGAGGTCGTAGTACGTCTGGCCGGGCATGAGCGCCATATGCGAGGGCATCAGGGTTCGCGGCGCGACAAATCGGACGGTCGCTCCAAGTTTGCTTAGGAGCCAGGCGTTCGAACGGGCGACCCGTGAATGCAAGATATCGCCCACAATTGCGACCGTCAGCCCTTCGATTCGTCCCTTGCGATCGAGGATCGTCAAGGCATCGCCGAGCGCTTGGGTCGGGTGCTCGTGCTGGCCGTCGCCAGCGTTCAGGACAGGGGAGCCGAAGAACTGTGCCGCAAGTTGGGCCGATCCACTGGCCGGATGCCGGATCACCAGCCCTTCCAGCCGCTCATAGCGGAGGGTGAGGATTGTGTCCCGAAGCGTCTCCCCTTTGGCCATCGAACTGCCTTGGCTGGCGAAGTTGGTGGTGCGATAGCCTAGGTAGTGCGCGGCCTGCTCGAAGCTGACGCGGGTGCGGGTCGAGCCTTCAAAGAAGACGAGCCCAACGACGCGCGAGGGGTTTGCGGTGAGCGTTTCGCCCGCGAGGACCTTTGCGCGGAAAAGTTTCGCATTCTCGATGAGCTCTTCGATGATCGGGGTCTCGAGGGACCGGATCGTTAGTAGGTGGCGGGTGCTCATGCGTGCGACTCCTCGGCGATGGTGGCCGACTCCAGGACCACCGCGTCTTCGCCGTCAAACTCGTGGACTTTGACGATGACGTGGTCCCCGCGGTCGGACTCGATCTCCCGCCCGCAGTAGTCGGGCTGGATCGGAAATTCTCGATAGCCGCGGTCTACGAGGACGGCAAGTTGAATGGTGCGGGGGCGGCCAAATTTGAGCAGTGCGTCCATGGCGGCGCGGATCGTGCGACCGGTGAAGATGACCTCGTCCACCAGAATCACGTCTTTGTTCGTGACTTCGAATGGGATCTCGCTAAGGTCTTCGGTCTCGCCGGGGCGAATGTCGTCTCGGTAGCGCGAGGTGTCGAGCTTGCCACACGGGATGGTGCGCCCTTCGACGGTGGTCATGACAAAGGCGAGCCGCTTGGCGACCGGGTAGCCGCGCTTCATGACGCCGACGACGACCAGATCTTGGGCACCGCCGTGCGCCTCAAGGATTTCATGAGCCAATCGGCCCAGGGTTCGCTTCATGTCGTTGGCATCCAAGAGGACGATGCTCATAGGTTTATCGGATTATGACGACTTGTAAGCGGTGCATGCGCATGGGCGCGCAATGAATGAGAATGTGAGCCAGCTGGGACTCGAACCCAGGACCCACGCCTTAAAAGGGCGTTGCTCTACCGACTGAGCTACTGGCTCGGACCCGCTGAGGATACCCCGACCCAATCCTGGTACGCTCACCAGACGATGGCCGATCAATCGTTGACGTACCAGGATGCCGGGGTAAATATCGATGGCGCAGCAGTCGTGCTTCGGTCGGTTTCCGAAACGCTCCGCAAGACTCACAACGACTCGGTGATCGGCGGCATCGGCGGATTCGGCGCACTCTTCCAACCCGACTTCTCCGACATGGCGCGCCCGGTGCTCGTGAGCAGCATCGACGGCGTGGGGACCAAGACAAAGGTCGCAGCGATGCTCGGCAAATTTGATGGCCTCGGTGCGGACATCGTCAATCACTGCGTGAACGACATCCTCTGCCAGGGTGCACGGCCTCTCTTTTTCCTTGACTACTTTGGGTGTTCGCACCTAAACGCCGAGCAGTTTGGCGATGTGCTCCGATCGGCAGCAGACGCGTGCTCGGCAGTCGGATGCGCGCTCATTGGAGGCGAGACGGCCGAGTTGCCTGGCGTGTACGTAGATGACGAGATCGACATCGTCGGCTCAATCGTCGGCGTGGTGGACTACGAAAAGAAGTTGCCGCGGGCCAAGATGCAAGCGGGAGATGCGGTCGTCGGGATCGCTTCAAGCGGGTTGCACACGAACGGGTACTCGCTGGCCCGCCGCGCGCTGTTCGATTCGGCTGGCATCAGTGCCCGGGACGAGATTGCGGGTCTGGGCACGACGGTCGGGGAGGAGCTTCTTCGCCCGCATCGGTGTTACTTCAACGCGGTCTATCCCATCCTCAGTGAGGTGCCTGAGGTGTACGCGGCGGCGCATGTCACTGGCGGTGGGTTCTACGACAACATCCCGCGGATTCTGCCGACCGACTGCCGAGTCATCATCGACCGCCGAAGTTGGACGCCGTTGCCAATCTTCCAGATGATCCAGGAAGCAGGGAACATCGAGACAGCCGAGATGTACCGGGTCTTCAACATGGGCGTCGGCATGGTGCTCATCTGCAGCCGCGAGGTTGCGCCATCGGTCGTGCAGCGGCTGTCCCAAGAGGGCGAGAATGCGGCGATCATCGGCGAAGTGCAGAAGGGCCCGAACGACGTTCAGATCATGTAGTGCCGGTCTTGGCCTTTGGGTGCGCCGTCCGCACCGCATCCCGCAATCGCTCGACGCTAATGTGCGTGTACACCTGGGTCGTGGCGAGGCTCTCGTGGCCAAGGAGTTGCTGCACCGACTTGAGATCCGCTCCGCCATCCAGTAGGTGAGTTGCGAAGCTGTGTCGCAACGTGTGCGGAGTGGTGGTCGGCGGGAGTCCGGCATTGGCCGCCCACCGGTGGACGATGTTCTGCACCGTGCGGGTGCTAAGGCGTCCTCCTTTTGGATTGATGAAGAGCGCATCGCCGTTCCGAGCGGGGCCAGCCGCGATGTACTCGCGAATCGTGCGCGCAGCGGTCTCCGAGAAGATGACGACCCGTTGCTTGTTGCCCTTTCCGCGCACCAGCAGCGTGTTGTCTTGAAAGTTCAAATCGCTCCAATTGACCCCGACGGTCTCGTTGGCCCGCAGTCCTGCCGAATACATCAGCTCGAGAATCGCCTGGTCGCGCAGCGGCGTCTTGCCCGGGTTGTTCTGATCGAGCATCTCACCCATCTGGGTTTGGTTGAGGGCTTTGGGCAACCGTTTCCGGTGGATGGGTGACTCCAGCGTCAGCGTCGGGTCAGTTTCGAGGACCCTGACGCGGCGCAGGTACTTGCAGAATGAGCGGACCGCACAGAGCTTGCGTGCGCGAGTGGCCGGGTGCTTGGCGTGGTCTCGGAAGAATCTTCGCAGGAGTTCGGGGGTGAGCAGCTCGGGCGATTCGGCAGACTCGCAGAGGGGGCGCAGGTCGGCTGCATAGCTCCGAACGGTATGCACGGACTTGGATGCCGCGAGATGCGCTAGATACGCGTGCAGATGCTCCTGCAAGACGCTCATACCCGCATTATGCCGGGCCGCGAGGGTGCCACATTACGCGCGACGCCTTAGGTGCCACCCAAAGAGTACGTCGGAGCTGAACAGGCACCCCCGCGAACCGTCTCAGGCATGGACGCGGAGTGGTGCACTCAGTTCAGTCAATCTATGGGACAAATAACTTGTCGAGAGCGCACCTCGCACTGAGGCTAAATATGCGCATCCTGTGGATCATCTAGTAAAATTACTTGTCACCGATTGAGTCTCTGATAACGATAGTGCTGTGGATCGCGCTTTGGGGATGGAGATTGTAACTCCGGATATGCGGCCCAGATTTCTTGAAAGGTGATACTCAATGAAAAATAGTACGAAGCTTGCGTTTTCGTTTGCTCTGCTCGGTTCGGTTGTGGCCGCTCAAGCGGACATGTCCATGTATGACAGTGCTGCCACTGGTCCGTTCAAGTGGTCGGCCAAGGTTGGTTCAGGCTCGGCCGCCAATGGCACGATGGGTGGTGGACACTTGAACCCGACGAACGACGGTTTTAACTCGGCCGAGAGTACGCCGTCGACCAATCCGATCGAGCGTAGCTGGTTCTACTGGAAGAAGGGCACCAGCACCGAGTTTGCGCTGAACACGACCACCAGTTCGAACTCAATTTTCATCAGCGAAGACACCGGAGTGGTGGGTGCAAATGTGTCGCGAACGCTGGTGGTTAACCAGAAGGACACCGGCACTGGCTCGCAGATCCTGCAGTTCACGATCAAGTCGACGTTGATTCCTGGCGTCATCAACAACACTGATGTAGGAGCTTCGAAGGCTCAACTGAAGTACGAGTGGTCTATTCGGAATATCAGTACTTCAGCGCAGGCGTTCAGCTTCTACTACATGGGCGACCTCATGTCGACGATCAACGGTTCGTCGGGCAACGGGGACGACAAGTATGAGACGGTGCTCGGCGGCGTCGGTCAGTCGACCGTTCGCACTAAGATCAGCAGCACGAACGCATCGAGTTCGACGATCCCGACGATCTACGTGACGGCGTGGAGCGCTTCGAACCTGGTCGCCAACGGTGAGTACAGCGTCGGCGCGACCCCGGCAACCCGAACCAAGTTCACGGACACGACGGCATCCGCTGCCCTGCTGAACAACTTGGCAACCCCGGTTACGGGCAACGGCGCGCTGGCCTACCAGTACGACCTGAACCTGGCCGCTGGCGCAAGCACGAACGGTGTCGTATGGCTTGGCTACAACACGGTTCCCGAGCCCGCCTCGGTCGCCGCGATCGGACTCGGTTTGGTCGCACTTCTTGCTCGCAAGCGCAAGAAGTAAACAAATCCCCAGCAAAACTGCTGGATGATGGCCCGCCCCACTCCTATTTCGGGAGTGGGGCGGTTATCATGTGGGTGATATGCGCATGTTGCGCATTTCAAACTTTTATTTGGAGAGGACAACTGGATGAAGAGATATCTCGGACTGACCATCCTGGTGCTTGGTGCTGTCGGCGCCCAAGCTCAGGTCAGCAACATGACGCTTTCGACCACGAGCCCCAACTGGGTCTACAACCACATTTTCTCGAACTCGATCGGCAACCCCGGCGCGATCGGTCGAACGACCACCAGCAGCACGAATGGCGCTGGCTATTTCAACCCCGGAACAGGCCTGAACGTTGCCAAGGACGCCCTCAAGCGACTTTGGTTCTACTACAACGGTGACGGTGGCGGACGCGAGTACGCTCTGTCCAACCAGGTTGCAGCGACGGTGGGAGCCTCTTCGGCGACCATGACTTACCGCGAGTGGGATGGCGCGAACAACGCCAACAAGTTCGAGTGGACTCTGACCTACAACCTGACGGCGACCAGCGTGAACTCGGCGACCATGACCCTTGATTGGAAGGTCAAGAATGTGTCGGCGGAGGATCACTCGCTGAACGTGTTCATCCTCGGTGACCTGGGCGGCTCGAACGATTCGATCACGTACAACAACGGCCGATACGTGTTCAACACGAACCTGCCGAACTCGACGAAGATCACCATGGACTCCTACGGTCTGCCGATCACTTCGTACGAAGCCACCAAGAACGATGCGACGTTCAACAAGCTGCTGGGTGATTCGTCCCTGCTGACGAACCTGACGAACGTTGCGTCGGAGACGGGTGATGTTGCTGGTGCGTACCATTTCAACATTGGTACTTTGCGCTCGAACGACTTCCGCTGCGGCCAGATCGTGGTCAAGTACGAAGCTGTGCCTGAGCCAGCAACTATGGCCGCTCTCGGACTGGGTGTGCTCGCCGTGGCTGCACGCCGCCGCCGCTCCAATTAACTCGGCATGGGATGTTGAGGCACCACCCAGTTGGTGCCACAACATCCTTGTCTTGAGTACAACTTACTGGGTAAAATTTATCGGTTTTCAATCCTGCAAGGGCTCTGTAGGGGCCCGAAAGTCTGCTATCAAAGGTGAAGTGACGATGATCCGAAATACTAAACTTGCTCTCTCTATCGTTTTGCTCGGCAGTGCATTTGCTGCAAACGCCGACCTCCTGTTCTACGATTCGGCCGCTCCCGGTCCGTACAAGTGGTGCAACCGTGTTGTCACCGGTACTGGCGGTTCGCAGGGAATCCAAACTTTCAATGCGACCAACGACGGTTTCATCTCCCTTGAGAACTGGAACTGCTTCGAGAAGGCATGGTTCCAGTGGAAGAAGGGCGGCGGCGCTGAACTGCCGGTCAACGGTTCCACGTTCAGCACGCTCGAATCGGAAGAGACCACCCAGGTGGGCGCAAATGTGACCCGCACGATCGTGGTAAGCCAGCGAGATCCGGGATTTGGTAACAAGATCCTTGAGACGACCTTGGTGTTCAAGCTCGTTCCGGTCTCGGTCGACAACACGAACCCTGGCCTCTCGAAGGCCTATTTGCAGTGTGACTGGACGGTCAAGAACATCAGCACCAGCGCTCAATCGTTCTCGACCTACGCATTGGCCGACATGTACTCGACGATCAGCGGCATCGGCGGCAACAGCGACGACACGTGCTCGGTGGTTTCCGGCGGTATCGGCCAGAACAACCTTCGCGTTTCTTGGTCGAGCCCGTCGGTGGCCAACTCTCCGACGGTCTACTTCGACGTGACCGGAAGCAACCTGATTGCTGCGGGCGAGATCTCCTCGGGTGTCACGCCTCCCGTCCGCACCAAGCTCACCGACAGTGCAAGCGATACTTTAAGCGGCGCAATGACCGGTGGGTCGAGCAACAACTGGGCCGCAGGCATCCAGTACAACCACAACCTGGCGATCGGACAGAGCACCTCGGGCCGATTCCGATACGGCTACAACGTGCTGCCGTCGACGGTTTCGGGCAAGGTTACGCTTGACGCGCTTTCCGTGCCGATGACCGGCAAGCAGGTCACGGTGGATCTGCGAACTCCTTCGACGCTCACGGTCATCGAATCGAAGTTGGTCACCCTCGACGTGAACGGCAACTACAGCTTCGAAACGACCAACACGGGTTCGTACGACGTGGCGATCAAGGGATCCCACTTCCTACGCAAGGTGGTTCCGGGAGTCAGCATCACCGGTGCAGGCGCGACGGTCTCGGCAGTCACGCTCCGAAATGGCGACGCGACCAACGATAACTTTGCGGACTTCTTCGACTATCTGGTGCTCAACGCCGGATACGAGACCGAGTCCCCGGATCCGATCTACGTGACCAACCAGGGTGCAGACTTCAACGAAGATGGCACGATCGACTTCTTCGACTATCTGATCCTGAGCGACCAGTACGAAACCCAAGGCGACGACTAAGAATCGCTGAGGTTCAATCTATGCCCCCTCTTCGGCATGTTGGCGAGGGGGCTTTTCCTATCTGGGCGGGCAATTCGCAACTTTCAGGAATTCCTGAAAGTTGGAGCGGTAGAATTGAGTTAATGAACCCCGAGCGCATTCTCGGCCCCGAACTGATGGGCATCTACGCCAAGGTGGACGCTGGCAAGCGATTGTCCCGCGAGGACGGCCTGTTACTCTGTACAACCCAGAATCTCACGGGAGTGGGCTACCTGGCAAACATCGTGCGTGAGCGCTTGCACGGGGCGAACACGTACTACGTCCGCAACCAGCACATCAACTACACGAACATCTGCAACAAGTTCTGTAAGTTCTGCTCGTTCTATGCCAAAAAGGGCGGCCCGGCCCCGTACGAGATGGACATGGACGAGGTGCGACGCCGCATCGGCTGGCACCTGGACATCCCCATCTCCGAGATCCACATGGTCGGTGGCATTAACCCGCGACTGAAGTACGAATACTACATGGATCTGATCCGGACGGTCAAGGAAGCACGACCGGGCGTCCACGTGAAGGCGTTTACTGCCGTGGAGATAGTGCAGATTGCTCAGATGGGCAAGGTATCGGTCGAGCAGGCACTACGCGACCTGATGGACGCGGGGCTGGACTCGCTGCCCGGCGGCGGGATTGAGATCCTGAGCGAGCGCGTGCATGCGGAGCTTTTCGGAAAGAAGCTAAACGGTGATGAGTGGAAGGACGTGGCCCGTGCAGCTGCCAAGCTGGGGCTCAAGCAGTATGCGACGATGCTGTACGGCCACATTGAGACCGACGAGGAGCGTATCGACCACCTCATTCAACTCCGCGAACTCCAAGAAGAGACCGGCCACTTCTTGACCATGACGCCACTGAGCTTCCACCCCGAGGGGACGGAACTCGACCACATCGACCCCCTCACCGCCGACACGGACCTGCGCAACATCGCGGTCTGTCGGCTGATGCTCGACAATTTTGCCCACATCAAGAGCTTCTGGATCATGAACACCGTTCCGGTGACACAGGCAGCGCTGTGGTATGGCGCGGACGACACCGACGGCCTGGTCCAAGAGTACGAGATCACCTACAAGGATGGGGAATTCGGAAACAAGAGTCAGTCGCTGACTTACGAGAACATGGTGAGGATGATCACCGAGGCCGGGCGCATCCCGATCGAGCGAGATTCGCTGTACCACGAGATCGTCCGGGAGGGTGCCGAGGTTCGGCAAAGGACCCCATTGTCGCCTCTCGCGGTTGCCACGGTGTAACGGAATTCTCCGTATGCACGTAAGAATGGCGGTACAATCCTCTGCGGTCTGAGAGACCAAAGGAACAGATTAGACTCATGGCAAACGATACTTTTGAGCGTGTAAAGAAAGTTGTGGTCGAGGAACTGAACGTCAAGGACGAAGAAGTCAGCGAGACCGCCAACTTCCAAGAGGACCTCGGCGCAGATTCGCTTGACGTCGTCGAACTCGTAATGGCATTTGAAGAGGAGTTCGGGATCGACATCCCCGACGAGGACGTCACCAACCTCAAGACCGTCGGTGACGCGGTGAACTACATCACCGCCCACGCTTCCTAAGCCCCATCAAAAAATCTATGGACTTCCGTCCTTCAGGTCGAGTGGTCGTGACCGGCGTGGGAGCCGTCACTCCGCTCGGCGTCGGAATTGACACGTTTTGGCCGCGAATGATCGCTGGTGAATCGGGCATTGACCTGATCCAGAACATGGATGTTTCCGAATTCGCCACGCGCGTCGGAGCCGAAGTACACGGCTTCGATGCGGCGGACTGGATGGACAAGAAGGACGCAAAGCGGGTCGACCGCTTCATCGCCTTTGCCGTCGCGAGTGCCTCCCAGGCGCTTGCCGACAGCGGATTGAAGGTGGATGAATCCAATCGAGACCACATCGGCGTGCTAGTCGGCTCGGGCATCGGCGGTCTGACATTCCTAGCTGAACAGTTTCGCAAGCAGATCGAGTTTGGCCCGAGCAAGGTCTCCCCGTTCCTCGTGCCGTGGATGATTCCCGACATGGCGAGCGGTATGGTGAGCATCGTCCATGGCTTGCGCGGGCCGAACACCTGCGTGGTTACGGCATGTGCGACCGGAGCAAATTCGATCGGTGACGCCTACCACATGGTGAAGCGAGGCGATGCGGTGGCGATGGTTGCGGGTGGAGCCGAAGCGCCGATCAACGAGATCGGAATGTCAGGCTTCTGCGCCATTCGGGCGATGACTTCGCGCAACGACGATCCCAAGCGAGCCTCAAGACCGTTCGACAAGGAACGGGACGGGTTCATCATTGGCGAGGGGTCGGCGGTGGTGATCCTGGAGGATTACGACCACGCCGTTGCGCGCGGTGCGAACATCTACGGCGAAGTGCTCGGCTACGGCCTGAGCGGTGATGGTTATCACATCACGCAGCCGCTTCCCGACCACGACGGTGCACGCCGCTCCATGGCGATGGCGATGAAGGACTTGGGAGATCGCAAGATTGACTACATCAATGCCCACGGCACGAGCACGCCGCTGAACGACAAGGCCGAGAGCCATGCCATGCAGGTCGTCTTCGGTGGGATCGACAAGACTCCGCAGATGAGCAGTACGAAGTCCATGATCGGGCACACGCTCGGGGCCGCGGGCGCGATCGAATCGGTGGTCTGTCTGCTGGCGATGCGCGACGGAGTCATGCCTCCGACCATCAACTACGAATTCCCCGACGAGGAATGCCCGCTCGACTGCATCCCGAATGCGGCAAGGCACGGCGAAGTCAACACGACGATGACCAACTCGTTTGGGTTCGGTGGCCACAACGCCACACTCGTCTTCGGCAAAGTCTAGCGGGCGAGCTTGAATGCCGCCCGTTCGCCGGGTCGCAGCTGCGCAAGCCGATCCAGACCCTCGCGGGTGAGGATTCCCACTTTCGGATAACCTCCGACGGTCGGGCCGTCCGGTCCCAGAACGATCAACTGCCCGTTCGGAGTCACCTGCACGGTGCCCGGGCAGCAAGGCTCGCTGACGATCTCGCAGCCGCCCGGCAGCGGGAACCCCTGCAAACGAAGCCCTTGGCGATTGATGTTGGGCGTGACAGCGAACCGCTGCTGGAAAAGGTTGGCGACGCTGAATGAGCCTGAGTGCGGACCGAGCATCATCTCGATCGGTATATTGGTCATCGAGAGGGCGGGGGCTCGCAGTGCCACGGGCTCGCCGCTGGTCTGTCCTCCCGGTTCCAGCAGCGCCCCCGCCCGGACCGGTGTCGTGACGAGTGGGGGGTCGGCGAATCCGCCCCGAATTGCGATCACGGTCAGGACGCCCAGGCTTGGCGGTTTGAATGCGAGTGACTCGCCCGCGCGTAGCCAGACTGGCTCATTGGGTCGCGGGCTGCGCGTACTGATGAACATGGGCACGGGCGCGCCTGCAAAGCCAAGTAGGACATCCGTGTGCGCGGTGAACGTCGCGCCTGAGAGTGCGAGTTCAAGGATGGGTGCGTCGAGGTCGTTGCCGACAATCCGGTTTGCCTGCGTCATGCTCGTCTGATCGAATGCGCCGCCAAGCGGAATGCCAAATTTGAGACGGCCAAAGCGCGGGCGTCCCTGAATGCTGGCAAAACCCGCAAGCTCTGTAAGCTCAAGCATTGGTGACCTCGTAGCCTGCGCTCTCTAGCGCATGGCGAACACTTGCCGCCCGAGCCACGCAGCCCGCGACGTCGCCGTGGAGACACAGGCTTTGAACTTTCGGCGCAACACGCAGCGCTTGGACAGCGGCTTCGTCGGCGGACTCAATCAGCGCGCCGGGGTTACCCCGCGCCAAGAGCCTTCCAGCTGGGTCCAGTCCCCGGTCGGCGAACCCTTCGGAGATGAAAGGGATCCCCGCCTTGGCGGCCAGTTGCGGATGCAGCGAGAGCGGATCGCCTATCAGGGGTCGTCCGAGCGTGCTGAGCCAATCGATCAGTGCCTGCGTGAACTCAGGGCGGTGCCCCGAGTCGTGGTAGAGCGCTCCGTGGAATTTGATCGCGGCAGGCTGGAGTGCGGTCATTGCGAACTGGTCCTCAAGCACCTTGCTCCACTCTTCAAACTCAGCGGCACTGGCCGACCGACGCCCCATCGACTCGCGGTCGGGATAGCCGATATGGAGCGAGATCCGAATCCCCTGCTCACGGCACTGGGCGGAGAGCGACGCGGCCAGTTCGGGTGACCCGGCATGTGCACCGCAGCAGACGTGGGCGGTCGTGATGAACTCGAGGAGGTCAGAATCCCATGCGAACCCCTCGCCGATGTCGGCTGCCAGGTCGATGCACGGCATCAGAACTCACCCAGCCGTGCGCCCGCCCAGCGATCGAAGTCCGACTCCGGGATTTGAATGAACTGCACGGTGTCGCCTGCGCGGATGGGGAAGAACTCGCCTTCGACGTCGGCCATGAGTAGCGGCGTGCGGCCGATGAGGTTCCAGCCGCCTGGCGTCGCGCTCGGATAGACCGCACACTGGTGACCGACGATGCCCACGCTGCCCGGCTCGACCCGGGTGCGAGGCGTCGAGCGTCGAGGCAGACCTGAGAGCTCGGGCGCAACGCTTCCGAGATAGGCAAAACCAGGTGAGAACCCTACCGCTGCGCACCGGAACAGAGTCGTGGTATGCGATTCGATGAGAGCGGTACGGTCGATACCCAGTGCGCGGAGGACCGATTCAAGGTCGGGACCCATCTCGTAACAAATGGCGACGCGGTGGTGCTTGCCTTTGACTTTGAGATCTTCCGGAGCCGAGTTGAGGCTCGCCAGCGCGGACTCGGAGTCAAACTCAGAAGTCGTCCAAATGCCGAGAGTCTCATAGCTGCTGGTGACTTCCAAAATGCCTGGAATCGCTTGCGATTCGAACCACGCGGCCAATGCGGCTGCAGGTGCATCGAACTGGCGAACGATCCATAGGTCGGGTCCGCTGGGTTCGATGCGCATGCCCATCGTTAGGGTCCGACGCTGACTTCGAGCGTCTCAGATTTACCGAGCAACATCACGTCGTACGTCGCTTGCGCGTCCGTGCTCTTGACGATTCGGGCGGTGTATTGGTCTGCGAGGATGATGCTGGAGCGCTTGGCGTCTGTCGATTTGAGAACAACCTCACCGATGTCCGACGCCGACTTGGGCCATGCGCCATTGCGAGTTCGGTACGCCTTGATTTGCTCGTGGACCTTGGCCAGCGCGGGGCCGAACTGGGTCAGAAACTCGCCATCGGCGCGAAAGTCGGTCTTGTCCGGTGCGCGGTTGCATGCGCAGCTGGCCAGCATCAGCGGCAGGATCCACAAGTGCCTGGTTCTCACATCGGATTTATGACACATTCGCCCGGCGCTCTCCCAGCCATAATGCAGGGGTGAACATCGGGTTCGTCGGATTGGGGGTCATGGGTGCACCGATGGCCGGGCACCTCATCAAGGCCGGAAGGACCGTCCAAGTCTGGAACCGAACCCCTGGTCGAGCACCCGAGTTGGATTCGCACCGGGCGCCGAATCTAGACAGCCTGGGCAGTTGGGCCGACGTCGTTTTCCTCTGCATCCGCGGCACGGACGATGTGCGTGCCGTGTGCCACGATCTCGCGGGCACGATGTGCCGCGATACGCTCATCGTGGACCACTCCACAATCTCCCCTTCGGGCGCGATCGAACTGCACGACTGGCTGGGCGATCGAGCGATCCGGTTCGTGGATGCGCCGATCACGGGCGGATCGATGGGGGCGAAGGTGGGGACGCTCACGATCTTCTGCGGCGGCGACGAGGCATCAATTGATCAGGTGAAACCGATCCTGTCGGCGTATGCCAAGCGGTCGGAACGTGTCGGTTCCAAGGGCGCGGGCCAGATGATGAAAGCGGCGAACCAGATCGCGGTGGCCGGCTCACTCCTTGCCCTTTGCGAATCACTTAGTTTTGCCAAGAAGGTTGGGCTGGACGTGGTGCAGACGAGGGAGATGCTCAGCGGCGGGGCAGCTGGCAGCTGGGCGTTTGAGCACTACGGCGCGAAGATTCTCGCGGGCGACTGGAGCCCTGGATTCAGCATCGATAACCAGTTGAAGGATTTGGTCTATGCCATTGAAGCGGCGGAGGAGTCGCACGCGGCGGTCCCCGGAACCCGCCTGGTGCAGCAACTGCTGGGTATGTTGCAGACCGAAGGGGCAGGAGACAAAACAACCGCGCTGTTGTATGAGAAAATGCTCGCATTGACACATGACCATGAGTGATGCCGTGAACGCCGTCGAGATGCGGGGAATCACCAAGCGCTTTGGGCGGTTGGTAGCGCTCGACAACGTCTCCATCGCGGTGAAGCCGCAAACCATTCACGCGATCGTCGGCGAGAACGGCGCGGGCAAGACGACGTTGATGAAGGTGTTGCAGGGTTCACTGCGGTCTGAGGCAGGCGACATGTCGCTCCATGGCAGCCCGTTGCAGATCCATTCGGCGCAGCAGGGATTCGAACGCGGCATCGGGATGGTCAGCCAGCACTACAGCATTATCCCCGAACTCACTGCGTTGCAGAATTTGATGCTTGGCGCTGAACCGGGCACGATCTTGCCGCTGAATCATGCGCGTGAACGGGCCGTCGGTTTGGCCGCGGAGATGGGCATGGAATTCGACTGGGACGCCGAGGCGCGTACCCTCAGCCCGGCACGAGCGCAGAAGCTAGAGATCCTTAAGCTCTTGTGGCGACGCGCGGAAATCATGATCCTTGACGAACCGACGGCGATGCTTTCGCCGAGTGATGCCGAGGAGCTCTACGCGAATTTGAAGGAGCTGGTGAAGGCAGGAAAAACTGCCATCGTCGTGACGCACCGTCTGAACGAGGTCCTGGAGCACTGCGACTCCATCACCGTACTACGCGGCGGCAAGAACGTCGCAGATCGATCGGTCGCCGATACGAATGCAAGCGAGTTGGCTGAGTTGATCGTGGGTCGCGCCCTCTCCGAGCCACCGACCGCGCGCTCGAAGGGTGACAGCGCTGCGGTGCTTGAGATCCAGGGCCTGACGGCGCTCGGGCATCGAGGGGACGAGGCACTGCGCGAGGCGAACTTCCAACTCCAAGCAGGAGAGATGGTCGGCTTGGCGGGAGTGGACGGAAGCGGCCAGCGGGAGCTCTTCCATGCGCTGATGGGCATGGGCACCGGAGTGCGAGGAAGCGTTCGGTTGGGTGGTACCGAGATATCCGGTTGGAGCGTGCGCGAGCGACTGGAGGCGGGGGTGCGGCTGATCGCAGAAGATCGGCACGAAGAGGCCGTGATGGAATCTTGGAGCCTGATCGAGAACAGCGTGCTCAGCTACCAGCGGCGCGAAACGCTGACGAAAGGCAAAGCGCTGGATCGAGGGGCAATGACCAAGTTCGCCGAAGCGACGATCGCGCGATTCAAGACTAAGTGCGACTCGCCGGCAAGTACCATGCAAAGCCTGAGCGGAGGGAATCAGCAGCGGGTAGTCGCCGCGCGGGCACTCTCGTTTGAACCGAAGCTGATCTTGGCGTTTCAGCCGACCCGTGGGTTGGATATTGCCGGTACGCAAGAGGTGTACGCGGCGATCCGGGCGGAGTGCGAAAAGGGGGCAGCGGCGCTCGTGGTGAGCTTTGACTTGGATGAACTACTGGAGCATTGCGACCGCGTGATGGCGGTGAACCGTGGACGGCTGACCGTCATGCCGCCTGAGAAATCGCTGGACCGCGCGGAGATCGGTCGCTGGATGGTGGTGGATTGAGCGGGAAGCTTATCGCCTTGGCGCTCGGGTGCTTTGCGGTGCTCATCGGCGCGCTCATGCTTGCCGGGGTCGTCCCTGCCGACGCATTTTCCGCCCTGATGAAGGGGAGCTTCGGCTCGCCGACGGCGATTTCGCGGACGCTCAAGGAAACCACCCCGCTGCTCATTGCGGGAGTCGCGGTGTTTATCGCGCTCCAGGCCGGTCTCTTCAACATCGGCGTGGAAGGGCAGTTGCTGGTCGGCGCGTGTACGGCGGTAGCCATCGCGCTCAAGATTCCGACGCCGGTGGGCATGGTGCTGGCGGTTCTCGGCGCAATGGCCGCGGGTGCGCTTTGGGCGCTTCCCGCCGGTCTGATTCGGGTCTTCCGTGGCGGGCATGAGGTGATCTCCACGATCATGCTCAACAACATCGCCCTGTTCCTTACGCAGTACTTGGTGGTGGGTCCGTTGCGGAGCCTGGACACCGAGAGCCAGACCACCGCGAATGTGAGCCCGGGAGTCATGATCCCAAACATTCTCGTTGAGCCTTTCAAACTCAACACGACGCTAGTTCTTGCGCTGCTGCTCGTGATCGGCTTCGCGATCTGGTTCAAGCGATCCGTCGCGGGTTATGAACTGCGGGCGTCAGGCGCGAATGCCACTGCTGCTGCGTTCGCTGGGATCTCGGTGGACAAGATCCGGCTGAGGTCTATGGTCGTTTCCGGAGCGATCGCAGGGTTTGCGGGAGCTTCGATGGTGCTCGCGTACGAAGGCAGGTTCTATCCCAACTTTTCGCCGGGGTACGGGTTTGACGGTCTCGGCGTCGCGCTCCTCTCGGGGAGCTCGCCGTTTGGCCTGATCCCGGCCGCGCTGGGGTTTGGCGTGCTGGCAAGCGGGGGAACTCAGCTCTCTCTCATGGGGATTCCCAAGGGCGTGAGCGGGCTGCTGCTCGGGCTCTTAATCATCGTCTTTGCCGCCTATCGCTACCGAGAGGTGAACCGTGGGTAGTTTCGATCTCGCTTCGTTCATGACCAATACCGCGGTCCTCGCCGCCATCTTGATTCTCGCGGCGATGGGCGGCTTGACGAGCGAACGCTCGGGGGTGATGAACATCGGGCTGGAAGGCAAGATGCTCGGAGCTTCGTGCGTGGTCGCCATCATCGCCGCCAAGACGGGCAACGCGTGGATCGGACTCGGGGCGGGCATCTTGACGGCAGTGGCCCTTTCGATGCTACACGGCCTGCTGACTCAGGCGTACCGGCTGGACCACATCATCAGCGGCATGGCGATCAACCTCATCGCTGTCGGTGGCACTAAGTTCATGTACGGCAAGCTCGCCGACAGCTCCGCGCGGAGCGGTTTCCCCTCGCTTCCCGCCAACTTCTATGAGGCGGTGGCGATCACCATCGCCGTGAGCCTCGCAATCTACATCGCGCGGTTCAAGGGTGGATTGCGGCTGCTGGCGGTCGGCAACGACCCGGACAAATCACGTCAGGTCGGGCTGAATCCCGTGAGCATTCGGTACACCTCGCTCGTCGCGACCGGAGTGTTCTGCGGACTGAGTGGCGCACTGATCGTGACCAACGCGGGGGGGTTCACCGACAACATGACCGCGGGCAAGGGTTTCATCGCTTTGGCGGCGTTAATCCTCGGCGGATGGCGTCCGATCCCGGTGCTGATCGCCTGCATCACCTTCGGCCTGATCGATGCGGCGCAACTTCAATTCCAGGGCGTAGCCAAGATTCCCAGCGAGGCTTGGAACGCCATGCCGTACCTGATCACGCTGGTCGCGATCGCGGTGATGAACTCACGCAATCGTGCCCCGGCGGGGTTGGGACGCGCTTGAACTTCAATCACCGACGGCGTCGTAGTACTGGCTGAGAATCAGGTAGTCGAAGAAGTCGGCTCCACCGTCGCCGTTCAGATCGCAGTTGCTATCGAAATCGGCATTGGTACCGTCCGATTCGTACGCGGCCGAGAGTCGTAGATAATCGAAGAAGCTGACCTCGTTGTCGCTGTTGATGTCTCCGTTCTCCAACGTGTAGTTGAGACCGGTGGCCCCACCGGCACTTACGACGACATTTGCGCGCCGTCGCTGCAGCCAGTGCGCTCCCCGCGCGTAGACGTCGTACGTGCCCGGGACGACCGACGCGTAGACGGTGAAGTTGCCCGAACTGTCCAAGTGGCCCGCTTGAGACTCGAGAAGAGTGGACCCGCCGGGAGCGTAGAAGTCCAAGGTCACCGGCTGCATCGTCGGGCCTGCTGGGAAGCTCTGGAGTTGGATGTTGCCTGAGATCGGTCGCGTCGGCAGTGGCTCACCGATGTTGACGCGGGCCGCGAAGCTGTTCCACGTCCCAACGACACCAGCGGCTCCGTCGGTGATCGTGATTGTCCAGGTTCCGACCGCATTTTCGCCCCAGAAGCCGTTCATCAGGAACTTCCAAGGGACCATCGCGTTGGAGTCGACCGACGAGTTGCGGAACATGCGAAGGACCAGGCCGCTTGGAGAGGTCAAGAAGGCTTGGAGGTGCCCGCGGTTGCCGTGGGTTAGGTTTAGATCAATCTCGACGTCCTCAACCTTGCCGGGCTTGGTGATGGTGAAGGTTCGCGTGATGCCAGTGGTGGTGTTGTTGTCAGGGATTGTCGCCGCCACGTTCACCGTGCCGGTTGCCTGGAAGTCCGCTGGAGTGAGAGCAGTCAGAGACTGGGCCAGGTTCGTGAGAGCGGTCGCATCGACTCGGCCAAATCCGTACTCTTGGTTGAATTTGAACCCTGCCGAGTTGGTGCGCCAACCCCCGTCGATGAGGGTGGTCGAGGCGTCGACGACCTTGCAAGTGCGCACCATCAGGTGCTTCAGAAGGCGGGTGTCGAGGTTCGGATTGACCTGCTTCACCAGGGCGGCAACACCAGCAACCAGAGGGCTGGCCGATGAGGTTCCGCCAAAGCTTGCGGTGTAGTCGTTGTCCACGAAGCCGTCGTAGCCGAACCCGGTGCCGAGCCGGTCGGTGGTCGTGATCCCGAAGTTCGAGGTGCCGTTCGAGGGCGCGGTGCAGAAAACGTTCGCTCCGTAGCTGCTGTAGGAAGCAGCAGTGCCGGTCGCGCGGATCGCCGCTACCGTGATCGTGTAGCGCGAATTCAGAATCTGTTGCTTGGTGCTGTCCTGCGCCGATGTTCCGCGCGCATTACCCGCCGAAAAGCAGTGGATGGTTCCGCTGGCACCCGATGCGTTCACCGCAGTGACGCTCAGGGAGTCATCAACAAACGGAGAAGTGTAGCCATAGCTGTGATTCTTGATCTTGATCGCAAGGTTCGGGGCCGTGCTGCGATAACCCACCGCATTGGCAACATCGGCGTCGGTCACCGAACCACCGAAGCCGATGCGAAGCCCAGCGAGAGTTCCGAACGGGGCCGCGCCCGTAACTCCAATACCATTCCCCCCGCGCCCGACCGCGACACCCGAGGTCGCGACGCCGTGTCGGTCGGACGACAGCGTCGGCGCCGGGTCCGAGTCTTTATCGGCGAAGTCCCAGCTATTGAGAACGCTGAAGTTTGGCGCGAGATCCGGGTGGGTACCCTGGATCGAGTCGTCGACGATACCCAGCACAACCCCCTTGCCGGTCCAATCGTTGGCCCAGGCGGGAACAACGTTCACGTCCATCGGCGTGATCGAGTTGTGCAGCAGGTGCCATTGACCGTTAAAGGTCGAAACGGGCAAGTAGTAAGGGTCGTTCGGCGTGAAGGCCATCGGCTGGAGATTCACGCGGGCGATGGGGAAGGCCCGGACGACCGTTCCATCGCGGGCAATCTTTGTGGGCATCGCTTCTGCCACGGTGACGCTGGCGGTCTCGAACAGGACAAAGCTCGGATCGAAGTCCATGTGGCTCAGATACTTGAGCCCGTATCGCCGCTCCAGCGTGCCGATCTGAGCACCCGGGCGTAACTGCAGGGCGACCTGATTAATCCCAACTCGCGAGGCGATCTTGTTGGGAACGGTCAGCGTATCGTCTGGCTCAGCGAAGCAGAAACAGGCACAGGTGAGGGCAGCGACTAAGGCGAGGGAAAGCTTCATGGTTGTTATCGGTGGACGCGAGCGCGCATTCATCTTACGACGGAAATGTTTACTTGGTATTGCAATCGACGGGCCAACGGTGCGGATCGTGCGAGAACTTGTTGTGCCGCGAGCATCCGCGCTAGGTCGTAGGGTACACATTCGGCGAGCACACGAGAACTTCACCTATGGCAGCGCTTGCATCTCCTGAACTAGTGAACCTTACCATCAACGACGTGGACATTCAGGTCCCGAAAGGTGAGTTGATCGTCGAGTCGGTGAAGCGACTGGGACTCGAGATTCCGATCTTTTGCTACCACCCGCGAATGAAGCCGGTGGGTATGTGCCGCATGTGCCTGGTGGAAGTCGGCTTCAAACAGCCGGACGGGAGCGTTCGCAGAATGCCAAAACCTCAAGCGGGCTGCACGTTGCCAGCTTGCGAGGGAATGGTGGTTTACACCGATACGGAAGCCGTGCACCGCGACCGTAAGGGCGTGCTAGAATTTTTGCTCATCAACCACCCGCTGGACTGCCCGATTTGTGATCGCGGTGGCGAGTGCCCGCTGCAGAACAATACGCTGTTTTACGGTCCATCCACGAGCCGATACGTCGAACTCAAACGGCACCTGCCCAAGGCGTTTCCGCTCAGTCAGTACGTGACGCTCGACCTTGAGCGCTGTATCCAGTGCGGACGTTGTGTGCGATTCACGGAAGAGATTTCGGGCGATGCGCAGCTTGCGTTCCGATTCCGGGGCGCACAAATGCAGCCCAGCACTTACCAGATGACCGACTTCGATTCGAAGTTTAGTGGCAATGTCATCGAGATCTGTCCGGTCGGTGCGTTGACTTCCGCCAAGTACCGATTCCGCGCGCGTCCGTGGGACCTTGAGACGCGGGAAGCGATCTGCACGGGGTGCGGTAACGGGTGCAACCTCTGGATCGACCACCGCAACGGTCGCTTCGTCCGCGCCAATGGACGCACGAATGACGCGGTGAACGAAGAGTGGACTTGCGACCGCGGCAAGTTTGGCCACGATTGGTACAACTCAGACGATCGACTCTCGGTCCCACTCATCCGCCGGGGTGAGCGGTTCGAGCAGGCCACGTGGGCTGAGGCCTACGAACTCATTATTCAGAACTTCCGCCACGGCGCGAACAAAGTTGGCGCACTCGTGGGGGGCACCGTCTCAAACGAAGGGTTGTTCCTGCTCCAGAAGCTGTTCCGTCAGAGCTTTGAATCGAACAACTTGGATTACCGCTGGACTCGAACCGCGCTAAACGCGGACCGACGCCGTTCACAGTTTGCCCCGACTCCCATTGCGGAGTTAGAAGTCAAGTCCGCAATTCTGGTCTTCGGCACTTCGCTTGCGGATGAACAGCCTATCGTTCATCTGCGCGTTCGCAAGGCAAGCACACAGTTTGGCGTGAAGATCGTGGTGGCGCACTCGCGGGAGACCGAAATGGATCGGTTCGCCGATGTCGCGCTCCGCTACCGCCCGGGTACGGAGTTGTCGTTGGCCCAGGGGCTTGCGGGCACCATCGACCCCGAGCGGTGCGAGGTGCTGACCGGTGTGCCGGCGGCCACCCTCAAACACGTGCTGGGAATCTTGGACGGCTCGTCTTCGGTGCTCACCTCCCGATCACTGCTCGATCTTCCAAACGCGGAACAGACCTTGGACTCGCTGGAAGCTTGCGCGAAGCGGTTCGGTGCTGATTTCAGTTGCTATGCCTTGGGCTCGAACGACTACGGTGCCGACCTGCTGGGAGTCGTTCCGGATGCTCTTCCCGGTGGCAAGCCGCTGAGCGGTGAGGGTGGACTTGGGACGAGCGCTGTGCTCGAAGCCGCCGCACGGATGCGACTAAAAGCGCTATGGCTGGTCGAAGCCGACCCGTTCGCGCTCCACTCCGATTCAACCCTGGTCACGCGCGCACTCGAAAATGTCGAGTTCTTGGTGGTGCAGTCGACTCGGATGAGCGAGGCGACCCAGTTCGCGAGCGTGGTGCTCCCGATGGAGGCACCCGCCGAGCAAGACGGTACCTACACGAACATCGAGGGACGAGTCCAGCGCATGCGCCAGGTGCTGAAGGATGACGGCGATGCCAAGCAGGCATGGCGAGTGTACGGAGAGCTGCTCCAAAGGACCACCAACCATCGTCCGTATTTCAATGCTGGCGAGGTGATGGCGGAGATCGCAGAGCTCGTTCCTGAGTTCAAAGATGCGACCTACGACAAGCTCGAAGGTGAGGGTCAGCGGGTCGTCAAGCCGACCACGACATCGGATATGGCCGAGGTGAACTGAGGGGTTCGGCGGGTACATTAACGAGGGTTTTATGGTTCAAGATTGGTTACAGGGTCTTCATCCGGCAGTGCTTGCGCTCATTCGAGTGCTCTTGCTGGTCCTCCCAATCTTGATGCTGGTGCCCGGTCTGATCTGGTGGGAGCGACGACTCCTCAGCTGGATGCAAGATCGCATTGGCCCGAACCGCACCGGCACCATCCCGCAAGGTTTTCCGATCAAGGCGCTGCGCGGCAAGAAGACGTTTGGACTGCTCCAGCCGATTGCGGACGGCGTGAAGCTCTTCCTGAAAGAAGACATCACTCCGGCGTCGATTGATCGGCTCATCTACTTCGTCGCCCCCGCACTCGCTCTCTTCCCAGCGTTCGCAATCGGCGCGACGTTGCCATGGGGGCCGACCGAGGGTTTCTACGCGCTGCTTACCCCAATTGCCAACGTAGATATCGGCGTTCTGTACGTGCTCGCGATCTCGTCGCTGGGAGTGTACGGCGTCGTACTCGCGGGCTACGCATCGAACAACAAGTACTCGCTCTTAGGTGGCTTGCGCGCTTCGGCACAGTTGATCAGCTACGAGCTGGCGATGGGCATGTCGATCGCGGCGATTGCGATCGCGACGGGCTCGCTCCGGCTTGGTGACATGGTTAAGGCTCAAGAGGGCGACCTGTGGGGCAAGATCGACTACATCCAGAACTGGTTTGTTTTCACGCCGTTTGGGTTCCTGGCCGCCATTATCTTCTTGATCTGCATGGTTGCCGAAACGAACCGTGCGCCGTTCGATTTGCCGGAAGCGGAGAACGAGATCATCGCCGGGTACCACACCGAGTACAGCTCGATGAAATTCGCGGTGTTCTTCATGGGCGAGTACGCGGCGATGTTCGTCTTCGGCGGAGTCTTCGCGACGCTATTCTTGGGTGGTTACAACCTGCTGCCCATCGACTGGATGGCGATCAGCCAGAAAGCTGCGATGCTGGGTCCGGTCAGCGATCTCATGTTCAATCTGAACTACTGGCTCGCGCCGGTCTGGTTCCTTGGCAAGTGCGCAGCGGGCATTACGTTTTACATCTGGTTGCGCGCTACGCTTCCGAGGTTGCGTTACGACCAGCTCATGTCGCTCGGGTGGAAGTCATTGCTCCCGGTGGCGGTCATCAACTTCATCATCGTGGCGCTCTGGATCCTGGTTGAGAAGACGTCCGGCTGGCTGCTTGCCATTGCCGCGTGTGCCCTGACGTTCGCCGCTCTGTTTGGGGTCTACAAGTCTTTCTTGAACGTGATCAACGAGGGTCGTAAGTCGTTTGAGCGCCGAACTGTCGCACTCGGAGACGGGGGCGCGGCGGCGGCAAGTGTGGAGGCGGCTCCGACAGGGGCAAATTGAGAAGGCTTATGTTTGAGGTGACACTTGATACGGCTGGGGAGCGCGGTCAATGAACGTGCCGATACCGCCTGAACCCAACCAACTCGTCTTTTTGGGGATGGCAGGCTTGGCGGCGATGATGGCCGTCGGCGTCGTTGTCGTGAAGAGCCCGGTGCGTGCCGCTATCTGCCTGGTGATCAACTTCTTCGTCCTGGCGCTCATCTACTTCGGACTGAGCGCTCAGCTTCTGGGCATCACCCAGATTCTGGTCTACACCGGCGCGATCATGGTGTTATTCCTCTTCGTGATCATGCTGCTCAACCTCGCAGGGGCGGGCGACATGAAGGAGAAGCTTGACGTCAAGCCTGCGCTGGCGGGCCTGATGGGGCTTGGGCTTCTCGGTCTCATTGGCAGCCAAGTAGTCCTGCCGCTCAACACCATCACGACGGTTCGCGCAAACGATGCCTTTGGTACGCCGCAAGCGATCGGCAAGACGCTATGGACGACTTACGCTTATCCTATCGAGCTAATTTCTATCCTGCTGCTAGTCGGCATCGTCGGGTCCATCGTGCTGGCCAAGAGGAGAGTCTAGGTTGAACGGAGTTCCGCTCAGTTGGTACATCGGCCTCGGCCTTTTTCTTTTCACAACCGGCTGCGTCGGGGTGATTGTTCGCCGGAATCCCGTGGTTGTCTTCATGTGCATTGAGCTTATGCTCAACGCGGTGAACCTCACATTCCTGGCCTTCGCGCGGTACTCCCCGACGATGTTGCCCGGCGTGGGCGAGCGGCCTGAGACTTGGATGACCGGCCAGATGATGGTGATCTTTGTGATGGCGGTTGCCGCTGCTGAAGTCGCGGTGGGCTTGGGGATCATCATGGCCATCTTCCGGCTCAGAAACGAAGTGGACGTTGACGATATGAGCGTGATGAGGGGTTGACGGTGGCTCAAGAATCCATGATTTGGTTTGTGCTCGGGTTGCCGCTTCTCGGCTTCCTCATTCAGTGCCTTTTGGGCAAGCGACTTGTGGGTGTGATAGGCAAGCGGGGCGTGGGTGCTCTCGCAGTCCTGCCCATCGCCATCGCTTTCGTGCTCGGAGTGATCATCACGATGGGTCTGGCGGCCCAACCCGAGGGCAGCCGCGCGATTGTGACCGAACTGTTTAGTTGGATTCAGATTCAGAGCCTGAACATCCCGTTTGAGCTCCGAATCGACCCGCTCTCAATGACGATGGTCCTGGTCATCACGGGCATCGGCGCGTTGATCCATTTGTATGCGACCGGCTACATGGCCGAAGAGCAGGATTACCCGCGGTTCTTCGCCTATCTAAACCTATTCATCGCCTGCATGCTCGTCTTGGTCTTGGGCAATAACCTGGCGCTGTTGTTCATCGGCTGGGAAGGCGTCGGGCTCTGCTCGTACCTGCTTATCGGCTTTTGGTACAAGGACTTCGCCAACGCTCGGGCCGCGAACAAGGCGTTCATTGTCAACCGCATCGGCGACTGGGGCTTGACGCTTGGCCTCTTCATCATCGTCGCGATGATCGCAGGTAGTTACCAAAGCTTGGGTGACGTCAACGGTCGGTACTTCAGCTACGATGTCATCCTCTCGCCCGCGGTTCTGAAGATTTTCGAGGCGAACCCCATGTGGACGAGCGCCGCCGCGATGTTGCTCTTCGTCGGCGCGATGGGCAAGTCCGCTCAGTTCCCGCTGTACCTGTGGCTGCCGGATGCAATGGCTGGTCCGACTCCGGTTTCCGCCCTCATCCACGCCGCAACCATGGTCACCTCGGGCGTGGTGTTGCTCAACCGCATGCACCCGTTCTTTGCGCTCTCGCCCATGGCGAGCGCGATTGTCACCGTGATCGGTGCATTCACTGCGCTCTTCGCGGCGCTGGTGGCGTTTGGACAAACCGACATCAAGAAGGTTCTCGCCTACTCAACCGTCTCGCAACTCGGCTTCATGTTCGTCGCGTGCGGTGTCGGCGCATACTGGGTCGGCATGTTCCATGTCATCACCCACGCGTTCTTCAAGGCGCTGTTGTTCCTGGGTTCGGGCGCGGTGATCCACGCGATGTCGCACGAGCAAGACATGCGCCGTTACGGCAACCTCTTTAAGTACATCAAGATCACCGCGGTCACGATGATCATCGGCTGGTTTGCGATCGCGGGTGTCCCGGGTCTCGCTGGGTTTTGGAGCAAAGAGGCGATCTTGGGTGCAGCGTTTGGTAACCACGTGGCCGTGATCGATGGCTTCAACTACGGTGCGATGGCGGGTTGGGTCTGCCTGGCAGTTGCGGTGCTCACAGCGGCGTACATGACGCGCATGTCGATGCTGACCTTCTTCGGTGGCACCGAGCAGTGGCGTACAGTTGCCCCGAGCCACGCGCATGATCACGCGGATCACGCTCACGACGAGCACCATGGTGAGCACGCGCACCACGGCGAGGACGTCCACAACTTCTTCTACACTGATGCCGAATTGGCCGCTCTGCACGAGGAGCATGGTCACCACCCTGAACTTGACAAGGAGCACACGCCGCACGAAGTGCCGATCTCGATGTGGGTTCCTTTGGCCGTGCTCGCGGTGCTGTCGCTGGCAGGCGGTTGGGTCCTTCACAACGGCCATATGTTGCAGCACTGGCTGTATCCCGATGGGCCAATGTACTTGGCGAGCGAACAAGTCTCCGGACACCCGCACGGATGGGTTGGGGACTACCTCATGTTCATGGGAATTGGGGCCGGCGTCGTCGGCATTTTGTACGGCTGGCTTGTCTACCGCAAGGGCCTGCCTGCCAAGGAGCGTGAGGAATCTCGCTGGCACTGGTTCCGACGCTGGGCAGGCGCGCAGTTTAACTATGACAAGGCGATGGTGGACGCTTCCGTGGACGGTGGAGGGGCCATTGCCGAGTTCTGCTGGAAGACGGTCGACGTGAAGGGTGTGGACGGCGCGGTCAACGGAGTCGGATGGCTCGTTGGGGCGATCTCGAATCTGGTGCGAAAGATCCAGACCGGTTACGTTCGATCGTACGCGGCGATGATGATGCTTGGGGTGGTCGGTTTGCTTGCTTCAATCGTGTATATGGTGATGGCGCAGAACGGAGGAGGACGGTAATGCCGACCACGGGTCTTGGGATCTTGTCGCTCATGACGTTCCTGCCGCTGGTGGGGATGCTGCTCTTGTTCTTCGTTCCCGAATCGAACAAGCGCGCGATACAGTACACCGCGCTGGGGACCTCGGTCGCCACGTTCCTGGTTTCGCTCGTCGTTCTGAGCAAGTACATCGGCCACTCATTCAAGTTCCAGATGGTGGAGAACATCCCCTGGATGCCAAATCTGGGCGTTTCCTACTCGCTTGGCGTGGACGGTATCAGCATCTGGCTTGTGCTGCTCACCACGTTCCTGAGCGTCATCTCCGTTTGGTTCAGCTTCTACGTGGACAAGCGGGTGAAGTCGTACATGGCGTTCATCCTGCTGCTGGAGACGACGATGCTCGGGGTTTTCCTTGCGCTGGACCTGGTCCTCTTCTACGTGTTCTTCGAAGCCTCGCTGATCCCGATGTTCTTCCTGATCAACATCTGGGGTGGCGAACGCAGGACTTACGCCGCAATCAAATTCTTCCTGTTCACTTTCTTGGGTTCGATCTTCATGCTCGTGGGCATCGTCGCCATGAGCCAGATCTACAAGAGCGCCATGGGCGAGCAGAGCTTCAGCTTGCTGGCCATCCAGGGCGCGATCGCGACCGGAGACTTTTGGCGCGGCACCGCGCCGACCGTGCAGATGCTGCTCTTCTGGAGCTTCGCGATCGCATTCTTGGTGAAGTGCCCCATGGTTCCGTTCCATACGTGGTTGCCCGATGCCCACACGGAAGCGCCGACCGCAGGATCCGTGATCCTGGCGGGCACTTTGCTGAAAATGGGCACGTACGGATTCCTGCGGTTCTGCCTGCCGCTCTTCCCCGATGTAATTCGCAACCAGGTTGTGATCATCATGATCCTGGCGGTTATCGGCATCATCTACGGAGCGCTGGTGGCTGCTGTCCAACCGGACGTGAAGAAGCTCGTCGCCTACTCGTCAGTGTCGCACATGGGTTTTGTGATGCTCGGCATCTTTTCCCTGACTCACACGGGAATGCTGGGCGGAGCGATGCAGCAGCTGAATCACGGTATCTCTACGGGTGCACTGTTCTTGCTCATCGGACTCATCTATGAGCGACGCCACACCCGTTTGTTCAAGGACTTCGGCGGGCTGAAGGCGCAGATGCCCATCTATGCCGCCATCTTCCTAATCGTCATGCTCAGCAGCGTCGGCTTGCCCGGGACAAACGGATTCATCGGAGAATTCATGGCGATGCTGGGCGGATTCCAGGCAGCGTTTGCGGGCAGTTTTGGACTTAACATCGGCTACAGCGTGATCGCAGGAGCGGGCGTGATCTTGGCAGCGGTGTACTTGCTGGTCATGTTCATGCGGATGTTCTACGGACCGAACGAGAACCCCGAGAACCGAAGGCTGCGAGACCTGAAGCCGTGGGAAATCGCGATGTGCGGAGCGTTTGTCCTGTTCATTTTCTGGGGTGGACTCCATCCGAACACCTTCCTGAAGCCCATGGAGGCAAGCATCGGTGCGACCCGCATGATGGCGCTGAATCCGGAAGGGAAGCGTCCGAGTTGGGAGAATCCCAGCCACGAGATCGACGCCAAGGGCAACCTTGTCCGCGTCGCTCCGGGAACTTCGGAGGCACCCGTCCAAGGTGAGATCATCGCCGCGGGTGACCAGCAACCGGTTTTCAAACCCGAAGCCGAGCAGACTGAGCAAGCGAGTGAAGAAGGAGTGGTGGCCGCGCGCACATGACGGCTCGTGAGCGGGTGGATACGGTGCTGAGCGGGGGGACGGTGCGTCCTCACGCGAGCCTCGTATGGTCCGCTTCGCCTGGACACCAGTCAGATATCGTGACGTGCGAACTCCGAGAGATCGCCCACGCTCGGTCCACCCACCCGGATCAGCTGCTATTGGTTGAGATCTACAACCCGTACGGCCGTGCGATTCGCAGCGGGTGTGACATCAACGCCGTTCTGGAGGAGTCTCCTTCCAAGGGTGATGCTGTGCTGGCGCAGCATGTCGCAGAGGCCGAGGAGGATATCCGCGAAGCCCTGGCGAACGGCGCGGACGGCATCTTCTACCGGCTGGATGGCGCATACGCCGGAGCCTGTACGCCCATGCAGTACGGAGGCCACTTTCTAGAATTGGACCGTGCCCTCCTTGATGGGGTCCCCGCTGGCTCAGTCCGGTTGCTCCACATCATGGGTGAGACGGAGATCTTTCTCGACTTTGTGGCTGACCTGCCCGCGGAGTTTGTCAATTGGGATCAGGCCCACCAGACGGTATCGCTCGCGACTGCGCGTGCTCTGTGCAAAGGGAAGCTAGCCCTGGACCACGTGGACGCAGACTTATTCTTCGCCCGTTCGTACGACGAAATTGCCCGGCTGAACAAGCGCGCGCAAAAGATCACGCACTAAACCATGTTTGACGTAGCTCTGCCCACCATCGACTGGCTTGTACTCTCCCCCGTGATCGCGGTGTTGGTTGCTGGCGTACTCGGCCTCATGATCGAGACCCTGCGCCCGAAGCAAAACAATAACGTGATCGTGGGTGTTTCGCTCGTGGGGCTGGGTGTTGCTGCCGTGCTGCTGGGCCAGCAGTTGCAGCTCTTCCCGACCGAAACGTTTGCCCGGATGGTCGTGCGCGATCAGCTTGCAACGCTTCTGCAACTTGCGCTCGTGGGCGTGGGATTCATCGCGCTTCTCTTCAGCGAAGGGTATCTGCGGGAGAAGCGAATCGCCTTTGGCGAGTTCTATCCGCTTGTGCTGTGGTCCACGGCCGGTGCGATGATCATGGTGAGCACCAACTCGCTGCTGATGATCTTCATTGGGCTCGAGATCCTGTCGATTTCGCTCTACGTGCTCGCGGGACTCAGCCGGGGCGAAGAGAAGTCCGAAGAATCAGCGCTCAAGTACTTCCTGCTCGGCGCGTTTGCGAGCGGATTCTTGCTGTACGGAACGGCATTCGTTTACGGAGCGACGGGTGGCGTCCATCTGAGCGGGATCGCCCAGGCTTGGGCCTTGAACGAACCGATGACGCGTAACCTGCTGTCCTTCGGCATGGGATTGCTACTGGTGGGGCTTTGTTTCAAGAGCGCTTTTGTGCCGTTCCACCAGTGGACGCCGGACGTCTACCAGGGCGCACCGACGAATGTGACTGCGTTCATGGCTGCAGGTTCTAAGATCGCGGCGATTGGGGTTCTCTACCGCTTGCTCGACGCCTGCCTGCTGATGAAGGATCTGTGGCTACCAGCCCTCTTTTGGATCGCCGTCCTGACCATGACAGTGGGTAACGTCCTCGCCGTCGTGCAGAAGGACGTCAAGCGACTGCTCGGGTACTCCAGCATCGCAAACGCAGGGTACATCCTCGCGGCGATTGTCGCCCATGCCCACATGCCCGCAACCATCGGGTTCAGCACCGTCGCCTTTTTCCTCTTTAACTACGCGCTGATGACGCTCGGTGCCTTCGCGATCATTTCGCTCGCCGCCAAAGATGGGAAAGAGGGGACGCGCTTGGCGGACATGAACGGGCTTTGGAAACGTGCGCCGTTCATTGCAGTTGTGCTGATCATCTTGGTTGCGTCGCTCATCGGTATCCCGCCGACGGGCGGCTTCTTCGCCAAACTCTTCATCTTCCAGGATCTGATGACGGCGGGGCTCACGGGGCTGGCAATCACGCTCGCCGTGAACTCCGCGATCAGTGCCTACTACTATTTGGGAATCATCTATCACGCGCTCGTCGCCGACGAGGGGACGATCAAGACTCCGGGCGCAAAGCCCAATCTCGGTCTGACCGCCGCCTGTGCCCTGTGCGCGTTTGGAGTCTTAGCTATGGCTATCTTTAACAGTCCGATCATGAACATTCTGGAGCAGCAAGGGCATTGAACGTCGGCATCAGCATGTGGAGCTACGTTCACGCCTGGAAGGCCGATCGAATCGACCTCCCGGGATTCATCCATGAAGCGAAGAAGCTCGGTGCGGACGGCGTCGAACTCTTGGACTTCTTCTACAAGGAGCGAGAGGCAGACCGTGCACGCGCGCTCAAGGCCCTGGATGAGACTGGTCTGAAGTGCGGCGTCTTCTCAGTCGCCCAGAACTTCGCGAAACCCGATCCTCTAGACCGCAAGGCAGAACTCGGCAAGATCCGGCTTGGCATCGAAGAGGCCGTACGGTTTGGCGCGGGAGTGGTGCGGGTCTTTGCGGGTGACGTGCCCGCCGAGACGTTGATCACGTTTGAAGATGCGCGCGAATGGATCGTGGAAGGTCTGGCGGAAGCGTCGCGAATCGCGGGAGACGCGGGCATCAAACTCGCGCTGGAAAACCACGGCAAGCTTGCCGGTCGAGGTGAGCAAGTGCGCGACATCATTCTCGATGTTCGGAGCAGGGCTGGCAATGATGCACTCGGAGCGAACCCGGACACGGGTAACTTCTTGCTCGTCGGGCAGCCGAGTCACGAGGCGATCCGGGAAGTCGTGCAGTACGCAAACATGGTCCACTTCAAGGATTTTGCGCCCGCTCCGACCAGCTATGACGGGTTCGCCTACCAAGCCTTGGATGGCAGCAAGTTCATCGGCACGGTGATCGGAGAAGGCAGCGTGGATCTCGCTGCGTGCGTGGCGGAACTACGCACAGTCGGGTTCAGCGGATGGCTCAACCTCGAGTACGAGGCCGAGGAGGATCCCTTCACAGGCGTCCCCAAATCACTCGAGAACACGCGCCGATTCGTGTCCGCCTGACGCCGTTCTGTCCGATAATTTGAACCCGAACCGGGTACCCTCAGCCGCATGATCATCGTCATGCAGGTCGATGCGTCGCCGGAACAAGTCAGCGCTGTTGTCCGTGCGATTGAAGAGCAGGGGATAGAGCCCCTGGTGCTGCCCGGCGAGGGCCGTGTTGCAATTGGTATCCCCGCGTCGCTGACACCTGACCTGCGCGAAAAACTCGAGACGATCCTGAGCGGCCTGCCAGGGATCAACAAAGTAAGCACGACCAGCCGCCCGTACAAGCTGGCGTCACTGGAGTTTCACCGCTCGCGGACCATCGTCAGAGTCAAAGATGTGGAGATCGGTGGCGACTCGTTCGTGGTTATGGGTGGACCGTGCAGCATCGAGTCGCCGGAACAATTCATGGAGGCCGCCAAGTGCGTCAAAAACGCGGGCGCGACCATCCTGCGCGGCGGCGCGTTTAAGCCCCGGAGCTCGCCCTATTCCTTCCAGGGCTTGGCCGTCGAGGGGCTCAAGATCATGAAGGAGGTCGCAGAGGCGGTCGGGATCGTGACGATCACCGAGGTCATGAGCGGCGACTTGGTAGAGACAGTTGCGCAGTACACCGACATCCTCCAGATCGGGGCACGGAGTATGCAAAACTTCCCGCTGCTCATCGAGGCAGGACGCAGCAAGAAACCGGTCTTCTTGAAGCGTGGCCCGAGCGCAACGGTGGACGAGTTCCTACTCGCTGCGGAGTACGTCTTGAACCAGGGTAATCCCGATGTCATCCTCTGTGAACGGGGGATGATGCCGATCGATCGCAGCTACACCCGAAACACGCTCGATCTAAACGTCGTGCCGGTGCTGAAGGAAGTCTCGCACTTGCCGGTCATCGTCGATCCCTCCCATGGCACTGGAGTCGCGCGGTACGTGGCACCGATGGCCAAGGCGGCGATGGTTGCCGGGGCGGACGGCCTCATGATCGAGATGCACCCGAATCCCAAGGAAGCGCTGAGCGACGGCTCGCAGGCGCTCACGCCGGATCAGTTCGCCGCACTGATGACCGAGCTGCAACGTCTTGCCCCGTTGGCCGGTCGCCGAATGTGAAGATTCGGCTGCCTTGGCCGGGCACGCTGCTCAATACCCTTACCGTGATCCTAGGGTCCGCACTAGGCCTGGTCTTGCACCAGAGCCTGCCCGCTGGTCTCATGGACACCGCGCTTGTCGGGATCGGCCTCGTGAATCTCGCGATGGGAGTGAAGATGTTCATGGGCTCAGACAGCATCCTCATGGTTGCAGGGGCGATTGTATTCGGCGGGGTCATCGGAGCCTTGTGCGGCATCACTCCCGGACTCGATGCGGCGGCGGAGACGCTACGCCGGTCACTCGGTGCGGAAGGCGATTTCAATCAGGGGCTGGTGACGGCAAGCGTGCTCTTCTGTGTGGGGCCGATGACTCTCCTGGGCTGCGTGGAGGATGGTCTTCAGGGGCACTCAGAGCTGTTGCGTATCAAGTCGCTCCTCGATGGAGTGGCTTCGATCTTCTTGGCCGCGACGCTCGGGGCGGGTGTGCTCGCGAGTGCAGCCGTCGTGCTGATCGTCCAGGGAGCAGTGACCTCGATGGCGAAGACCCTGCGTCCGCTGGTGCATGATGAAGTCATGCAGAAGCAGTTGACGGCAGTTGGCGGCATCCTCATCCTTGCGATTGGTTTGAATCTCGCGAAGATCGCCAAGATTCCGACCGCCGATTACCTTCCCGCGCTGGTCGTCGCTCCCGCAATGTTGTGGGCATCCAGGCGATGGAGGCCCGCATGACGCTAGCTCGCATCGACTTCCTGACCGGGCTCGGCATGGCGGCCACGTACTTGATCACGCTGGTTGTTGTCACAGTTCTCTTCGCCTGGATCCGTCCTCGCAAACTCACGGAGGCGCTGGAAGCGCAGGCAGTGCGCCACGATTCGCTTCGCTCACTGCGCCTGGGATTGGCGCTGTTTGCCGTCGCTCTTGTGTTTCCGTGGTTCTTCGGGAAGTTGCCGATGGAGCCTTCGGAGAAGCTGACCGTTGACAGGCTGCTCGGCTTGAGCCTCATCATCGGACTGACGGCGTTGCTGGTCGGGATTTGGTGCGTCGTCATCGATCTGGCGATCGGGCGAGCAAGCGGGACGAATCGAAGCATGGGCCGGATTGTGCTGCCCTTCCTACGGCAGATGGGTCGCTTCGCCATCATCGTGGTCGGGCTGGTCGTAGCCCTGAGCTACGTGGGCGTCAATGTGGCAGGCATCCTCGCTGGCCTGGGCATCGGCGGTGTCGCGATTGCGCTGGCGAGCAAAGACAGCATCGAGAACTTCTTCGGCGCGTTCACGATTTTGGTGGACATGCCCTTCGGGGTCGGCGACTGGATCGTGGTCGGCACGATTGAGGGGGAAGTGGAGGAAGTTGGCCTGCGCAGCACCAAGATTCGCACTTTCAACGACTCGCTCATCACCATGCCGAACTCGACGCTGATCAAGGCGAGCGTCGAAAACATGGGTCGCCGACGGAAGCGTCGGTTGCGAGGGCTCATTCGATTCTCGCCTCCTGCTCGACCGGCGGCGCTTGAGGAGTTCTCCCGACGACTGCAAGAGAGCATCAACGAACAGCCTGAAATCGATGCAGCTCTAACGCGCGTGGCGGTCTCAGAGATCGCTGCGGACGGCGTCCACGTCAAGTACGTAGCCTACGCCATGGTGGAGACCGTGCGTGAGGAAGAACTCGTGCATCAATCACTCTTGACCGACGCGCTCACGCTGGCCCAGTCGCTGGAACTCGAGATCTTCCTCCGCGCGAACTAGGGTGTCTGCAGCAAGAACTCGTCCCACAGGGTATCGGCGGCGAATCTCATCTGGCGATAGTCGGTGGAGTAGCTGGAGAACTTGTTGTTCGGGCTGAAGTCGATCGATAGACCGTTCGAATTGGCGGAGTTCGAGTTGTGACCTTCCCACACTACGGCGGCCGTGAGGGCGGTCTGGACGTTCGTCGCAGCCGACTTGACGGCGAGCGGCGTCCCGGCGTCCGCCAGGTACAGGCGGCACAGATCGGACAAGTCGCGATAGTATCGAGTGCTGGTCGGGCTGTAGCTCTTCGCTGCGTTACGGACGTTCGGCGTAATCGTCGTCATGGTTGAAAGGTTGGCGATCAGTGCGCTTGCGAGACCATCGACGGCGGTCGCGAGATTGCCCAGTTGGTTCGTACGGATGACGCTCTGGGTGATCTTGCGCGGGTTGTAGGGCGCGTAATTGTTCATCCCGTCCACAAACCCCTTGGAGAGGTTGGCGGTGGTGTCGCTCGGGTTGGCGACCCACGGCGCGAAGACGAGATCGTAGGGATACCCCTCGCCGGGGGGGCTTTCCTCGCTGCCAGCGACGTACTTCACGTCGTCCTTGATCTCGTAGGCGACTTCGAGCATTTGCATCAAGCTCGCGTCCCAAGCGAGAATCTCGATTCCTTGGCCCTGAAGCGCCTGGCCCAACTCCCAGATTTGGATCTGGTTACCCGACTCCCAGTCTTCGCTTACGGACCGGACGGCATCTTCTGCGCCCCGTTTCCAGCCGCGTCCGTGGTTCCAGACGACAAGCGCGGTGCGGGTGGCCGGGTAGTTCTGCATCCCCCATTGGATGAACGACTTCAGCGTTTGCGGGATGCCCATGTCAACGCCCGAGCCCATGTCCTGGACTACGTTGCTTTGCACTCCCGCTGCGGTGTTCGGCGTGACTTCGAGTCGTCGGGTGCCGTCGAAGGTCGAGGATGGGAAGAGAGCACGGCTCTGCTTCCACTGGACGACAAACCGAACGTTCGGATTGTTCGCGACGCGCTCCATCTGATCGACGTTCAAGTCGCTGAATTCGAAGAGGTCGTTCGCGGCGTTCATATAGACGAGGATCGTCCACGGAGTGGTGGTGACCACGCGTTCGGTGACCGTGACGGGGGTCGCGCCGCTGAGTTCAGCGGCATAGGTCGCGCGGACCGATCCCGTCCCGACCGTCTCAGCGGAGAAGAGGCCAGTGGCGTTGATGGTGCCGATGCCTCCCAGGGCTGACCAGGTGAACGCGGTCGGACTGACGAGGATGTTTGCGGAGCCCGAGCGGGCGGTTGCGAAAAACTGCTTCGATTGTAGTCGCGTGAGCATAACCCCGCTTGGAGTTACGATCACCGAGGTGGGCGCATCCCCGATGCGGAACTGCTCCGTGACCGGCCCGTTGACGTTGATCGTAAGCAGCGATTCGAGCAGAAGTGTTCCGTTCCCTGCGGTGATGGGGTAGGCACGAGCCCGGACGACGTACGATCCGGTCGGCACGGTGTCTAGCGTGAGAACATTCCCATCCGCTCGGTTGAGGATACGACTCTCCACCGTGAGCCCCTCAGGGCTCATCAGGTCAAAAATCATCGACTGGACTGAGTTTCCGGTGGGGTCGGCTCCGCCCGTCCAAATGACGTTCAGTTGAACCTGATAGGTTACACCGCCTCCGCCCCCGGAAGCGCCCCCTGAACCTCCGCATCCTGCCAAGGCGAGCAGCATCATGAGTGAGGAGACAAACAGGACTAGGGAACGCATGGAGATTGGACGCCGATTCACTACCTCTAGTTTTGCAGAAATACGAGGTATGGAGCTTGGAGGCTTGTTCCGACAATAAAGACAACGTGTCTGAGGCACAACCACTACACAAGCTGATCTCGCTCCTGGGTGAAATGGGGATCCGCGCAGAATCGGACGGCCTGAAATCTTCGGCCGACGGTTACCCATTCACGCTTGAGCTTCCGAGCGGTGAGCAAGTCACGCTGGATCTCGACACGCCGCCTCTCGTTTCCAAGCTGGACCCGTCCGAGATTGGGGTCGCGGTGGTGGACGCAATGGGGTACACGGTGCGGAGTTGGGGATTTGCCACTCAGCTCGATACGTTGCGCCCCGACATCAGCGCATTCGAGACCGATCTCGCGCTGCTGATCCAGGCGGCGACGCGGGGCACGCCCGGCATCATGTACCTGGACGGAGTGCGCTACTACGCCAGCGGGTACGAGTTTGAAAAGTCGTTTGACGTCGTAGTGATCGTCACGAACGCGAGCGAGGAGCAGGACGCTCGGCAGCACGCTTCGCGGAGCTCGAAATCGGCGGAGGCACTTCGACGCGTGGGCAAGGCGCTCACGATGAATCAGAATTTGAGCCCTCTGTGCTCTGCCGCTGTGCAGGAGATTGCGAGCAGCACGGAGCTTGCGGCGGTCCTGTTGTGGGTGCACCAACCGGAATCCGACGGATACGAACTCGTCGGAAGTGTCGGAGCCAACCGCGAGGGGACACACGCTTTGCAGACCTTACGGATCGATGCCGAGTGCAGTTGTCTCGCGGAGCTGGTCGGCGGCTCGCGCCGGACTTTCACGCTGAATAGCGTCTACGAGAACATGATGACGGCGCACTTGGAGGCGAAGTTCTGCTACCTGCCACCGGGTGGCCTCATGACCATCCCACTCGTGAGCGGCGACCGGCTCATTGGCATGCTCGAACTCATCGCCCGGAAGGGTGACACTGAGTTTCTTGAATTTAGCGACCTGTACGAAACCATCGCCGAGCACCTCGCACTCGCACTGAATTCGGCAATCCTGTTTGACTCTATCGAGAAGCTCGCCTCAAAGGACCCGCTTACCGGAGTGGCGAACCACCGGTGCATGCAGGAGTTCTTGGACCGGCGCGTGAACGAATCTTCACGAACTCAGGCGGACCTCGGCGTGATCATGATCGACGTCGATCACTTCCGGGCGCTCAATGAAGAAGAGGGGCATGACACTGGCGACATGGTTTTGCGGCGAATCGTGGACGTGTTGCGCGAGTGCATTCGCCCGTACGACATGGCGGCCCGGTACGGTGGTGAGGAGTTTACGATCATCATGCCCGGCGGCGGTGAGCAGACGACCTTGGCGGTCGCAGAACGGATCCGCCAGCGCATCGAGGCGATGGAGATCGTCACGCTTTCTGGCCACGTCCGGCACGTGACCGTGAGTTCTGGTGTTGCGATTTTCCCGAAGACGAGCCGCGATGCGGCGGGTCTGCTTCGCGCGGCCGACAAGGCGCTCTACCAAGCCAAGCGAAATGGTCGGAATCGAGTGGTCCTGTTTGAAGGTGCGCTCGACGAACCGCGCGTGACATCGACCGTCGATCTGGATCGGATCCTTTCGTGGCTGACTCCGCGTGAGCGCGCCGAAGCGCTCGCCCGAGCGGAGCGTGCACATCCGCTTGTGCATCATCTTGTGACCACGCTGGGGTTGAGCAAGGGTCAAGAGGCGATCTTGAGCGCGCTGATCATCTTTGCGCCGCACTACCGGGAGACGCTGGTGGTCTGTGATGCCGAGCGACTGGAGGAGTTTCGCCGCGCGGCTGAGCTGCGAGTGCTGCTGCCGACACTGACCACACTGACGGAGTCGTACGATGGCTCCGGTCCGCTCAAACTGTCCGGGCCGCGTATTCCGATGCTGACTCGCGTCTTGCAGGTCATCGAAGCGATTTTGGATCGCCCGGCAGAGCTGTGGAACACCGAAGGGCAATACGATCCCCAGATTCTCCAGATCGCTTCGGACATGCCCGACGCCGCCTAGGCTCTCTGCGGGCAAGGTATCTTCGTGACCGATGGCGATTCGTCCCATGGTCTGGCAGGACTCCACCCTGCACATGCTCGATCAGCGACTGCTCCCCCTTCGTACCGAGTGGGTTCCGCTGACCTCTTGGCGGCAGGTCGAGAGCTCGATCCGGGACATGGTCGTCCGCGGTGCCCCTGCCATCGGGATCGCCGCAGCCTACGGCATCGTCCTGGCCGCCCTTGAAGGCGCAGACTTGAGCGAGGCAGCGGCCGGTTTGGCCGCGAGCCGACCCACCGCCGTCAACCTCTTTTGGGCGTTGGACCGGATGGGACGGGTGGGTTCTAGCGATCCCGCGGTCTTGTTGCAGGAAGCTCAGATGATTGAGAGCGAAGACCTGGAGATGAACCAGTCGATCGGGCGAAACGGGGCCGAGTTCGTTCGGCACGGGGCGCGCATCCTCACGATCTGCAACACGGGCGCGCTCGCTACCGCAGGCCACGGCACGGCACTGGGGATTATCCGTACCGCTCATGCCGATGGGAAGGAGATCTTCGTGTACTCGTGCGAGACTCGGCCACGGCAGCAGGGGTTGCGGCTGACCGCTTGGGAATTGACGCAAGATCGAATTCCGTTTAAGAGCATCGTGGACGGCGCGGCGTGCTCGCTGATGGCGGCGGGGCAAGTCGATTTGGTGGTGGCTGGTGCAGACCGGATCGCGGCCAACGGTGACAGCGCGAACAAGATCGGTACCTTCGCCCTTGCGGTCCAGGCGGCGCATTTCGGGATTCCGTTCTACATCGCCGCGCCGAGTTCGACGCTCGACCCTTCGCTGCCGGATGGCACGTGCATCCCGATCGAGGAACGAGCGGCGGAGGAGATCACCACCATCGAGGGGCAGCGGGTTGCGCCCGAAGGGTGTCCGGTCTGGAATCCAGGGTTTGACGTAACTCCCGCCGCGCTGATCCGCGCGATTATCACGGAGCGGGCCGCATACCGTGCGCCGTACGAGTTTCTGTCACACTAGCGGCCATGGCGAAGCGGGCGATAGTCATCGTGTTGGACGGATGTGGTGCGGGCGCGGCCCCCGACGCAGCCGCGTTTAACGACCACGAGAATCCGTCCACGTTGCACCACGTCTGGGATGCGTGCGGCGGTTTGCACACCCCGGTCTTGAACTCGCTCGGATGGTTTGCGGCGGCGGGTGTGCCGACGGAACACGCGATCACTCGCGCGGGCTACGGCCGATTGCGACCGGTCTCCATGGGGAAGGACTCGGTGACGGGCCACTGGGAGATGATGGGCATCGAGACCAAAGTCGCCTTTCCCACGTACCCCGAAGGGTTCCCGATCGCGCTCGTGAAGCGGTTCGAACAAGCCATCGGCGCGCAGACGCTGGGGAACAAGCCGTCCTCCGGTACGGTCATCTTGGACGAGTTAGGTGCATTGCACATGGAGTTGGGTTGCCCAATCCTCTACACGAGTGCCGACTCGGTTTTTCAGCTCGCTGCCCACGAGGAGATCGTGCCCCTGGCCAAGCTCTACGAGTGGTGCGAAATCGCGCGCGAACTGTGCCAGACCCCAGACAACGTGCAGCGAGTCATCGCGCGCCCGTTCGTGGGGGACCCCAAGGGTGGATTCAAGCGAACGCAGAACCGGAAAGACTATCCTGCCGTGCCGCCACCGAACTGGGTGGACAAGATCGGTGATGTCTTCGGGGTAGGCGTGGTGCCGGAGCTGTTCGGGGGTCGCGGATTCCGGTCGGTGCGGCGCACGCAGTCGAATGTCGAGCACGCGGCGATGTTGAAGGAAGCGATGGCGAGCGACGCGAAGTTCATCTTTGCCAACTTCGAAGACTTCGACATGCTGTATGGCCACCGAAACGACCCGATTGGGTTTGGGAAGTGCCTGGAGGAGTTCGATCTGATCCTGGCGGATGTGCTCAAGGGGCTGCGGCCGGACGATGTGCTGATCTTAACCGCTGACCACGGTAACGACCCGACCGACGCGTCGACGGATCACTCGCGGGAGTTTGTGCCTTGGGTAGTGGTTCAAGGCACCGAGACCGGGAACCTGGGAGACCGAGACGGGATGCAGCACGTCGGGGAAGCGGTCGCGCGGCACTTAGGCGTGCGGTAGGAACGGCACCAGCTCGTAGAAACTTCCGACGGGGGTTGCCCTCGCGGCAGTGATCTCCGTCGCGGTGAGGTGGCCGGTCAGACCGAAGACTCGCATGCCCGCCGACATGCCCGATTCGATCCCGGCGATGCTGTCTTCCACGACCCAGCAGTCGCAAGGCTCGCACTCCAAAGCGTGCGCAGCGAGTAGGTACACAGCCGGGTCGGGCTTGCCGCGAGCCACTTGCTCCGATGAGAAGAGTCGGCCCTCAAATCGCTGGATGAGCCCGCTACTAGTGAGCGACGCACGCATTTTGGCGAGCGAGCCATTCGAGACGACTGCGCACGGACACGTGAGTTGGGCAAGGCACTCACTCACGCCAGGCAGTGGCACGACCTCCGACGCGACCGCGCGGATTTCCATCTCCTCGATCTGACGGGCGAGGTCGGGTGGGGTCCGCGGTCCGAGCCTTGCCGCCGCCCAGTGGACGGTGTCCTGGGTTGTCAGGCCGGTGAAGACCGAGCGGCACTCCTGCACCGAGATGGCGATGCCGAGGGAGTTTAGAAGCGTGGTGAGCCCGGAATTGCAGACCTGTTCGGTATCGACGAGGGTGCCGTCGCAGTCAAAGAGAACTGCGCAAGGACGGCTCACGCCGCGGGTGCTTTGGCGAGGGCGGCAATGGTCTTTGGGAACTCGGCGAGGATCTCAAGAACCGTATCCTGCACCGTTTCTCCATGCGGTTCGTGGATGTCTTTGACCCATCGTCGCAGAGGCTCAAGGGCAGATTCATGCTCTAGCGCTTCATGCATGAACTGGGTCCCGTTTGCATCTTTGAGATCCAGCTCGATTCCGTTAAGCTTCAGGAACGCCAGGCACGCGACGAACGCGACAGCCTCGTTGCCATGGGGGAACGCTTGCTTTCGGGCCAGCCCGGGCAAAAACCGACCGGCTTGGCTTAGCTCGTCGGCATGTCGACCGTAGTTGTATTGGAAGTACGCCCCGTCTTCGAGCTTGGCGTAATCAAACGGCGATACCGATCCGGTCACCTGCAAATGGATCCAAAGGATGTCTTGGACGGTCAAGTAGTGAACGTAGGCCATTCGCTTCGGAGTTTACCGCCGTTTCAGCAGCGCATCGAGGAGGATCAGTGGCGAGAGCAAACGGTTCAGGTCGTCGAGCAGCAAACTCTTGCTGTTACCCACGAGCACCACATCGTCCGCTTGGATCACGGGGTTCGCGTCTTGCTTGCCGCTCTTCAGATACTCGTCGAGGTTGAACTCGCTGATGGCAATCTTTCCGTCCTTTTGCGCTCGGGCAAGATAGACGCGCCGAAGCGATCCGCCCTCGCGGACACCGCCCGCCATCGCAATGACGTCGGTCGCGCGGTAGTTGACGCCGTCCTTGAGGAAGAAGACGCCGCTAGACTGCACGCTACCGTGGACGCTAACCGTCCGCTCGTTGCGCTGGACGACCACCACATCTTTGTCCTGCATCTCAAAGCTGGAGGGCTTGCCTCCTGAGGCCAGTGCAGAGATGTCGATGCGATACGCTTGTCCCTCACGCAGGACGAGGATGTTGCGCAGCGTTCCCGCATCCGTCGTACCACCCGCCTTGGCGATGACCGCCTCCAATGTGGTGCTTCCAATGAATGCGTACTCGTCGGAGTCGCGGACTTCGCCCATTACGCGGATATGGTTGACGGGCTTGAGCTCCACCGAGATGATGTCGCCGTTCATGAGCACTGGCGCGAGCATGCCGACGGTTTGGACATTCGGAACGAGCTTTGAGTCCGGGCCGCGTCGGATCACGGTCGTATAGTCCTCGTTATTGAGCGCACCGACCCCGCCCGCTTCGGCAACGGCTTGATACACATCCGAGCCTTCGAGCAAGATGTGGCTGCCGGGGCGCGAAACTCGGCCGAGGACCCAAACGCGGACGTACGGCTTGACGCCAATGGTGATGACATCGTCGGCTTCGATGGAGAATGCGGCCTCCTCGCGGCCGGGATCGAGCGCCGTGTCGGCGGAAGAACGAAAGACGATCTGCTGCTGGCGGCTGACGGAGACCTGTAGCTGGTCTGGCGCGAGTGGGAGCGGGATGCCTGCCAGCACCATGCGCAGAGTGGCGAACGGCATGAGCGGGACGACGCCGCCCACGGTCTGGTTGCTGCCCATTCCCGCCGGAATCGCGGTGGTGGTGCCTGGGAGGTTTCCGCCGATGCTCAGGATGTAGACGACATCGGGGCGCTGGGTGAAGAAAGCGACATCGACGTAGGGGGTCTTCAGACGGCCCTGGAGCCCGGACTTGACTGACTGTTGGATCTCCTTGAGCGTCTTGCGGTGCGCGAGCACCCGGCCAAAACCTGTCCCCGAGATGCTGCCATCGCTGAGCACTGGAAACTGGCCCGAAAACTCTGGATGGCCGATCACCTTGACCGCTAGGACATCCCCAATTTTGGCCCGTGCTTCGGGCAGAACGGGCGCATTGGGCGCAGCCAATCCGATCGCAGAAACCATGAGAGCGAGACAGAGGACGAGCCACCGCATAATCGCGAGGGTACCTTGAACGGGTCCTGTGGGGGCTGAGGTAAAATCTACTTTCCCCAAGCGGGTGTAGCTTAGTGGTAAAGCTCCAGCCTTCCAAGCTGGCTATGCGGGTTCGATTCCCGCCACCCGCTCCAGATCACTCGGGAACGAGTTCGCTCCCGTTTCGCGTATCCTCCGACCATGCTTGCTGCAATGTTGGCTTTGGCATTGGTCGCACCGGGCGACGTCGACCGAGGGATCTACACGATCCACTACGCGATGGACGGGAAGGGGCCCGCGATGGTCATGATCGTGGGCGGTCCGGGCTTTCCGGGGTCGACGCTTGAGCCGCTCGCAGCGCAGATCCGGCACAAAACAACGACCATACTCTTCGACCAACTCGGTACCGGCGGCAGCCGATCCAAAAGTGGCAAGCAGCTCAGTCTCAGTCTGAAAGCCACGATCGAGGACCTGGAGGCGCTCCGCGAGCACCTCGGCCTCAAGAAGTGGATCGTCTTTGGTCAAAGTTGGGGCACCTTTGTGGGGATGACCTACGCTTCTCAACATCCGGAACGAGTCAGCGGACTGGTGCTGGCAAGCAATCCTGAGCCGAACGACGAGTTTGGTCCGACGCTAGACACCCACCTCCGCATGCGCCTGACGACCGAAGACGCAGCGAAGATCGCCGAGCTAGAACAAGAAGCGGATTCGACTCCGATCGAGTCGACGCGCAAGCTGCTGTGGGTCTACATTCCTTACTACTTTTACGACCTTGAGCTTGGCCGCAAGCTGCGCGACAAGTGGGACTCGAACGAGTTCAAGCCCGAGGTGATGTTCAGCTTATTCGCGGACATCTTGCCTGGCTCGGGGTTCATGCAGGATCTCCCGCGGGCGATGAAGCGGTATCGCGGGCCGACCCTATTGCTGCAGGGTCGTCAGGATCCGTGCGGCGCGAGCGCACCGTTCCAGATCAAGGAGATGCTGCCCCAGGCCAAAGTCGTGTTGATCCACAAGGCGGGCCATTTCCCATGGTTGGAGCAGCCCAAGGCGTTCACGGGGCCGCTACTCGAGTTTGTGGATCGGGTCGGCAATCGCTAGTTCCGCGGTCGAGGCGGTCGAGGATCTCTTCGACGGTGGCCGCGAGCTTCAGCCGGTCGAAAGCGGGGAAGTCGCCGTGATGGTGGGCGAGCTTCATCCATTGCTTGAGCCGCATCACGAGGTGCTTCTCATGCTCGAGCCCTTGAGCGCGCGAGATCGTGACGAAGCGCTCGAAGCAACCGAGCCAATCGGGGGCAGAGGGCTTGAGTGCGAGCCCAAGTTCCGCCGCAATTTGGCCGGGTAGAGCAGGGTTGGCGAGTGCTCCGCGGCCGATCATGAAGTGGATGCACCCAGTCTCTGCTTGGCAACGACGGAAATCGTCGGGGCTCCAGATGTCGCCATTGGCGACCACGGGGACGGGCACGGCGCAACGGACTTCGCCGACGTGCGGCCAAAAGACCGGCGGCGTGTAACCCTGCATGCGCGTCCGCGCGTGCAGGGTGATCCAGCTTGCCCCGCCCAAGACCGCACGCCGCGCATTCTCGTGGACGTCGTCAATGGACTTCCAGCCGAGCCGGAGTTTGGCCGAGACGGGGATGGCCTTGGGGACTGCAGCGCGGATGCGGGCGACGATCTCCTGAATGCGCTCGGGGTGGCGCAGGAGGCTCGCGCCGCCGTCGTTGCGGTTCACGGTTTTGGCGGGGCATCCGAAGTTGACATCGATGGCGGTCGCACCGGCTTCCACGGCAGCCATGGCCGACCGAGCCATCCGATCGGGATCACCGCCCAGAATCTGGACTTGGACAGGCAGCCCCGAACCGGTTCGTGCGCCTGTGCTGAGTTCGGGGACGTGGCGTAGGAACGCCTTGGCATCGAGGGCCGTGCCACTCACGCGGATGAACTCGGAGACACAGTAGCTGAACGCGCCGAGCTCGCCCATGAACTCGCGCATGGGAGCGTCGGTGACGCCCTCCATGGGTGCGAGGATCAATGCGGGCCGATTGGCGTCGAGCATGCAAGGCTAGTGTACGCCCACGAACTTGATGTCCGAACCGCTACCTAGCTCGATGCCGATGGAAAGCGCGTGCCAGGAAGCGACAATTCACTTCGCTTCGTGCAGCCTCCGAGCGTGAACGCGGCACGATAGCGATACGATGATCCTGGCTCGTCGATTGTGCGAGAGTGCCCGGAGTTCAGGGATTTTCACTCCCGAACAACTGGGCGATCGCCCGCGATCGATACTCGAAAATCCGTTCTACTTGTCCGCGGACAAATAGCCGAGTGAACATGGGCGCGAGCGGTCCACCCGGCACGGCGTAGCGTAGCGAATCGGTGACCACTGTGGACGAACCCTTTGCCCGAAAGCCATGCTCATGCTCCCAGAGCAGGTAGGGCCCCTTCCTTTGCACGTCGATGAACCGAATTCCGGGCTCCCACACGGTGATCTCGGTCAACCAGCGGAACGGGACGCCCAATAGCCGCAACTGGTACTCGATCAGTGCGCCCGGCTTCATTTCGATCGGCCGGTTGGTCAGAATCTTGAACCGGAGAGAGGCGGGGGTGAGCTTCTCTAGGTTGTCGGCGTTCGAGAAGAACTCAAACACTTCATCGAGGGGCGCGGGGACAACAACTTCGCGGTTGAGTGTGTAGGTACGCACTCGTGTTCTACGGGATGGAGCGTCCGTCGTAGGCACGAAGAGACGTGGAGGGCCGAGTACTTTGAAGATGGTGGGCGGTACAGGACTTGAACCTGTGACCCCTACAGTGTCATTGTAGTGCTCTACCACTGAGCTAACCGCCCGAAGGGACTTCTATTATGAACCGACGTGAATTGGAAGTCAAGGAGGGGAGCGGGGTGGAGTATCATGAAGTTGAGGTTCAGGGATTGAGCCGCCAATAGTTTCCAGGAGGAACCATGAGATTTTCGATGGACAGCATGTTTGAGTCTGACCCGACTCCCAAGCCCGAAGCGGTGGCGATGGCGTACGACGCCTACTGGCTGCCAGTCTTTGTGAGCCACTTGGCCCAGCCCAAGCTCAGCGCGCTGGATGTGCTCCACGCTTCGTTTCGCGGTACGTTCGAGCGTGCCCTCCTGAATATCCAAGAGACCTACCGGCGCAATCCCGCCGAATTCGCGTCCCGCAAGATTCATGTGGCGGATCTGATGCCGGGCGAGGATGTGCCCGAGGGGATACGGTTCAGCTACCGCGTCGATGCGACGGGACTGTACATCGCCGATCTCTTCACGCGGTCGCAGCATGCGCTGTTCCACGTCGAGCGCACCCGTCGGTGATACCGAGGCCCGCTCTTCCCGTTTCTTATTCGGGGCCCGGCTTAACTGGATGTTAACTCGGGCACGGTAGCGTGTGAGTGTCTGCCTTGGGCGGCCTCAGCACCTTGAAAACCGGTCCAAAATGCTAAACTAGCGAGCAGCTCACTCGATCCGAGCGGGCCAGCAGGAGGATTCATTTGGGTAGTGCATACACACCTGGGCTCACCGTAAGTGGAGACATCGTTGTCCGTCGCGTCCGACGCTTGCCCATCAAGGGCGAAGTGCTCGTACAAACTGGGGCTGCCGTAGAGCCCGAGGCGGTTGTCGCCCGTGCGCTACTGCCTGGCGTGCTGCAGACTCTGAAGCTCGCCGAGAAGCTCGGTGTCGAAGCCAAGGAGATCCGCACGTTCTTCACCCTGAATGAAGGCGATTCTATTGAGGTTGACCAGCTAGTCGCCGAGACGAAGGGCTTCTTCGGGATCGGTAAGAGTCGCGTGGTGTCCGAGTTTGGGGGCACGATCGAATCGATCAGCGAGATCACGGGCAATGTGCTCGTGCGCCAACCACCCATCCCCGTCGATATCACGGCGTACATGAAAGGCAAGGTCGCCGACGTGATGCCGGATGAGGGCGCGATTATCGAAACCCGAGGCGCGATGATCCAGGGGATCTTTGGCGTGGGCGGCGAGCGCGTGGGACGCATCCGCGTCGCCGTTGATGGCGCGCACGACCCGCTTGATTCGCGCCACGTCCTCGATTCCGATCAAGGCGCGATTCTGGTGGGGGGCAGCATGATCACTGCCGACGCCATCCGTCGTGCCGAACAAGTGGGCGCAGCGGGATTGATCGCAGGCGGCATCCGCGATGCCGACCTCGTGAGCTACCTGGGATATGACATCGGTGTGGCGATCACTGGCCAAGAGCCCATACCGCTCACGATGATGATCACCGAAGGCTTTGGTTCTCTCGCTATGGCGGACCGGACATTCAAGTTGCTGAAGTCGCTTGAAGGCAAGATGGCAAGCATGAATGGAGCAACGCAGATTCGAGCTGGTGTTATCCGGCCCGAGATCATTGTTCCGCTTGAAATCGAAGGTGGTACCGCTCATGTGGCAGCCAGTGGTGGTGAGTTGGGTCCGGGCACGCCGATCCGCGTGATCCGAGAGCCCTACTTCGGCCAACTGGGTACGGTGACCGAGCTTCCTGCGCAACTGCAGGTGGTGGAGTCCGGCACTGAAGTCCGCGTTTTGATGGCCAAGCTGGAGAATGGCGATATTGTCTGCGTTCCACGCGCGAACGTAGAGATTATCGCCACATGAAGATCCTAGTAGTTGACGACGAACAAACCATCCTCGAAACGATAGAGGCCAAACTGCGCAAGGAAGGGTTCACCGTGTTCACCGCGGAGACCGCCGAAGAAGGCATGCGCATCTATCGTCAAATGAAGCCCGACCTGCTCGTTCTTGACGTCATGCTCCCGAACCGGTCGGGCTTCGACCTGTGCAAGGCGATCCGCCGCGAGAGCAAGGTCCCGATCATCTTTCTCACCGCGCGGGCTTCGGAGCAGGACCGCGTGGCCGGGCTGGACATTGGGGCTGATGACTACGTGGTGAAGCCATTCAACTTGTCCGAACTTGCGGCTCGGGTCAAGGCGGTGCTGCGGCGGTCGGTGGGCAACGAGCCCCTGGAGATCATCGACGCGGGCGGGCTAATGATCAACCCCAAAACGCACGAAGCGGAATTGGATGGCCAGACGCTGTCGCTCTCCCCCAAGGAGTTCGCCCTGCTGTACTTCCTTGCCCGAAACCCGGGTCAGGTGTTCTCGCGCGACACGCTCCTTGATCGGGTTTGGGGACCCGACTCGTTCGTCTCTGCACGCACGGTCGATGTCCACGTCCGGTGGCTGCGCGAGCGAGTGGAAACAGACCCGAGCTCGCCGAGCCGTATCCTCACGGTCCGAGGTGTGGGCTACAAGTTCACCGGCTAGGGCACAAAAAAGCCGCCCCACCGGAGTGGGACGGCTTGGGGTGATCCTTTCGGATCACCGATTGAGTGCTTAGTGACCGCCAGCGGCCTTCTCAGCAGCTTCGCCAGCAGCCTTACCTGCATCGGTCGCAGCGCCTGCAGCAGCATCGCCAGCCTTGGTAGCGGCTTCGCCAGCAGCTTCGCCTGCCTTCTTAGCGGCGTCGCCAGCAGCTTCGCCTGCCGAGTGGGCAGCGTCCTTGGCAGCGTCAGCGACTCCGCCAGCGGCATCGGTGGCAGTGGTGCCAGTCTCAGGAGCAGCGGTGGTAGTGGTGTCCGTCGCAGCCTTGTCGCCTTCCGGCTTGGCTTCGGTCGAGGATGTTGCGCCGTCGGCCGGCTTCTCCTCAGCGGCTGGCGAACAACCAGTCATGAGGGCAGCGGCGAAAACGCCAGTGATGAACAGTGCAATGATTTTTTTCATAGGCAACCTCCAGTGTTTGCGGTCACGCAACCGCACTTCGCCTCTTGTGCGAAGTTCACACAATAATACCAAACCCGGTCTTATTGCATGAGTTCCCGCGGGACCTGCTCATTTGTCGAAATTTTTGTTATTTTCCATTTCGAACTCGGGAGCAGTCCCCACTTCAAGACGGACTCGCGCTCAAACTCGATGCGCACGTCCTTCAATTCAAGTGTCTGATTGAAGAGCAGGATCTGCATTTTGACTTTCGCGTTCGCTTGAATGGCCGCCTTATCGCCTGTAATGCTGAGGTGTTCGTCGGTGAGCGCGATGTCGGGTTTCGACTTGCGGACGAAGTCCGCGACCGATCCCATCCCCGGGGCAGGTTCGCCATCCAGAGTTGCTCTCGTACTCACAAAATCTGTGACCGGGCCCGATCTTCCTTCACGGCTGGCGGTCAATGCGTCCTTGAGCGCAGTACGGATGAGCTCCTCATCGCTAGGACCTGAGCACATGAGGATGAACCCAACCGCCGCGAGGCCGATGAGCAAAATACCAAATATGAGTCCGCGATTCTTACGCATGGTTCACCTCATCGTCGCGCATCCAGTGCGACTTGTTGTATGTCCGACGCCATCTGACTCTTCAACTGTTCGAGGTCGTTGAATCGCTCTTGGCCACGCACACGCGCCAAAAACTCCAGGCTCAGAGCAGTGCCGTACAGCGAATCGCCAGGATATTCCAGCAGGTACGCCTCCACCACTCGTGGCCGATCGCCAACCGTGGGGCGGGACCCGATGCTCACGGCGGCAGGGAAGACACCGAAGCGCGTCCGGGCCATTGATGAGTAGACGCCGTCACCTGGTATCGCCAGCGTCGCAGGCAACTCTAGATTCGCGGTCGGGTACCCGAGCGTGCGACCGAGCTTCTCGCCATGCCCGACGACTCCGGTGAGCGAGAAGCGTCTACCGAGCAGCCGAGCGGCATGTTCAACATCTCCGGACTGGACTGCACCCCGAATCTCGGAACTGCTGACTCGATGACCGTCGACGCTAAAGGGCGGGAAAGTCTCGGCCGAGATCCGCTCGGCGACCCATTCGCCGGTCCCCTCGCGGTCCTTTCCGAATGCGAAATCGTGGCCGATCACAAGCTCGCGGGCGTGCAGAGTCTGTACAAGGATCTCGTCCAGGAACGTCGAGGCACGGGTCGTGGCCAACGCGGCATCGAAGTGGAGTACGACCGTCGCCGCAACCCCAAGCTCAGCGATATGCGCAAGGTTCTGCGCCAAAGAGCCGAGTGCGGGAGGGCAGCGGTCCGGCGCAAGGACTCTTGCCGGATGGTGATCGAAGGTCACGACGACGGCGGGGAATTCAAGTTCCGCCGCACGTTGAACGGCGCGCCGAATCAGGGCTTGGTGGCCGAGGTGAACGCCGTCGAAGGTGCCAATGCACACCACTGCGTTCGACCACGCGATGTCCTGATTCTGCGCGCCGAAGATTGTCAGCATTCGGTGGGGAGATTACTCCACCACGATCACGCTTGTGGGTCGATTGAACTGCCCATTGCCGGAGCCGGTCGCTCCAATGGCAACCCAGTTATCTCCGTTCATGTTGTCGATGCGGACGATCCGATTGTTGCCGGTGTCGGCAACGTAGATGCGTCCCGCGGCATCAATGTCAAGGCCTTGAGGGCCATTGAACTGGCCATTGCCTGCGCCCGTGGTGCCCAGAGCCCGGGTTCCAACACCGCTCAAGTTGTCCATGCGGACGATGCGATCGCCACCAGTGTCCACGACGTAGATCTTGCCATCAGGCCCCACCTTGACTCCTTGCGGGAGGGTGAAGAACGTCAACGACGTCGGACTCCAAGCAAAGCCAGCGATCCCAGCGCCGCTTAGATCATCCCAGCGCATGAGCCAGCCGCTGGTCGGATTGAGGCTGTAAATTCGGTTGGACGAGTCCGTTGCGATGGCACCGCCCTCGAAGGAGTATCCGACCAGGTCGAGCACGGACCACGACGCACCGGTCATGTCCGACATGCCCGTGATGCGACGCTTGCCGGTATCGCAAATGAAGATCGTTCCGTTAGGAGCGACGCTGATGGCGGCGGGAGTGGTGAACTCAGCAAAGACGCCTGCGCCAAAAGAACCGAAATTCACACGATTAGCAGCTGCAATCGTGTCCATGCGGACGACGGCGTTGCCAGACGGGTTCACGTAATACAGACGCTTGCTGCTGTCACGGGCGATTGCAACGGGCGAAACTCCGCCGCTGATGCCCGTCGCGTGGGTGGCCCAATTCGAGCCGCCCATGTCGGTCATGCTGGCGAGGCGGTCGTTACCTTGGTCGGCGACCACAATCTGGAATGCGGGCGCGCCAGAAGTGCTGCCCGAGGTTGAGCCGGCGGTGCTGCCCGCAGTGCTGCCCGCAGTGCTCCCTGCGGTTGCGCCACCGCCACTTGTCGCGGCGACTCCGCCACCGCCGCCACAACCCACGATGAGCGCTGCCGCTACACAGAACGCTGCCACACCAACCCAACTCTTGTTACTAACCATCAATATGATTCCTCCACAATACGATACATCGGCCAAAATGAAGCCGTACTCCGTTAAGAAATGTAGACGGATGTAGGCTCAACTCAGTTCATTCTTATGCCGCTCACGATTCAATGGGTCGCCCCAACCGCTCTTGGAATTTCTAGAGCGCTCGCGAAGGCATGCAAAGGACCATCGGTACTGACGGCTTTGGACGACCGTCAAGTTCCCATCCTCGCCGATCTTCATGACGAAGACGACGACCGAGAAGTCCTGGGACTCAGCGAGCTTGTTCGCCGAGTCACCGTTATTCTGCGCGAACCGACCCGGCCCATCGCAAGAGAGTACGAACGGGATGCAGTTTTAGCTTCAGTCCTCACCAAGCTATCGCCCGAATCTCCCCTCTCGGCGTGCCAGTTGTATGCAGGCTTGCGCAAAGAGGTCGCTGATGTCCTGACCGAGTTGCGGCACTACGGTATTACGGCGGACGAGCTGTCCCAAGTCGCTACGGAGCAGGGCACCGAAGGAGACCGACTCGCCGAACTCACACATTTGATGGTGGCCGAGTCCGAGGGCATGGCGAGTGTGGGGAGAACGCATCTCACCGAAGTGCTGCTCGGCCAGATCGGACGGGAGCTACCGGAGCGAGCCACCTTCGCGGGCATCGGCCAGCTCGTGGTTCTCACAGGGAGCCGCCGCTTGCCGGTCGCTTGCGCATGGCTTCGGTGGCTTGCAGATCTCGGACTTCCGATCGTTGCGCTGATTGAGTCGCTCGGCCCCGAGTCGCCCACATTTTCCCAGGCCGCGCTCATCGCTCAAGACTTGGGGGTGGACCAACCTGTCACAACTCCCCAAGCCGCCGGTTGGCTCGAGACAGTCTTTTCTGAGCGCAAAGCAACCGAAGCCCCGGAGGTGTCGATGCTCGTCGCGCACGATCCGATGAGCGAGGCGGAATGGGCGGTCCGAGAGGCGTTCCGGTCGATCGAAGCGGGCGTGCCGATGGACCAGATCGCGTTTGTGGCGCGAGACACGAGTGTCTATGCGCCGCTACTGCTGGCCGCTGCTCGACAACTCCAGTTGCCAGTCATGGCCAGCTACAAGATCGAACTGGGAGCAAACTCCCTCATCCAGTTTTTGATGCGCATCCTGACCTCGCGGTCGGATGGAGACGTCCGTGAGTGGGCGGTACTGGCAAAGAGCTCGTACTTGAACTTCGACTCCGAGGTTCAGCGGAACATCGGAGAAGCCGTGTTCGAAGCACGAAGGTCGCGAGGAAAGGAGTGGGACGCGCTGGAGCAGTGGTCCGAGGCGCAAGGCGAAGTCACTCACGCCCTGACCAACATCTTAAGTTGGTACCGGATCGCATTGCAGGAGGATCGTTCCTATGTCGGGTGGCTAGAGCATCTCCAGGCCCTGTTTGTCATCGACCCATTTCCCGAGCGGGTGGCGGGTGAACTGAACCCCACGCGAGATCGCGACCTGCAAGCGAAAAATCGGTTAGAGATCATCTTGAGTCAGTTCGCCTCGGTGACCGAAGTGCAGGGAAGTGGCGCGCTCAGTTTTCAGGCTTGGGTCCGGTTCCTGAAACAGCGAGTGGACGAGGGGGAGGTTTGGTCCGCGCGACGCAGAGACGGCGGCGTACGGCTGGTCTCTGACCCTGGGCAAGCGGCCCGCAGCCAGGTCGTTCTCGCACTGGGGGTGGTCGAGAGCGCGTACCCAACGCCGAGGACCGAGAACGCTTTACTGAGCGACGCGGATCGTGCGCTACTGGAGAGAGAACTTCCCACCCGACCTGCCCTCCCGCGATCACCGTCACACACTGACGACGAGCGGGATGCGTTTGTCCGGCTCTGTGGGGCCGCATCGCGGCGGCTCGTCTTTCTGATGCCGGAATCGCAGGAGGAGCGCGAGGCGACGCCAAGTTACTACGTCGAGCGGCTGGAGCAAAACCTCGGCGCAGGGTTCAAGCGAGTGCTCCACGGGCGTGAAAACGTAGTGCCCACGGCGGCAGAGTGCACGCTCCCGTTCGATTTGAACCTGCGCTTGGCACTTGATGGGCCGCGGGACGCCCCACCACTGCGACGACTCCAGACGGATGCTGCTAAAGGGGTGGTGCGTCCTCATTGGGTTGAGGGAGTCGAGATCGCCGAGCTGGCGTCAGGCCTGAACTGTGCATTCCAATCGGCATGCCGACACCGGTTGAATCTGCGGGCCAAGGGGGCGAGCCAATTCCACTGGCGATTGCCGAAGATACCGGTCCGAGCGAATCTGGCGACTCAACCCGATGCGAATGCGGCAAAGGCAGCGCTCGAATCCGCGCTCGACGAGACACTGGATGAAGTCTTTCCGCATGCGGACCGTGCCGAGCTCAACCTTCTTGAAGCGCACGGGAGGAGGGCCATCGCTGGTTGGCTTCAGCGTGAGTTCTCCATGCGTGAGCAACTGGGCACGGGCGCGACGTCCTCGACCGCCCAAGTTCGTCTTGGCGAGCACGGAACTGGAGCCGAACTGAAGCTCCCGGGGAGAACTCTGAAGCTCAAAGGCACGGCTCCGGCAATCACCCAACAAGACGGCATCGCGTTCGTCCATCTGTTCCATGCCTCCGCGCCGTCCAGCAGGCTCCCGAATCACGACACCGGACCCCACCTGGATGAGCACAGGTGGTTCGAGACTTACCTGTGGATGCTTTCGCTGTTCAGAGTCGCGCCGACGTTTGGAGCGTCGGTCGATTCTATGAGTGGCGAGCGTCAAATCATCGTCATTTGGAACGCCGAAGAGTGGCGAGCGCTCAAAAACAACGTCCGATGGAAGCGGCTACCCGCAGAGCGAGGTCCGTTCGCGCGGCACGTCATGGACTTGGTGCAGCGCTCGTTCGAATCCCTTGACGCGGGAGAAATGGCTCCAACGCCGGGACAAGCGTGCGAGCGCTGCCTTTACGGAGAACTGTGTCGTGTGTCGTCGCAGTTTGGTGAAGCACTTCTTCCCGAGGAGGGCTCGACCGATGATCGAGCTGTCTGAAGAGCAGTCGGCGGCGGTCAATCACGCGCCGGCCCGGTTTTCGGTGATTGCGGCAGCCGGAGCAGGAAAGACTCGGGTGCTGGTGGCACGGTTCGTCAATGCGGTCCTGCTTGGGCGAGCCCGAGCCGACGAGATTCTCACGATCACCTTCACGCGTAAGGCCGCACGGGAGATGCGGGCACGCATCGTGGAGCAGCTCCGTAGCGCGGGCCGGTTTGAAGATGCCCAGCTTGCGGAGACGGGGCCGATCCAGACCGTTCACGGCTTCTTACACCGAGTCCTCCGCGAAAACGCGCTCGATGCTCGGATGGACCCGGAGGTCGAGATCGCCAGCGGCGCGGAATCGCGGACCATGCGGGAACTCGCGCTCGCTCGTGTCTTGACTGCGCCGGAACTCCTGAGCCCCGCAGCGAACGCGCTCATCTCGGAGCTCGCAGGTGAGCGGGTCTACAACTCGACGGATCCCCACGGCAAGCTTGGCGCGTTGGTCCATGAGGCGGTGGATGCACTGCGTATCAGCGGTCGGCCTCTCCGGGAGTTTGAGCGGATCTATGCGGACGCCTTGAGCCTGCAAGAAGCCTGGACAGATGTATTCCTGGCGAGCTTCGAGCCCCCCGCCCGAGCGATTTTCGAGGAGACGACAGGATCGGTGAGCGAGCGCTTGCTGGCGGTCAAAGCCAGCAGTAAAAACGTCGCGTGGATGAAATCGACGACCATCGAGACTGAGGAGCGCTTCTACACGACTCTGTGCGCGTTCATGGAGATCGCCATCGAGACGTGGCGGCAGTACGGCGCGGAGATGGAACGCGCCCAGAGATTCGACCAAACCGAACTGGAGTGGCGCGGGGTGCGGCTTATTACGGACGTCCCGCGTGTGCGTCAGCGTCTACGGGACCGGTACAAGCTGCTGCTAGTGGACGAGGCGCAGGACCTCAACCCGATACAGATGTCCCTGATTCAAGCGCTTCAGATCGAAGACGAGATGCTTGTCGGGGATGCGCAGCAGTCGATCTATGGGTTTCGTTACGCCGACCCGCAACTGTTCTTGGATCGCGTCGAGTCGCTACCCAGCGTAAGGCTTGCAAGGAATCATCGCACGAAGGAGCCGGGGATCTTGCGGTTTATCGACGACTACTTTGGCAAGCGTTGGAAGTCGCATTACGTGCCGATGTCTCCTACCGAAGATCTCGAGGACCCGTTTGGCGCGCCGGTCGCGCAGGAGTTCACGGGCGTCGAACTTTGGAAAGCCGACCTTGGCCGCGATGAAGCTATCGTCAGTGGCATCCAGCGGACGCTCGGGGACGGGATACCGGGTAACGCAATCGCAGTGCTGTGCCGAACCGCCAAGGAATGCTCAAGCATCCAGGGTGCGCTCGAGCGCGTCGGCATCGCCAGCCGGGTACTGACCGAAACCGAGAAGTTCTACACCCGGATGGTGGTGCGAGACATCGCGAATGGTCTTGCCGCCTTAAGCGACCCGAACGACGGCCTGGCGTTGCTCTCCATGCTCCACAGTCCATTCGTGGATCTTTCCCTTGATTCGGTGGTCCAGATCGCGAGCCACGAGAATACGCGCGAGGCCATGCTGACATTGGATTTGGAAGATGCCGACGACGCAGCCAAGTTGCAGAGTTTCCGCAGGTGGCTGGAGCCGCTGTCCGGGTACGCCGACCGTCTTCCTGCCTGGGAAGTGCTGAGCCTGCTGTTCGCCGAGACGGAGTACTTGCAACGGCTGGCGCGGGGGGTGCGTGCGCGGCAAGACGTCGCCAACGCGCGCCGGGTGTTAGCGCTTGCTGCCGCGTCGCCGCATTGGGGTCCGCGGGAGTTCGGGGAACATATCCGAGCGGTCCAGCTCATTGGCCACCGAGCGGGCGAGCCAACTTGGATCGATCCGGCCGAGGATGAAGTGACGCTGATGACAATGCACGCTGCCAAAGGGCTCGAGTTTCCGGTGGTGGTGGTGGTGGCCGATACAATGGGTCGGAACAAGGCCGACAAGTCCAGGTTTGACAGCAGAACCGGGCTAGCCTATGTGCCGCTGGAACCTGGAGCGAGGCCGTTCGCCAAGCAGTGGCTGGATCACTTGTCGATGAGTGCGGAGTTGGCGGAGCGTGACCGTCTGTACTACGTCGCGATGACCCGGGCGGTGGAACGGCTCATCCTCGTCGCGTCGTCCACTTCGGAGGCCTCGACCGCATCGAGGCACCTGTACCAAGCGACGCGACTCGCGGGTGGTCGTGCCCCAGGGATCGTGGAGTTTGGCGGTGACAACCCCGACGACCGCTGATTCACCAGGTTCAAACAGCGCTGGTAAACTGGCCAGCATGTCGAACCTCATCGCCAGCGTTCAGTTTGCGCCGGACAAGGCGGAGGTCGCGAAAAACCTGGATCGGCTGGCCAAGATCGTCCGCGACGCAAGCGAGGCGGGGGCCGAACTGATCGTGACCCCCGAGACGAGCGTCACCGGCTACTACCTGGAGGGCGGGGTACTTGAAAGCGCGCTCACCGCCGAAGCGCTTACTCAGGAGTTGGGCAAACGGTTCGCGGGGCACGCCCGGCCGTTCGACGTGCTGGTGGGCTACTACGAATCGCACCGCGAGGACGTTTTCAATTCTGCGAGCTACTTCGAGTGGTCAGGAACAGAGCTCCGTTGCATCCACACCTACCGCAAGTTCTTCCTGCCGACGTACGGAGTCTTCGATGAGGAGCGATTCATTGCCCGAGGTCACGAACTCGGTGTCTTCGAGACGCGGTTTGGCCGAGTCGGAGTTTTGATTTGCGAGGACATTTGGCACTCGATCTTGCCGACTCTGGCGGCGATGGCGGGTGCGACGATCTTGCTCGTTCCGAGCGCCTCTCCCGCCCGAGGATTCTCAGGCCCGAACCCGGGCAATTGGGAGCGTTATCGCCGGCTGCTGATCGCGACGGCTGAAGAGCACAGTGTTTTCTGCGTGAACTCGATGTTGTGCGGCTTTGAGGGCGGCAAGGGGTTTGTTGGGGGTGGCATGGTCGTCGGTCCGAACGGCGACGTCCTCGGACAATCGCCGATTGGGGAAGAACACGTGCTTCTGACCGAGATCCACTTTGACGACGTTTCCGTCTCTCGTGCGGGATCGCCGTTGCTCAGTGACCTTCGCTCAGCGTGGTCCGATGTTGTACGCCTTGCCTCTGATCTGCGCTAAGACCGACGGATCGTCGCGCCCCTTCCGTGCCCGGGGAGCCCCTCAAGCTCGCTAATGGTTTCGATCGCCGGAATGAGCGGGCGCAGATCGTCCGCGGTCAAGTGGGAGAGCGATTGCACCTTCAGGAAGTCGGCGACGCTCAGCGGACTGCCAAACCTGGCCGCAGTGGCGGTTGGCAGCGTATGCGACGGCCCGACCACGTAGTCGCCCCCGGACTCCGGAGTCCACTCACCCATCATGATGCAACCCGCGTTGTAGATTTCGTGAGCGAATCGCTCTGGATCGGCAACGGCAAGCGTTAGGTGTTCCGGGGCGATTTGGTTTACCCACCTCTGGGCTTCCCCCACGGAATCGGTCACCAGGATCGCGCCTCCTGCCAGGAGCGCGCTTCGCATGACCTCAGCGCGCGGGGCGTCCCCAAGCTGACGGTCAAGCTCTGACAGGAACGGGCGTTCGAGATCGCTGCCGATAAGCACGGCAAATCCCTGGTTGTCTTCGGCGTGTTCGATTTGAGTGAGAAGATCCGCCACCGCGAAGCGTAGATTGGCACCGGAATCGACGACGACGCACACTTCACTCGGACCCGCGTAACCGTCTAACCCGACCTGACCCCAAAGCTGGCGCTTGGCTTCGTTGACCCATTTGTTGCCCGGGCCGACGACCTTGTCCACGCGCGGCAGAATCTCGGTGCCGAGCGCCAGCGCAGCCACGGCCGCCGCCCCGCCCGCGCGATAAAACGGAAATCCGCCTGCGAGGCGGCCGGCCACAAGCAAGGCTGTGCCGGTGTCGCCTCTTGATCGAGCCGGGCTGACGAGGACAATCCGTTCCACCCCGGCGACATCGGCAGGAATGGCGTTCATGAGCACGCTGCTGGGGTACTGGGCGAGCCCGCCGGGGACGTAGATTCCGACCGATTGTAACGGGCGCATCCGCTGGCCAATCGTTCCGCCATGAAGCTGCTGGGTACGCCATTCGGCGGCTCCGTGGGGGGTCACCTCCCAACCGGACTGGATCGCATGCAACTGCGCTCGGTGGTAGTCGCGAATCCGGTCCGCGGCCAGGCTGAGCGCGGACTCGGCGTCTGGCTCGATCCGCGCGGCGGAGACTTCCTCCGCCGGAACCCATAAACTCTTGAGATCCGGTGAGTCGAATCGCTGTCCCGACTCCAGAACGGCTTGGTCGCCGCGCGCTGCTACATCGTCAATGATCCTAGCCACCGCGTCGCGCAGGGCGGAATCCCGTGTGACACCGCGAGCGGAAAGAAGCCGGTCGATTTCGGGATCACCGCTCTGCAGCACCCGAACGGTCATGCGCGAACGAGGCCCTTAGCGCGACGCAATCGCTGTACCATTCGGTCTGGGCCGAGCGTCGCCATCAGGTCCCACAGACCGGGGCCTGCGGTCTTGCCCGTCAGCGCGACCCGCGTCGGGTGTACCGCCGGGCCGATCTTCTCAAACCCGTGCGCCGTACAGAACTCTCGGATGGCGACTTCGCACTCTTCGGTCGTCACGCTGGATTTGCCTTCGAAGCGGGCAATCAAGAAGTCGATCAGCACTGGCACGTGCGCCTCGCCAAACCACTTCTCAACGGCCTTATCGTCCATGGGTGGTTCGTCTTGGAAGAAGAAGGCGCAAGCAGGCCCAAAGTCGGCGAGCGTCACAACCCGCTCCTGCTCCAACCGGATCGCCTCGCGCACCAGACCCGGATCGCGACTGGCGGTTTCGGTGAGCAACTCAAGCGCGGCCAGCGTCCCGTCCGCATGCGCCTCGCGGGACCAGTACTCCGCGGTGTCCGGGGCCTGGGCAAACCCGACAGTTTGGCTTACGAGTGCTCCCGTGTCTGCCGACCGGATGGCGTTTCCGTTCATCCATCGCAGCTTGTCCAGATCAAAGACGCCCGGCGACGGCTGCAATCCGTCCAGATCGAAAGCCTCGATCAGTTCGTCCATCGTCAGGATTTCGCGATCACCCTTGGGCGACCACCCGATCAGTGCGACGAAGTTTGCCAGCGCGGCGGGCATGTAACCGGCAGACCGGTAGTCGAGGACGCGAGTATCGCCATGGCGCTTGCTCAGCTTCGAGCCGTCCTTCCCCTTGATCACCGGGCAGTGGACGAATACCGGGCGCTCCCACTCGAACTGATCAAACAGCATCGCATGCTTGGGCGCGCTGGAGATCCATTCCTCGCCGCGCATGATGTGGGTGATGCTCATGAGGTGGTCATCCACCATCGCTGCAAAGTGATACGTTGGCATGCCGTCGGCCTTGATCAAGACGGGATCATCGACCGTATCGCTGTCCCACTCAACCCGACCGCGGATGAAATCCTGGATGACGATGGTCTGACTGCGTGGGATGCGCTGTCGGATCACGAACGGTCGGCCCGCCGCTTCGGCAGCTTCGACCTGGGCCGCAGATGCGTCCCTCCAGGTTCCTCCAAAGTAGCCGATGGGCTGCTTGTTCACCTGCTGGAACTCGCGCATCTCGGTCAACTCTTCGGGGGTATCGAACGCCTTGTAAGCATGGCCACGCTCAAGCAGCACCTGCACCCACTTCTCGTAGATGCCCAACTCCTTGCGTTCGCTCTGGCGGTACGGCCCGCAATCGCCGCCCGCAGTGATCCCCTCTTGAAACTGAATGCCAAGCCAGTTGAGACTCTCCACGATCTCGTCTTCGCAACCGGGTACAAATCGGGTTCGGTCGGTGTCCTCGATACGCAGGATGTTCACCCCGCCGTGGTGGCGCGCAAACAAGTGTTTGAACAGCGCGTCGCGGATGTTGCCAACGTGGGGGCTGCCAGTTGGGGAAGGGGCGTAGCGAACTCGAACGGACATGGATAGTTGCAAGGATACCGGACGCTGGGATCGGGACCAATTGCCCTATCGGTGAGCATTGCCTCGTCTCTTCCGATACAATAGTGACAACGTAAGCTAGCCCGACACCCCGTGAGTGAAAACTATGGCCTCCGTGAGTTCCGTTGAGTGGTTCTATATCGGTCACTTTGGACGCTTGGGACCTCTAACCGAGGACCAAGTAGTCGAACTGGTGCGTGACGGTGTCATCGAGAAGAAGACTTACGTTTGGCGAGCGGGCATGCCGGACTGGTCTCACGCGGACACGGTGCTTGAACTGATCCCCACGTTCCGTGAGATTCACTCGCTCACGCCGCCGCCTGAGCCCGTTGCGACCCCCAGCCCTTCGTTCGGCGGGTATTCGTCTCCACCCATTTCCCCGTATGGCTCTTACCAGCAACCGATGGCGTACGCACCGCTGCAGACCTACGCCCATGGGCCGATCAATTTCGCCTCGCTACCTCGAAGCGACAAGAATCGCCTGATCGCTGGGATTGTTCAACTTATCATCCCTGGAAGCGGGCGAATGTATTTGGGCTACTGGGCCCAAGGGTTTGTGCAGCTGCTCACGGCTCCGATCTGCGGCGTTGGGTTCATCTGGTCGGTCGTCGATGGCATCGCGATGCTTTGCGGCAGTACGAAGGTTGACGGCTACGGCCGGGCGTTGAACGATTAGCCTAATATTTCCGTCACCCCTCGCGCTCTCGTGCGTTAGAACAGAGAGAAATGGTTCGACGACTCCCCGTTTTGATATTGGTCACGGCACTCGCCGCTGGGTTATCTGCCCAACGGACGCAAGATGCCCCACCAGAAACCCGGATCACCATGCAGATCGCGGGGCGCGGTAACGTCGTCATCCGCCTATACACGGACGAAGCGCCGAAAACCACAGCCCACATCTCCAAGCTCGTGCGCGACGGCTTCTACGACGGGCAGAAGATTTTCAAAGCGGTCAAGAAGCCGAGGCCATTCCTCGTCCAGTTCGGCGATCCGCAAACGAAGACTCGGCCGATCGACGACCCGGCGATGGGCACCGGTGGCACGGGTACCAAGATCCCTTACGAGGCGAGCGGCCTGCGCCATGTGCGCGGCGCGGTAGGACTCTCGCGGTTGCCCGAAGACAAAGATTCCGGCGATTGCCAGTTCTACATCATGCTCGGGGCGTACTCGTTCCTGGATGACAACTACACCGTCTTCGGCCAAGTGGTCGAGGGGCTGGATTTGCTGGACTCGCTTGAGCCCGGCGATGTCGTGACCAAAGTCACCTACGTGAAGAAGTAACGCGCGGCATCGGGTAAACCGTCGCCATGGATCTGGGCGAGCTGCTCGAAGCCAGTGGAGCGATTCTCCGGGGGCACTTCATCCTCACGAGTGGGCGGCACAGCGACGTCTACTTCGAGAAATTTCGTGTGCTTGAGCAACCGAAAGTCTTGAGCACCCTTTGCGCCGAGATTGCCCAGCATTTCCAACACTCCAAGATTGACCTCGTGGCCGGTCCCACGACGGGCGGCATTATCATCGCGTTTGAAGTCGCCCGCCAGATGGGACTACCAGCACTGTACGTCGAGAGCGAAGGCGGAAAGAAGACACTGCGTCGCGGCGCAAGCATTCCGCGGGATGCGCGCGTTTTGGTCGTGGATGACGTTCTAACCACTGGGACTTCCGTCCGCGAAGTGACCAGTTTGGGCCGCGAGCACTCGGCTCAGATTGCGGGTGTCGGGGTGCTCATCGATCGTTCAGCCGAACCGCTCGACTTCGGCGCGCCGTTGTTTGCCTCCTACCGAGTGGAGGCTCAGACGTTCGCTCCGGACAACATTCCCGCATGGCTTGCGAAAACACCACCTCAAAAGCCTGGTACACGACCTATACTAACTTAACCTATTCCTATTCAAGCGACGCATATGCCTATGAAGAACTTATCCCGTGGCTTCACGCTCATCGAGCTTCTTGTTGTAATCGCGATCATCGCGATCTTGGCTGCAATCTTGTTCCCGGTTTTCGCCCAGGCGAAGGCGGCGGCATACAAAACGCAGGACATCGCGAGCTTCAAGCAGATCGGCACCGCAACGGCCATGTACACCGCTGACTACGATGGCGGCTACTTCCTGTCAAATTCAGGTGGAGTCGGGCTGCCGGGCTGGGGCTTTGGTCCGCCCGACACCGTGCCGGGCCAGCAGATGATGCCGTATGTGAAGAACACGTTGATTCACGTCGGCGCGGTAGATCCGAACAAGAGCGAAGAGTATCGCATTCGAGATCATGCGACGGACCCGAGCATCGGCTGGAACATGAACAACCTGACTCCAGCTCAACGAATGTACGCGCTGATGGTTCGGAGCAATGTCGGCTACAACTATGCGTTCTTCAGCCCGTGGCGCTACTTCATGAGGACGGGCACCGTTTCATCGGCGAGCGTCAATGAGTCAGAAGTTACGAACCCTTCAAACACGCTGCTCTTTGGATCGAGTATCTGGGATCGCAGCTTGACCACCGGTGCTCCCATTGGCGGCGGCAACTGGGTCATCGAGACTCCGTGCTGGGAGACGCAAGGCGACATGACCCTGCGCCCGATGCTGCAGTACCAGCAGGACGGCACGCTGAGCAGCTATCCGATCGGTTGGGCGACCCCGACCGCGGCCCTCAACCGCAATTCGTGGCTAGTGTACGGTGGGTTGTGGCCGTTCCACAATCAGGTGAGCCTGCAGAACGTGCAGCGCGGCCTCAAGGATGGTCAGGTGATCATTAGCTTCGCCGACACCAGCACGCGAGCAAAGCAACTGAAGTCGGTGACCGAAGGGTGCACCGCGTACGGCACCTCTCAACGCAAGGGCAAGGTCACGGACTTTGACAAGTTCATTTGGGATCTGGACTGATCGTGTACACACGATGGATGGTGTTGTTTATCGTGGCCGGAGTGATGCTGGCTGGCTGCAAAGGGTCGCCGGATGAAAGCGCTGAGGGCGGCGGCTCGATGGAGTCGACCCTGAAGGAAGCACAGGCTCAGCAGCCTGCGGACGATAAGGAAGACATGCCGCGCCAGGGCCGAATGCAGGCCAAGCCCGATGCGGTCACGCGCTAGCTTTCGATAAGCAATATCGGCGGGTGCGTGGGAGGGTCCCACGCACCCGCCTTTGTCTTAGTAGATCCCCGAGCCGATGCGGAGCTTCAGCGTCGGTCGCGCGGTGCGCGTCGCCGGGCCGGAAACTTCGACTTCAATGTACCGGACACTGCCCGCGGAGAGCGAACCCGAACTCACCGAGAACGCGAAGGCGGTCGGCGTGAGCAAGCTCTTGCCGAGGCTGTTGCGAACGACTGCGTTCGCGTTGTTCGGGTCGTAGAGCAGTACGAGTGGGCCGCTAAGGGCGGTCAGAGCGCGCACCTCGACGACGACGGTCATCCGACCCCCCGCGCCCGGCTTACCCATATCCACTACGGAACAAGAGTACGCATTGCTGGGTGCCTCGACGCTCATCTTGAGGTTGTATGTCGAGTAAGCGGACAGCGTGGCTGTCGAGGTCCCGGGGTCGCCCGAGATCGCTGTCGAGGACGGGAGATACTGATTTGTCATCCACGGGGCATAGGGGGTTCGGCCACCATTTGCCTCAAAGGTCGGGTCGGTGGAGAGTAAAGTGCTCCCCGATTCACCCGTGGTACCTAGGCCTGCCACGATTCCTACTCGAGGCGTGGCCGGGAGACCGCTCGGGAACAGGTCCGAAAGCCGCACCGCGCACTCAAGACCCTTGGCTGCATCGCCCTTGTTCGTTCGTTCTTGGTACGCCACGAGCGCGGGCACCCCGGTAAAGCGGTCCACCTGCGTGAAACGGTATGCGCCCGCCATAGAACCGATGGTGAACGGATTGACGAGCGTGCTACCCGCCGTCGATTCAGGCGCGGAATTGAGCCCGCGGCCCCACAGCGAGGCGATGCCCATCTCGGCGCCGAAGCCGGACGGGGCAATGACCTTGCGGTTTGACAAAAGACGGGTGGCGGGGCCACTGTCGTCCTTAAGCGTCGTGAGATCGGTGACGCCTGTTCCCGATCCCGGGTCGGTATCCAGGAACGCCATGAACCCGTTCGTGAATCCGGCGTTCGTATCGACGCGACCCGAAATCGCGACGTATAAGTACTGCCCATCGTTGTTCAGATACAAACCATCCGCCCGATTCGAGTTCGAAGTGGCGTTCTTGGTTTGGCCAGTGAGCAAACTGCCTGTGATGACGCCGTCGACGGGCGTTCCCTGATAGCCACGGGCCAGATACACGAACTGCAGGAAGTCGTTGAAGACCGGCGCCGCCGTACCGACGTTCTTGAAAACTCGAACACGGATCACATGGAGTCCATCGGGCATGTTGATCAGATCGACGGCTCCCAGTCGGAATTGACCTTGGCCAAGCGAGGTCATGCGCGTGAATCCGTTCACTAATCCGCTGTAGGGGCCACCGGTCTCCGCGCTCATGCCAGGGAGCGCCACGCCGTTGTCCACCTTGACGTAGGCGTCTGCGCCTGTTGTATCAGTGGTGACGTTGATGTCCAAGTAGCTGCGACGGATCGTCGCCGCGGAGTATTGTTTGGCCGAACCGTAAGTACCGAACGGAAGGTCGTACGTGTCTTCGATCGTAGGGTCCAGAGGCTTCGAGCGCGTGTCGAAGGTCTCGTTGACGGTGACCGGATCCACGCTCGGCAGGGCGCGCGGGAAGTCTGGCACGTAGATCACGTAACCCTTGGCGTTGTTGGTATTGCCTGCGGTCGAGTTCGACGGCACGGTGATGGTCACCTTGCCCGTACTATCGACCGTGACGTTTGACCGCTGGCCGCTCAGATCCACGAGAACTGTGCCGTTTGGAAAGGCCGTCTGCACTTGCTGCGTGATCGAAGTGTCGCCGCGGTCGTTCAGCCCGACGAGCATCGTGCCCTTGCCAGCTTCCTGCCGCTCGTAGACGTACAGGTCGGCGCCCACGAAGCGATTGACCATCGTGCCGCGCCCGAAGCGCGCCCGGGCGTCGAGCAACTGAGGCACGACGTCCGACGACAGCCCGAGCGAGTCCGCTCGGCCGGGCCGCGGGAAGTTCGACCAGTTGCCAGGCAGAATATTGTTGCCGTCGTAGTAGACCTTGGGGCGTCCGGTGCGGGTGAGCAGGAAGGCGTAGGCCAGATTGTTTGAGGTTGGTGGGCCATCATCGTGGCTCTGCACAAAGCTGACTCCGACGCTCGGGGCCAGCCCGCCCCTCTCAAACGGCACGCCATTGCCGTCGACTCCGTATGCATTGCTCAGCGAGGCCCCGATGTCGCCGAAGCCGCCCGCGCCAAACAGACTCTTCATGTTGTAGAAGAGGTTGAAGTCGAGCAGGTTCATGCCCGTTTTTGCAAACTCGCGGTGGGCGTACGCGTTCGTGGTGAAATTCTCGCCGAAGATGTACAGGTTCGGGTTGAACGAGACCATGTAGTTGAGCATGTCGCCGCGACTGAAGCTGTTGCCCGCAGTGGGCTGATCCGGTGCGTAGCCGAGGAACGGAGGCGGAATATGCTTGACCGCATCCAGCCGGTAGCCGTCCACGCCGATGGTCTCGGTCATCCAGCGGCCCCAGCGGCGCAGGTATTCGCGCACGTCTTCGGCGACGGGAGTAAACGTGCCCGGGTACAGGTTCCGAGCGGGCTTATTGCGGATGAATGACGGTTTGCCCCACGCATTGTTGGTGGCGTAGGAGGGAAGGGTAAACGTGCCGGTACGAGTGTTGTTCCCGTCTTCATGGGCAAAGTCTGCGAGGCCCACGAGGTCGTAATTGAGCATCGAGAAGCCAAAGTCGCTGGCCGTGTTGAAATCAATCTCGGTGTTCGAAGTGTTGGCGCTGCTCTTGATGTGGAAGTCCTCGGGGATGAGGCTTGGGTACCGGTTGATGCTGGTCGAAGCGCGGTTGTCCGAATGGTTCAGCACCATGTCCACATAGACCTCGATACCGAGTCGCTTGCTCAGCCGAAGCAGCTCCTGGAATTCCTGTGCCGTGCCGTAGGCGGTCCGGAGCGTCCCGCTTTGCATCCGGTCGCCCAAGTCAAACAAGTCGAACGGGTTGTATCCCGTGCTGAAGCCGCCCCCACCCGCCTTGCTGGGCGGCGGGAGATAGATCGCTCCGTAACCGGCGGCGACCACTTCGGGGAGCCGAGCCATGATCGTCTTGTAGTCGGTCTGGAACCACTGGAGGATCGGAGTGTCCCGGTAGTTCGGGCTGGGCCGAACAAAGAAGCCGAAGTTTGCGCTGCCGTTGTTATCATAAACGGTCCCGTTCTGATACTCCTGCGCCCGCAGATAGAACTGCACCGAAGTGTTCTTGTTGAAGTGGGGCAGAACGCAGTACCACTTACTGTTATTGCCGATATTGCCGTCCCAGGAGAATACGTATTCCTGGGTCGATTGCCAATTGTTCGTGGTCACGACTGCGACCACCTGCTGGTTCGCCGCGATCGGCCATGTCTCAGTCGTGATGGTCATCGACTGACTGCTCTCGATGTAGGCGCCGCGATTTGGGTAAAGGTTGGAGCCCTCGTACACCTTCGTATTGCCCATCCATCCGATGGCAAACGTAGCGGCGGGGAAGGTCATCGCCAATGAGACCAGTCCGAACAACGCAACTTTGCGGTTCATAGCTGGATTATAACGGCACTTGCTCAGAATTTGATGCGTTTGTGGCGGAATCCAGTACCCGCTTTTTTGCGAGGTTTAGCTCCGCTACCTTAGGCTTGAGTCGGATGCGGAGCAGGTAAATCGTCAAGATCGCGGCGACTGCAAACAGGATCCCCTTGGTTGTGGGTTTATGCACGAGCAGCATTGAGGAGCCGATGCCGACCCAAACCATCGTGATCGCAATGATCTTTGATTTTCGGGACATCCAACGGTGCGCGTCCCAGTCACGGAGCGCCTCGCCGAAGAGACGGTTGTTGAGGAGCCACGACTCCAGGCGCGGACTGCTGCGCTTGAACGCAAAGAGCGCCAGTATGAGGAAGACGGTGGTTGGCATGCCGGGGACCAGGAGTCCGATGTAACCCAGCGCGACGCACGAGAAGCCTCCGATCAGATACAACCAGCGAATAGGCTTGGCAAGTTGGGCGGAAGCCATACCTTGATTATAGAGTCACCACGGCGGCCACAACAGGCGCGGGAATATCGAAAGCGTGACTGGCCCGACTATGCTTCGAAGACGGGGGCGGCCGAGGCATAGAGTGCGTCCGGATCAGGGAGTTTCTTCAGGGCTTCCGCGGCATCGATCGGGTTCTCGACGAGCGAGTCGGTCAGGACGCGACCGTCCTTGAATCGGATGATCCTCTTACAGTGACGCGCTACCTCCTCTTCGTGGGTGACGATGATGACGGTGCTTCCGTGCCGGTTCAGGTCTTGGAAGAGCGCCATGATCTCCTCGGACGTGCGCGAATCCAGCGCGCCCGTGGGCTCGTCAGCGAGGATCAGCACCGGGTCATTGACGATGGCGCGTGCGATCGCCACGCGCTGCTGTTGACCGCCCGAGAGTTCATTGGGCTTGTGGTGGGTGCGTTGACCCAGCCCAACTCGCTCCAGGGCAGCCATGGCCCGTGCGACACGGTCGCGTGCGCCCGCATACATGAGCGGCAATTCAACGTTCTTCAGCGCGGAGGTGCGGGGGAGTAGGTTGAAGCTTTGGAAGACAAATCCGATGAGCCGGTTACGGACTTCGGCCAACTCGTTATCGGACATCGTGGCGACGTTCTGACCGTTCAGCGTGTAGCCGCCACTGGTCGGGCGGTCCAGGCAGCCGATCAAGTTCATGAAGGTCGATTTGCCGGAGCCCGAGGGGCCCATGATCGCGACAAATTCGCCTTTGGCGATGTTCAGTGACACGTCCCGTAGCGCATGGACCACATTGTCGCCCATCACGTAGTCTTTCTTCAATCCGTTTGTTTCGATGACATTGTCCATGATGGTGATTACTCGTGTCGAAGCGCCTCGATGGGCTGCAGGCTGCTGGCCCGGATCGCCGGGTACAGACCGAAGAACAGGCCGACAAAGACGCTGAACAAAAAGGCCACCCCAATCGCGGCGGGATTCACGATTGGTGGCACTTGCAGCGCACCGGAGACGTACTTCACCGCGACTGATCCCAGCATAATGCCGATGACCCCGCCGAAAACACACATGACCACGCTTTCCAGCAAGAATTGGGTCAAAATGCCCTCCCGCTTTGCGCCAATCGCCTTGCGCAGGCCGATCTCACGCGTCCGCTCGGTGACCGAAACGAGCATGATGTTCATGATCCCGATGCCGCCTACGAGGAGCGAGACGCTCGCGATGCCAGCTAGCAGCAGGCTCAATAAGCGCGATTGTGTTTCGATCTGCTCAATCATCTCTCCCTGATTGAAGACTCGGAATTGCGCCTCGCCGGTCGCGCTGCGGCGCTTCTCGCCCAGTACGTTCTCGATGTCCATCTGAGTGCTGGGCATCAGGTCCGTCTGCCGGGCTTGGATGGTGATCATGTCGAGTGTGGTCTTGCCCATAAGCCGCTTCTGTGCGGTGCGGAGCGGGATGTAGATCTGGTCATCAGGGTTCATGAAGCCCGAGCCGCCCTTGTAGCTCACGACTCCCAGGACTTCGTAGTTCTGTCCCTTGATCTTGATCGTGCTCCCCACGGCGTTCTCGCCTGCGAAAAGTTGGTCATAGACCTGGTACCCCAAGACGCAGACTTGCTTGGTGAGTACGTCATCTTCTTCGGTGTACCACTGGCCCTGGAGCATTTTGGTGGCATTGCGGATGATCGCGATTTGTGGTTCTGCGCCCATGACGGTTGTCTGCGCGCTGCGATTCCCAACCTTTGCGGTTGAGCCGCTGCGGACCGCGCCGGTGATCAGCTCGACGAGCGGGACTCGATCCTTGATTCGCTTGACGTCCTCGTCCTTGAGCGCGGACGCGGCGCTGCCACCACTCATGCCGCCCCGACGCCAGTCCGGCATTACGGTGATCATGTTGGAACCCATGACGGCGATGTTTTCGAGTGACTTCTGCTTGGTTCCCTCGCCGATGCCGATCATCGCGATGACCGAACCGACGCCGATAACGACGCCAAGCATGGTCAAGATCGACCGAAGCTTGTTCGCAACGATGGCGCTCAGCGCACTCTCGAAGCTATCGCCGAATCGCATCAGCGGCTTCCACCCCCGCCACCGCTGGGGCGCCCACCGCCCGAACCCATGCCGCCGCCCGTCGAAGGTCGACTGCCACCACGACCGCCGGGGCCCTGTGCTCCGCCTGCGAGTCCACCGCCCTGCTGGGCCTCAAGCATCTTCTTCTGCACCTCGCGGAGCTGAGCGAGGTCGATTTCAGCGATGACGACTTCGTCCCCGACTTTCAATCCCGAAAGGATCTGAGTTCCGTCATTGCCGGTCTCCCCCACTTCCACGTCGCGCTTGTCGGGCTTCTTAGGGTCCTTGCCCTTCACCAAGACGTACGATTTGCCGCCTTCGTCCTTGATCGCCTGACTTGGGACTTGCATGGCGTCGGGGATCTGTAGTGTGAGGAACTCGCACGTCGCCGTCATGCCCGGCATCAGCTCCACGCCTTTCTGAGAGATCACTTCGACGCGAACCTTGATGGCGGTGATGTTGTTTGCAGTGACCGCAGCGGGATTGACGCGATCCACCTTTCCAACCAATGTCCGCCCAGGATACGCCTCGAGGATGACGCGCGCATTCTGCCCAACACGGACCTGGGCGATGTCGGCCTCGTCCACCTGGCACTCCACGAACATGCGGGTGATGTCGCTTATTTGAACCAGGCTAGTGCCTTGAGAGAACGTGCTCGTGCCGGGCGGGATGATTGTGCCCTCTTCGAGGTACTTCGTGGTCACGACCCCATCGCGGGGGGCTACGACTTCCGTGCTCTCCAACTGCACCTTGGCGTTGGACATCGCCACTTTGCTCCGTACGGTGCTCGCACGAGCGGCGGCGACGTCGGCCTCGCGCACCTTGACCTGGCTCTTGGCGTCGCGCGCACGCTCGAGAGCGACCTTCGCCTGCTCGACCGCCTGGCGCGCTTCATCCAGATTCCGTTGCGAAATCGGAACTTGGCCCTGATTGGCCTGTGCTCGCTGCAAGCCAGCTTCCGCGTCCTTCAACCGCTGCCGCTGGGTATCGAGCTGTGCGCCGAGCTGAGCGTCCAGGTTCCGAGAGCGGACCTGCGCGGATTGATAAGCGGCTTTCGCCGATTCGAGGGCGGCCGAGGCTCGGTCCACGACGCTTTGGCTGACGAATCCCTTCGCCAGGAGGTCGCGTTGGCGGCTAAAATCCGCGTCTGCGGTTTCGAAGTCCACTCTCGTGCGTTCGAGGGCGACTTCGGCGTCCTTGCGAGTTTGGGGAATGGTCACCAACTCCAGCTCGCGCATCGCGGCTTGTTGGGTTGCGAGAGCCGCGCGAGCGCTGTTGAGCTCTGCGCCGCTCAGACCCGGCTGGGCCTTCGCGTTTTCTTCAGCCCGCTGGAGGCGGATCTTGGCCGTTGCAACGGCGATCTCGGCGTCCCGAACACTGGTGATGCTGTTCTCGCGCTCGAGACTGGCGTTGGTCGTGGCCGAGTTCACGCGGGCTTCGGCGCTGACGACGTCGGCTTGTGCCTGCTCAAAGCTGGCCCGTGTGTCGCGCGGGTCGATCAGGGCAATCACGTCGCCCTTCTTGACGCGCTGACCCTCTTGCACCAGCAGCTTGGTGACTTCGCCTCCGGCCTTCGACTTAACATCCACCGAGGTGAAGGCGACCAGTTGGCCAGTCGCACTGATGCTGCTGACGATCTCGCCTTTGGTGACCTTCGCGTACTTGTAGTCGATTTCCGGGGCGGCCGTTCCGCCCCGCAGCAACAGGGTGCCAGTCACCGCCAAGGCGATGACGCCTACGCCGATCAGGATTGTCTTCTTTGTCATTCTTCTCCGGGGAGCGGTTCTCCGACGGCCAACCGGTAGCGAACGTCCGAGATGAGCGCGTCGTACAGCGCTTGCACTCGGTTCGATTCCGCTGTCACCAGACTCACCTGGGCCGTCAAGATGTCGATCAGCGAACCTGCACCCAGCCGCATTGCTTCGTTGGCGGCATCAAAGTTTTCTTGGGCCGCAGCGAGGGCGGCGTTGGCTGCCTCCAGCCGGGCAGCGTTCTGGTTGTACGCCTTGTATGCGCTCTCAATCTCGGCGGCCGCCTCTCGCTCGGACTGGAGCAGCCGGAGTTCCTGAGATCTCAGCGAGGCTCGGCGACTGCGGACAGTCTCTTTGGAGCGCGCGCCATCGAAGAGCGGCACGGTCGCGGTGAAGCTGATGAGCTTGCGATCGCTTACATCTTTGCCGAAGATCCGCGTCGCCGTGGTGTCGAGCGAGTACTGGATGCCGCCGTCGATCTCGGCCAGCTTGACATCGAACCGTGTGGCTTCGACTTGCTTGCGCTGGGCAGCAATGTCGGCCCGGCGGCTCATACCCCGCTGGGTCACGTCGGTCAGCGGCTCCGTCAAACGCGCAAGCTTCGGCTCGACCACACGCTCTAGGCTCATCGGCTCCTTCTGCTCGCCGAGCCCTACAACGGCGCGCAAGGTTGCGAGCGAGTCGGTCACTTGGTTGTCGGCTTGGAGGACCGAGACTTCGGAGTTGAGCTGATCGGCCGTCGCCTGCAAGATGTCCTTGCGCGGAGCGTCACCGACTTCGACTCGAAGCTTGGTCTGTTCGAGGATGGCGGTCGCGCGCGTCCGTTGCGCCTCTTGAACCCGCAACAATTCCTGGGCCCGGAGTGCATCGAAAAACGACTGGTGGACTGAGAACAGGACTTGGCGGAGGGTATCCGTCGCCGTCAGCTCTTGGGCGAGCAGGGAATTGCGACTGCCGCGGAGGCGTGCTTGGCGAGCGCCGGAATCCAGCAGTTGCCAACTTGCTACAAGACTCGTTGTGGAGATCTGCTCATTCGCCGAGATGCGCGGCGAGCCGGTGTACGTGTTCCGGCGACCGGTTGAGTAGTCGTAGTTGGGAGTCAAGGTTGGCAAGAATGCCCCTTGGGCAATTGCCTTTTGGGCCCGTGCGCCGTCGAGATCGGCAATCGCCGCTCCGAGCCGGCCGTTACGCTCCTTGGCGAGCTTGAGCGCATCCGATAGCGTGAGCGTCCCAACCGGAACATCCGCGAACGCGAACGCCGCGTGGGCACCGCTGACCACCAAGGTCAGCGCAAGAAGGTGTCGGGCTAGTCGAGGGCGAGCAAGCATGGTTTCAGATTACCAACCAGGAACCCCGCACGACCGTAGCTAGGGCCTTGTTCCCACTGGCTTTCTACGTTTCTCGGGTTCAAATGTTCGCTACTTGGGCGAGTTTTTGACGGAATTTTCAGTTGTTCTCGCCCGCCCGCAGACTATCGCCAGCGTGCAGCCAATGAACATGATCATCACCGCGGCAAGGTGCGCCTCGGTGATGGGCCAGCCTGGAATCTTTGTCGAACTCGCGATCCCCTGGGCGACCTCTTCACGCGTGCCCGCGCGCCAAAACTCGTAGATGAATCGTCCCAGCCCCAGCAGGACGAGAGAGATGCCGCTGGCCTGTCCGGGGCGCAGTGTTCCGCGGCGCTCCCATAGCAGCAACAGCGCCATGAGCCCAAGGTTGATCGCAGATTCGTAGCTTTGCGCGGGGTGGTGGTGGTAGCGCGGCTCCGTAGCAAAGCGAATTCCGATCCAACTCTGAGTCGCCACGCCGAAGCAGCACCCGTTGAGCAGGCACCCGACGCGCCCCACGGCGTTCGCCATGAGCAAGGGGGCAGCCAGAGCGTCGAGGGCGCGCATGACCGGCAGCTTGATCCGTCGGCAGTAGTAGATGAGTCCAAGCGCGCCAAAGAGGAACCCCCCGAAGCTGGTGAGGCCATCGAATTTCAGGGACCATAGTTCATGCGGGTGCTCGCGGTAGTAGCCCCACTCCTGGGCAATGAACATGATCCGGGCCCCGAGCGCACCGGGGATCAGCAGCCACGGCGTGCCATCCAGCAGCTTCTGGCCCGGAAACCCCGCAGCGGTCAACCGCTTCGATCCCCACCAGACGCCAGCAGCGACCGCGAGGATCAGCATCACTCCATAACTGCGCACCTCGAAGCTGCCGATCTTGAAGAAAACGGGGATCATTGGATCCTTCCATTATGCCTGCCGAGCGTTTCCTCAAAATCTAATTGCATTTTTCTTGCAAGAGAGACAAAATGTATGTATGCGTCCGTTGACTCGTGCCTTTACCTTGATAGAACTGCTCGTCGTGATTGCGATCATCGCGATCCTCGCTGCGATTCTGTTCCCCGTTTTTGCTCGAGCCAAGATGGCAGCTAAGAAGACGGCCGACCTGAGCAACCAGAAGCAGATCGCTCTGGCCGCGCTGCTGTACGCCGGGGATAACGACGATCACAGCCCGGCATCACACCACGACTTAGAAGCGGGGGAGACGGTCGCCGACCTGTACCCTTGGTTTGCCCCGCTCACTCCTTACATGAAGAACCGAGAGATCTTACGAGATGCCACCGTATCGAGCAACCCGACCAAGTTCCCATCGCCGTTGACTCTGACCGACTGGAATCGCTTGCGAACGGACTATCTGGTGAACGGATTCTTCGCGCATGGTATGTCGCTCGGTGCAATCTCCCGGCCCGCCGAGCAGATCTTCACCAGTTCGCGGCACCGCGACGTTGCGTACTTTGACTATCACCCTTGGGGGTCCACACCGGACGGCAACTGGGAGCGAGGGTTGCTGGATGGCTCAGGTTATCGGCTGGTGGACCCCGCGACCGGAGCGATCGCGGTGGATTCGGCGAATGTTGGCCGCCACGGAGAAGGGAGTAACTACGGTTTCATCGACGGTCATGCTAAGTGGTTCCGATTCGTACAGACGCTCGACCGGACTCGACCTGCCACCGACCACGACAACTACGGAATGCACAACATCGATAATCTCGAGGATCCTGAGCACGAGCACTGATCGGACCGATGGTCCTAGTCGAATTGTTGCATCTGGGGTTCGCTACGAATAGACAATCGAATCTGGAACGTGGGGGGAACGGGGTTCGGTAGTCATGGATACCCATGCTGTAACGACAAGAAGCTACTTGCCCCGGCACCAGTCGGGGCCTTTTTATGCATGGAGGTCGGGAATCTCCCGAAGATGCCAAAATAACCCACAACGCGACTGCGGGGGAAAACGACTTTGGCAATTGACACCAGCGATTTTAAGAACGGTATGGCCATCTACATCGATGGCGAGGTCTATCAGATTCTGGAATTCCAGCATGTAAAGCCAGGCAAGGGCGGTGCCTTCGTGCGCACTCGACTGCGACGGCTGCGCACGGGCAACAATTTTGAGCGCACCTTTCGATCGGGTGAGAAGTTCGAGTCTGCCTACATGGAGAAGAAGAAGCTCCAGTACCTGTACCGCCAGGGCGACGAGATCGTGCTGATGGATTTGGATTCCTACGATCAGGTGCACACCACCGAAGAGCAGTTCGGGGAAGGGTGCAAGTACTTGAAGGAAGAGATGGAAGTGCAAGCTCTGACCGTGGACGATAAGGTCATGGGCTATGAACTGCCGAACACAGTGGAACTCGTGATCTCGGAGACCGAACCTGGTGTCAAGGGCGACACGGTGAGCGGCGGGGCGACCAAGCCAGCGACTCTGGAAACGGGCGCGGTGGTCCAAGTTCCGTTCCACATCAATGAAGGTGACCTCATCAAGGTCGATACCCGGTCCGATTCGTACATCGAACGCGTCAGTAAGAAGTAAGTTCGTGGGCCCCAGTCGGGGATACTGAAACAATGGCGCAGAACAAAGGTCTAGGTCCCTCTCGCCACGCCGAGGAGATCCTTTCTGGTTTGCTGGATGGGTTCGCAAAGGCCACGGCGGCGCTTGCATTCCTTGGGCTCATCGCATCTGCAGGGTTGATGTTCTATTACATCGGCTTATTCGGCGGTGACGGGGGCAGCAGCGCGCCGATCGCCGCGGCAATGAACAACTTGGTCATGGCCAGGAAGGCGTTGCTGGCCAGTTGTTTCGCTCTTGGGGTCAGCACGACCTATCTGTTCTGGGGCGACGAAGTGACCGGCATCATCCAGGCCCTGTTCGGTGCGCTTCTCCAATTCATCCCGCTGTGGCTGCCGATCGTGATGGCGGGGGCGAACTCAAGCCACACCGTGGTCGTGCAGGCGATGAGCGACCTGCAGTCCGGGGGGCTGATCCTCCTGGTCATCGGCGTCATCGTGGAGCTTGCGTATGTCGCTGGTCGCGTCAAGGATCGCATTAAGCACGGGACGAGGTCCGACCTGATGAAGTACGGGAAGGGGATCAAGAGTGAATCGATCCAGAACGTATTCATGGGCAAGTGCTGGCAACTCCCTTTTTGTCGCAAGTTCGTCCGCGAGCAGTGCCCCATTTACCATAGCCGCCGCACGTGCTGGAAGGAGCGGGTCGGCTGCATGTGCGAAGAGAAGGTGATCAAAGGGGCCATGGAGGGTATTCAGATCCCGCGGGACGCACTTCTTGCCGCCAAGTACATCCCCTACAGTCACACGATCTCGAAAGAGCAGAAGATGGAGCGGTGCCGCCAGTGCGTCATTTACAACGAGCACCAGAGGCACAAGTACAAACTGTCGCTGCCCATCGCCCTCGCGACAGTGATCGGTTTGTATGCACTGCTCCGGCCCGCATTGTTGGCGGTACTGGAGCGATCGATGGCTCAGGCCGATAAGGTGATTAGCTCGGCGACTCTTCGGGAAGCGACCGGGACGCTCGGTACCGATCCTGGCGGGCTCGTGATGCTCCGCGAAGTCTTGCTTGTGTGTCTCATGCTCGTCGTAATGGCCTACATCTTGAAGATCCTAGAGTACGTGTTCTTCAACCTGAAACTGTAGATGAAGAGTTCGACCGCGCCGCAACCAATTGTCCTCAACGGATCCTACGGTGAAGGAGGGGCGGCCCTCTTTCGCACTGCGCTCGCGCTCTCTGCGTTGACGTCCATTCCGGTGCGGGTCCATAACATCCGTGGGGCGACCAGGAAACCGGGTTTAAGCTCCGAAGATCTTACTTTCGTACGCGCCCTGGAGGCGGCCACCCACGCCGCGCTCGAGGGCGACGAGTTGCGATCGAGTGACCTAAAGTTCGAGCCCAAGAACTCCGTGCGGCCGCTCACCACGCGATTGGATGTTCAAGAACACGAGAAGGGAAGCCAGCCCGGCAACGCCCTGATCATCGCGGAGTCTGTCTTACCGGTGCTCGCCCGAGCGGGTAGCTATTCGAAATTGCTCATCCACGGGGAGACTTACAACGCCAACACGCTCACCTTTGACAGTTTCGAGAGGACGACCCTCGCCGCGCACCGACGCCAGGGGCTGTGCGCCTTTCCACGGCTGCAACTTGCGGGGTTTGGCTACGCGTCTGCGGGCGAGATGGTGGTGGAGGTCGAGCCGAGTGCGTTCCTGCCGATCCACTGGGATCGTCGCGGCGAGTGGCTTCGAGGTTACTGCGTGGTCACGACCGGTGGTCTCCAAGAGGGGATCGGCGAGCGCGGAGCTGAGTTCGCGCTGAAGCTGGCCCGCGAGCGCGGGCTCCAACTCGAGGTGGAACACCTGGCCGTGGAAGCCCGCAGCCCCGGCGCGTACGTGTCGGTGGGTGCCGAGTTCCAGAAGGGATTCGGCTCAGCGGGGGCCATGGGTGCTCGCGGGGTGCGCATCGAGCACGTTGTGACTCAGGCGTTCGACGAGTTCGAGCAGTGGCTGAAGAACGGGGCCACAACCGACCCTTATCTTGCGGATCAGCTGCTGATCGGGTGTGTCCTCTCTGGAGAGCCGTGCGAGTATTCAACCTCGCGACTGACCCAACGGCTGATCACGATGGCTTGGGTGATCAAACAGTTCATGCCCGTGCACATCACGCTATCGGGGCGCGAAGGCGAGCCTAGCGTCATCAAAGTGAGCGCATAAGACGGGCAGTGGCCCGGACGAAGGGACTCGAACCCCCAACCCTCAGTTCCGAAGACTGATGCTCTATCCATTGAGCTACGTCCGGGTGGAGCGTCAGGATACCTCAAGGATTGAGGGCGAATATTCCGAGAACGACCACATCCGCGGGGAATCTGGGTTAGAATGAATTGGGCGGCTCAGCCGCCATGTCCTTATATTCTGGAGTCAACCATGAAGTCCTCATATGCGCGAAGACGCGCTTTCACTCTTATCGAACTCTTGGTCGTGATCGCCATCATTGCGATCCTTGCCGCAATTTTGTTCCCCGTCTTTGCCCAGGCGAAACTTGCCGCCAAGAAGACGCAGGACATCAACAACATCAAGCAGACAGCAATCGCGTCGATCTTGTATCTCAACGACACGGACGATATGTTCCACCGGTTGCAGTCGGGCGGAATTACCCCGGCCAATACCAACATGCTCATCGGGCCGGAAGACATGCTTCAGCCTTACATGAAGAACGAGCAGATCTGGAAGGCACCCATCGACTCGATCACGCGAAACACCTGCGGCCAGGCTGGCAAGCAGCCAGGTTACGCGATCAGCTACGCGTTCACCTTCCGGGGGAACGACAACAACGCGGCGGAGACGAGCGTCACCCATACTTTCGGCGTTCACGGAACCTCGAATGACTCGAACGTGTTCATTTCGGACTCGCTTACGCAGAGTGCGATTGGTCAGACCGCATCCACGATTAACATGTATCCGCTGTGGATGACGAGCTCGACTTCGAACCTTCGAAGCTGGTGGCGATACTACAGCGCAAACATTCGCAGCTGGCCGCTCTACCCGAACTTCTTGACCTACACCTGCACCGGTTACGCGACTGGCGTTGGTAGCATCGGCGCCTACAACGGCACCACCAACTGGGGGTTCACTGACGGGCACGTCGCTTCGATGAAGCAGGCTGCCGTCATGGACAATCTGTGGGTAACGAACCCGACGCTTGCAGTAACCAACAAGGCGAAGAACATGGTTCACTGGAGCGAGGATTACAAATAACCCATGGATGATCAGAAAAAGAAACTCGCTCTCATTGCCATCGTAGTGCTCGCGTTGATCGCGGCGGGTGTTTCTATCACCAAGTCGACGAGTAGTGAACAGGGCAAGGCGGTCGGTTCCCTCGAAGAAGGGATCAACAAGGAGAATGGCTTGCCATTGAACCCTCCGCCGAACCCGACTGGTGCCGCCAGCGCGAACCCGGCAGGGGCGGCTCCCAACGACCCGAGCATGCCCAAGTAAGCGAGCTCGAGATCGTGTTCGGAATGCCTCCGTAGTGATACGGGGGCATTCTTATGCCAGACGGTAAACTCCAGGTATGGCCTTTGGTAAAGCGACCGTCCGGAACGCCCCAGTCGCGGGCAAGCGTGTTCTTGTTCGATGTGACTTCAACGTGCCAATGGAAGGCACGCGGATCACAGATGACACCCGGATCGAAGCGGCGCTTCCCACCATCAAATTTCTGATCAGCCACGGGGCGCGGGTGGTGCTCTGCTCCCACCTCGGTCGCCCGAAGGGGGTCACGCCCGAGTTCACACTGGATCCGGTCGCCAAACGGTTGACGGTGATGCTTGGCCAGCACGTCGAGCTCTTGCCAGACTGCATCGGACCCGAAGTAGCGGGCGGTGTGAACAAGCTTGAGGACGGCGACGTGGTGCTACTCGAGAACGTCCGGTTCCACCCCGAAGAGGAGGCGAACGACCCCGCCTTTGCGAAGCAACTGGCGGATCTGGCCGAACTCTACGTGAACGATGCCTTTGGGACGGCGCATCGCGCCCACGCGAGCACCGAGGGGGTCGCGCACCTGTTGCCAGCCTACGCCGGGTTCTTGATCGAGAAGGAATTGGCGTACCTGGGCGGCGCGCTGGAAGACCCGAAGCGACCATTCGTCGCCATCCTCGGCGGGGCCAAAGTCAAGGATAAGATAACAGTGATCGACCAGCTTCTGCCAAAGGTTGACGCACTATTGATCGGCGGCGGCATGGCCTTCACGTTTCTCAAGGCTCAGGGCAAGGAGATCGGCAAGTCGCTCTTGGATGAGTCGAACTTGGGCTACGCGGCGGACCTGCTGAACGAGCACTCCGACAAAATTTTCATCCCCACCGATGTGGTCGTGGCATCAGAACTGAGTCCCGCTGCGGCCACCGCAACGGTGAGCGTCGACGAGATCCCCGCGGATCAGCTCGGTGCGGACATCGGACCCGCAACGATTGCCGCGTTCCGCCAAAAGATCGCCGAAGCTGGGACCGCAATCTGGAATGGCCCTATGGGCGTCTTCGAGATGGCACCTTTTGCGGAAGGGACGCGAGCCGTCGCCGCAGCAATGGCGGAGTCCGAAGGCGTGACGATCGTAGGAGGCGGCGATAGCGCAGCGGCGATCGAAGAGTTTGGGTTCGCCGATCAGGTGTCCCACGTGAGCACGGGCGGAGGGGCGAGCCTTGAGTTTCTGGAAGGCAAGGTCCTGCCCGGAATTGTCGTCCTCCAGGACGCCTAACAGAGCATGACGGGTTCGCTGTGCCTGCGCGTGGATCTGGACTATGTCCCCTGGGACAGTCCAGACGGCGAAGAGTTTGGTCATGGTGAGCCAGCGATGGTGCTCAAGCTCCTTGAGCAGGCGCGGCACACGGGGGCTAAGTACCATTTCTTTACGTCGAACCGCTCTCTGCGGGCCTTTCCGACCATCGCCGACGCGGTTCTCAACGATGGTCACCACCTGGATTGGCTCTGCAAGCAGCCCGACCAGTTGGCAGTTCGGTGGGCCCAGGCGAAGGAGTTGTTCGCAATGCACGGACACGCGATCCAAGGTTGCGGTCTCCGGGGCGAGTTGCCCATCGGGCTTGAGCTGCCGGAACAGATCCGGTTCGTAAGCGCGATGGCGACTCCTGGCGAAACGGTAGAGCGCACCGATCTGAGAATCTTTAAGGTCGAGACCCGCCCGGAAAGAGATGCGCTGCGATCCGGTCAAACGGCGAGGGCTTGGATGGAATCGGTCAAGACCCAGCTGCGGGCGTTCGCTTCGCACGGCCAAAGTGCGACGGTGGTCGTCCGGCCGCAAGTGCTGGCCAAAGTGGATGTCAAGTTGGCGCAGATCAAGGAACTGGTCTCCTTCACCCGGGCGGTGGGGATGCGCGTTCAGACTTTGCGCGAGATGGCCGAAGAAGTCGCCCCTTGAGAATCTGACTGCGCCCCCTTGAACTCCGGAGGTTGCCGTTGGTATAATTTGAGATCGCGCACGAAAGTGAGCTCCTTCCTTGTCACCGCGAGGAGTTCTGCTTTAGTTTGCGTCGAAGGCGTCTCGAACGAAGCTTTAGCTTCTATGACGCAGGACACGCTATGAAAGTCAGGGCCAGTGTAAAGAAAATTTGTGACAAGTGCAAGATCATCAAGCGCGAAGGTGTCGTGCGGGTGATCTGCGTGAACCCTAAGCATAAGCAACGCCAAGGGTGATCTGGAGGAATTAATAACAAGTGGCACGTATTGCCGGTGTAGATTTACCACGCGAAAAAGCGATTTTGTACGCCCTTCCGCTCGTTTACGGGATCGGTCGGGTGAATGGTCGAGCCATCATCGAGAAGGCCGGGATTGACCCGCGCACTCGAGTGAAGGACCTGTCCGAGGGAGAAATCGGAAAGCTCCGCGAGATTATCGACGCGGAGTATCAGGTCGAAGGCGACCTCCGCCGTGATGTTTACGGCAATATTCGACGCCTGATGGAGATCGGCTGCTATCGTGGCCTGCGCCATCGACGCGGTCTGCCCACTCGCGGACAGAACACTCGTTCGAACGCACGAACCCGCAAGGGCAAGGCCAAGACTGTCGCTGGCAAGAAGAAGGCGAAGAAGTAAGGAGGACCCATGGCACGCAAGCAAGCACCTCGAGGTAAGCAGAAAGAGAAGCGGCAAGTGGCGACGGGTCATGCCTACATCCACAGCACGTTTAACAATACGATCGTCACGATCACCGATCCGCAAGGCAACGCGTTGTGCTGGTCGAGCGCAGGCAACGTGAACTTCAAGGGTAGCCGCAAGGGCACCCCGTTCGCCGCGCAGCTCGCCAGTGAAAGTGCAGCCCGAAAGGCTGCCGAGCACGGCATGCGCCGAGTCGATGTCTTCGTTAGCGGTCCCGGCAGTGGACGCGAAACCGCGATCCGAGCCCTGCAGGCTGCAGGCATGGATGTGGGATCGATCCGCGACGTAACTCCGATCCCGCACAACGGATGTCGCCCGCCGAAGAAGCGCCGAGTCTAAATCTAATTCGTCACTACTGACTCGGGCCCTCGCGGCCCGAGTCCCTCTGTCCATCCCACGGGAATGGACTCAAAACTCTAGAGAGATTCAAGCCCGAGTTCGGGCGAGAGCCACTATGCCTCATATTCAAACACTGGACCTGAATACAGAATACGGAAAGTTTGTGCTGGAGCCGCTGGAGCGCGGATACGGCCAGACGATCGGCAACGCACTCCGGCGCGTGCTGCTTAGCTCGATCCAGGGTGCTGCGATCACCGCCGTGAAGATCGACAAGGTCTTCCACGAGTTCGCCCCGATCCCTGGCGTGAAGGAAGATGCGACCGAGCTTTTGCTCAACCTGCGCTACGTGGCCATCAAAGTCGAATTCGAAGGCGTGCCTCCCGAGGAGATCGTGCTGAAGATCGACGTGAAGGGTCCGGGACGCGTGACCGGTGCAGATATCGTCTGCCCCGAAGGCGTTTCGATCGTGAACCCTGAGGTCTACATCGCGAGCATCAGCGACAAGGGCGCGAACCTGACCGCTGACCTGTACGTCGGATACGGCACGGGCTACGTGCTCCCCGAGAAGCAGGAGCGATACAAGGGCACCATCGGTATCATCACCACCGGGTCCCAGTTCACTCCGGTCCGAAAGGTCAACTGCACCGTCGAAGCGACCCGCGTCGGCATGCGAACCGACTATGAGCGACTGGTGCTGGACGTGACGACGAACGGAGCGGTCCCGCCCAACGACGCCGTTACCCAGGCCGCACAAATTCTCGACAAGTACTTCCGCATGTTCTTCGACCTAGGCAAGTCCACCGCGGACTTCTCGCTGGAAGAAGAGGGTGAGGAGCAGGACGATCTCTCAAACGTGCCCGACATCAAGATCGAGGAGCTCGACTTCTCGCAGCGCACGTTCAACTGCCTTCGCCGCGCGAGCCTACTGACGCTCAAGCATCTGGCGACGGTCACGGAGAGCGACTTGACAGGTATCCGAGGCTTCGGTAAGAAGTCTCTGACTGAAGTGCGCGAGAAGCTCGAAGAGCACGGACTCGCCCTCAAGCCACCGAAGGGCGGCTACCGAGCTATCGACCTCTTGGACGATGACGAAGAGGATTTTGACTGAACTAAGGACGTAACCCATGAGACACAAAGTCGATCGTAGAAAACTTGGACTGCCAAGCGATCAGCGCCGGGCACTCTTGACGAACCTGACGCGCCAGATGGTGCGGCACGGATACGTCCACACCACCCTGGGCCGCGCAAAGGAACTGCAGCGCCTCGTCGAGAAGCTCGTGACGACCGCGAAGAGCGATACGCTTGCCGCGCGACGCGAAGCTCGCAAGGTCCTCGTCGGTCATAGCAGCAGCTCGCCGAAGCCGATGCGACTGCTCGCCGGCAAGAGCGACATCGAGAAGCTGGAGATCCTCAAGGCGAAGAGCCTGATCAACGGCGAAGACCTCGTCAAGTACCTCTTCGACCACGTTGCTCCCCGATTCAAGGATCGACAGGGCGGCTACACCCGACTGACGAAGACCGGCCAGCGCCGGGGCGACGCCGCGGTGACCGCAGTGTTGGAGTTTGTCGACTAAAGTTCAGAGAATCAAGCTCGTCGTCTCGTACGACGGCACCGACTTTTGCGGCTGGGCCGCGCAACAAGGACAGAGATCTGTCCGCAGTACATTGACAGAAGCCGTTCGCCGGATCTCGGGCGAGGAAAACGAGATCGTTGGAGCAAGCCGTACCGATAGCGGGGCGCATGCACGAGGACAAGTCTGCCACTTTGACACCGCGTGCACGATCCCCCCGCAACGATGGGCGGACACGATCAGCCGATTGCTTCCCGTGGACCTGGCAGTCCTGAGGTCGAGCGCTGTGGCGCAGACCTTCCACAGCCGGTTCAGTCCACTGGATCGCTGGTATCGGTATCGAATACTTCCGCAAAGGCGAGACCCGCTGCGGAGTCGATTTGTGGCCCCGTGTTGGCACCGATTGGATGTCGACCGCATGCACCGAGTCGCGCAGAAGCTAGTCGGCACGCACGATTTTCGCGGATTCAGCGAAGAGATGGCACTCGACAAGAGCGCGAGGCGGACGATCCTGAAGATCGCCGTTCGTGCGCGACAGGACGAGGTCCACATCGATGTGATCGGAACTGCGTTCATCCGCGGAATGATGCGGAGGATCAGCGGTGGGCTTGTGGAAGTCGGAAGGGGACTCAGACCCGAGGAGCAGGTATCGAACCTCCTGGACCCGCGTATCCGCGATTCGCTCCAATGGCCCCGCGTTCTACCCGCGCAAGGACTTTGCCTAATGCGGATACGATACGGGAGATCCTACTACGGTCAGTCACAATTTATCGAAGAAGACAATACGGGAAAAGATAATGAATAGAACCTATAGCGCAAAGCCGCAGGATATAGAGCGCAAGTGGTACGTGGTCGATGCGACCGGCGTGCCGGTGGGTCGGCTCGCCGCCCAAGTCGCAAAGATCCTTCGTGGCAAACACAAGCCAACGTTTACGTACAACCAGGACGTAGGCGATTTCGTCGTCGTGATTAACGCCGATCGTGTGGTCCTGACGGGCCGCAAGCAAGACGAACTCATCCACTGGCACACCGGATGGCCGGGCGGTCTACGCAATATCAGCCGCGGACGCATGCTCGAGACCACCCCGACCAAGCTGGTTGAGAAGGTTATTTGGGGCATGACCCCGAAGACCAAGCTCGGTCGCGCCACGTTTAGCAAGTTGAAGGTTTATGCCGGTTCCGAGCACCCGCACGGAGCGCAGCAGCCAATCGAACTGAAGATCACGAAGGACTAAAGGCAAAGAATTAGATGGCAAAGGATCGAAACTACGGAACAGGCCGACGCAAGAGCGCGATCGCACGCGTGTGGCTCAAGCCAGGCGAAGGCAAAATCAACATCAACGGTCGCGAGCATGCGGAATACCTCGGCCGACCAGTTCTCGAGATTCTCGTGAACAGCCCGTTTGCCCACTTGGGTTACGAAGGCAAGTTTGACGTGATGGCGACGGCCAAGGGCGGTGGCATCACCGGTCAGGCAGGCGCCGTCCGACTCGGAATCGCCCGCGCACTCGTCGAGATGGACGAGAATCTGCGCAAGCCCCTCCGCGCAGGCGGATTCTTGACGCGCGACCCGCGTATCAAGGAACGTAAGAAGTACGGACGCAAGAAGGCGCGACGCGGCTTCCAGTTCGTTAAGCGCTAAGCGCACCCATACCCGTTGTCTTCAAAGAGCCTCGCTTGCCCCGCAAGCGAGGCTCTTGTTGTTTGCGAAGGAAGCTGGGGCAAGTAAACTGCGCAGCATGATCGACCCACGCGTCACAGCTCTCGCCCAGCAACTATGCTCCTATTCGTGCAAGCTCAATGAGAGCGACACGGTCCTTCTCCACATGTTTGACATCCCCGAAGAGGTAACCGCCGAGTTCGTGCGCGTGGCCTACACGTTTGGTGCCAAGGTGCTCACTCGGATCGAGCAGTCTCCCGTGCGCCGCGCGCGCATGATGGGCATGACCGAAGCTAACGCCCAGGTCAACACCGCGGTCGAGCTATACGAGATGCAGCAATCGACGGCCTACATTGCCCTCCGAGGTTCGCACAACAACCTCGAATTGAGCGACGTGCCCGGCGACGTCAACCGCATGTGGGCCAAGACCTACGTGAAGCCCGTCGTGTTCGAGACCCGCGTGCCCAATACCAAGTGGGTCGCACTGCGCTGGCCAAACCCGAGCTTTGCGCAGATGGCATCCATGAGCACCGAAGCGTTCGAGGATTTCTACTTTCGGGTGTGCCTGGTGGACTACGCCAAGATGGCCGCTGCCGCCGAACCCTTGCGCGAGCTCATGGACCGGACCGATCGGGTGCGCATCACCGGGCCGGGGACGGACCTGTCGTTCAGTATTAAGGGCGTCGGCTCGGTTCCGTGCAGCGGCGAAGCCAATGTCCCCGATGGCGAGTGCTTCAGCTCACCCCTGCGCGAATCGATGAACGGCACGGTGCAGTACAACACCGTCTCGCTGTACGAGGGCACCGAGTTCACGAACATCTTCTTCCGGGTCAAGGACGGGCAGATCGTCGAGGCGACGGCGGGCGCAAACACCGAAGCGCTGAACAAAATCTTGGACACCGATCCCGGCGCGCGGTACTTCGGCGAATGGTCGCTGGGCTACAACCCGCACGTCTTGCACCCGATGAAGGACACGCTCTTTGATGAGAAGATCGGCGGGAGCTTCCACCTGACCCCGGGCAATGCCTACGAGGGGACTGGCGGGAACGGGAACGAGTCGAACATCCACTGGGACATCGTGTGTATCCAGCGCGCCGAGTACGGCGGCGGCGACATTTACTTCGACGACGTCCTCATCCGAAAGGATGGGATCTTCGTGCTGCCAGAGCTGGCCGGGTTGAACCCCGACCAGCTTGGCCACTAGTTCTTAGCGTCGAGTCCGGAGCGGACGACGCGGTCGGCGAGGAGTGCCTGTCGGGCTGACCGGTGCGCCTTGCGGCTTAGGACCATGCGGGCGGTTACCGGCGGGCCGGCTGTCCTTTTTCCAGGCTGGCTTCGGCTGGGCAGGCTTGCCAAACGGCTTGGGGCCGTAATCCTTGCTGCCCTGGGGCTTCGGCTTGGGCGAGTACGCAGGTCGCGACTGACCCTCCGGCTTAGGGCCATACGGCTTGCGCTCCGGTCGGTTGTCTCCGTAAGGCTTGCGGTCGTTTCGGTTGTCACCGAACGACGGGCGATCCGGTCGATTGTCACCATTTGGCTTAGGGCCATACGGCTTGCGGTCGTTTCGGTTGTCACCGAACGCTGGGCGATCCGGTCGATTCTCGCCAAACGGCTTACGCTCGGGTCGATGTGCGCTGTGTGGCTTGCGGTCCTGGTTTGGACGCGAATCGTGCGAGTTGCCGTGGTGGTGTTTCGGCTCGTAGTGCTCGTATCGAACGCGGGGTCGCAGCACACGGCGATTGATCGTCCCACGCGAGTGGGTCGATGCAGCTAGTTCTTGCTGAATGACTTCCTCAATGGCTTCGACAGCGCGCCGCTCTTCAGGGCTGGCCATGGTGATGGCGAGGCCGCTTGCGCCTGCTCGACCGGTGCGACCGATGCGGTGGACGTAGTCCTCAGGCACGGTCGGAAGGTCGTAGTTGATGACCACCGAGATCTCCTGGACATCAATGCCTCGCGCGGCGATGTCCGTCGCGATGAGGATGCGGTAGTCGCCAGACTTGAACCCATCGAGTGCCTGGCGGCGCTGGAAAAGCGTGCGGTCTGAGTGGATCTCGGCAGCGGAGTGGCCCATGCGCCGGACGACGGCGGTGAGCTTGCGCGCGCTGTGTCGGGTGCGCGCAAACACGAGGACCGATCCGGAGTGGTGGCCGAGCAGATCGCCGAGAACTTCTTGCTTGTCGTCTTTCGCGACGACGAGGAGCTCTTGGGTGATGTTGTCCGCGGTGACCGTCTGGCTCTCGACTTCCAACCGCACCGGATCTCGCTGCGTGCTGCGTGCGAGCTCGACGATTGAGTTCGGCATGGTGGCGGTGAACAGCATGGTCTGTCGGCCGTGCGGTAGCGCCTCCAGGATCTTAGTGATGGAGGGCAGGAAGCCCATATCCAGCATCCGGTCGGCTTCGTCCAGCACGACGATGTCCACGTTGCGGAGATCGACGGTGCGCTGGTTCATATGGTCGAGCAGCCGACCTGGGGTGGCGATGATCACTTGGGGTCGGGAGCGCAGTTGGCGCACCTGAGGGACCATGCCTGCCCCACCTATGAGTAACGCTGAGCTGAGGCCGAGCCTTCGGAGGCTGTCCTGAATCTGCTGAGCCAACTCACGAGTCGGCGCAATGACGAGGCCGCACTTGCCTGGTCGGATTCTGGAGACCAGTGGCAAGCCGAAGGCCAGGGTCTTACCCGTTCCGGTCTGCGCGATGCCGAGGACGTCTTTGCCCTCGAGTGCAACGGGAATGGCGAGCTGCTGAATGGGGGTGGGGGTGTGAAACCCAAGGTGGCGCAATGAATTAAGGGTAGCTGCGGGCAGGCCAAGGCCCGCAAAGCCGTTCGATTGATTTTTCATGATTGAGAGCCGACGGGAGCAAGGCAGGCAGAGGGATCGGCTCGCAAAGCACCATGGCGAACCTAGTTCGCTTTCGTGGCAGGTTCGACTATACCCGATTTCGGAATTGTTCAATTTTTGACGCGATTTCGGCTCATAGGTGGCGCACGATTCGCACCCCCGCAAATTAGCCTGCAGATCCCTCCACCGATCCCCGAAGATACGATTGTGTCCCCTTGTAAGTGGGGCGCCGCGACCAGGATGGGAGCGTGCCGCGAACGGATTCGCATGGGAGAAGACCCATGCTGAACGCAATTTTTGGAAGTACAGCGGATCGGTTCCAGATCGCTCTGGACCGTACGTCGAAGCGCCACGGGCTTCTGACGCAAAACTTGGCGAACGTGAACACGCCGGGTTACAAGCGTCAGGACTGTGACTTCACGCTTGCGCTCGATGAAGCGACGGGTGAAGACCGAGAGTTTGGTCGCATTCGCCACCTCGCACGATTTGACAACCGCGAGACGCGCTCGGAAACGAACGTCCGTGTGGACGGCAACAGCGTGGACATGGAAAAAGAAGTCTCCACCATCGCCGAGACCGAACTGCGCTACCAGATGCTCACCGAGTTCACTAGCCGCTACTTCGGCGGTATGAAGAATGTCATTCGGGAGGGTCGATAATGGGTCTGTTCGGCGCGATGCGCGCCAGTAGCTCGGGCATGACCGCCGAACGATTCCGCATGGACGTGATCTCCATGAACATCGCGGGCGCAAACACTGTCAAGACGCCCGACAAGGATGCCTACCGCAGACAGGATGTGGTGCTCACGGCATCGGGCGACGGCGTCAAGGTGACGCGCATCGACCGCGATCAGTCGCCGCTGCGACCGGTTTATGAACCGGGGAACCCCGCTGCCGACGAGAATGGATTTGTTTACTACAGTAACGTGAAGCCGCTCCAAGAGATGGTGGACATGATGAGCGCCAGTCGAGCCTACGAGGCGAACGTGGCTGCATTTAACTCTGCACGCGGCATGATTCGCGCCGCGCTGACGATCGGAAAGATCTAAGAAAAGTCATGCGAATTGTCAATGAGACTCTCAGCCGCGCCCTTGCACAGGGCACCCAAGCAAAGTCATCGCCGATGGGCGGAGAGGACTTTGGGCAGATGCTGATGGACGCCGTGAAGGAAGTGAATTCCGCGCAGCAAGATGCTCGCGGGATGCAAAGCGCTTTCATGGCGGGTCAGTCGGGGGTTGAAGCTCATGACGTGATGATCTCCATGGAACGGGCCAGCATCGCGATGCAACTCACGATGCAGGTTCGGAACAAGGTGCTCGAAGCGTACCAAGAGTTGAGCCGAATGCAGGTTTAGCCCCCGCGCCCTAGAGCGCGGTTATGCAATCGATTATTCTAAAACTTAGAAGTTGGTGGGAGACGGCGGATCGGACGCAGAAGAGCGTCACGATCTTTGGCTCCATATTTCTTGTGTGCTTGATCGTTGGGACGATGTACTTCGCGGGGAAACCCAAGATGGACGTCCTCTTCCGCAATCTCTCGCCACAGGATCAGGGCTCGGTCGCAAATGAGCTCACTAAGATGGGCATCCCGTTCGAGCAGGACCGATCGGGTGCGATTATGGTGCCTGCCAGCCGCATCGCCGAAGTTCAAGGCAAGCTCGCGGTGGCACAGAAGCTCCCAAGCAGCGGCCAAGCTGGCTACCAGGATCTGGAGAAGCTCGGCATCATGAACACTCCTACCGCCGAGCGAGAGAAGATTCGCGCCATCCTTGAGGGCGAAATCAGCCGATCGATTGAACAGATGGATGGCGTGGCGACTGCCCGCATCCACTTGACGAATCCGCGTCAAACCGCCTTCGTCCGCGACGGCGAGACCGCTTCGGCGAGTGTCGTGATCAAGGAGACCACCGACGGCGCTCTGACCGGCGAGCATGCCCGTGCAATCCAGCGCTTGGTGCAGTTCGCGGTCCCTTCGCTGACGGCGCAGAACATCACTGTCATCACCGCAGCCGGTCGCACCCTCATCGATGGCGAGTCTGAGGCTTCGGGCGGCGGAGTTGCGACGGAGCGCATGCACACCGAGACGCAAGAGGCCAAGCGCCGAGAGGCCATGCTCCAAGCGCGCATGGACTCGGTCTTCGGCAAGGGCAATACCGTGGTAAGCGTCCCGCTGCTGGAGCTGAACTTCGATAAGAGGGAGCTTTCAAGCACTGAGCGGATGCCGACCAAACCGATTTACATCGAGAAGAACACAGAATCCATGGGCGCGAATGCGAACACAGTGGCCTCCGGCCCGGTGGGTACCCCGAGCAACACGCCGGGAGACGGTGCGACGTCAGCTGCTGGCGGCGGAAATACGACCGACAACAAGTCCTACACCGGCACCCAAGAGGCGAAGCAGATGGAGGTCACGGAGACCCGGACCAACACCGTCTACGCTCCCGGCAACCTCAAGCGCTTAGCGATCAACGTGCTGGTCAACAAGTCGGTCGTTAAAGACGAAGCAACCGTCCGTAAATTCCTGAACGGCGAGCTGGGACCTCTTGCCCTGGACGCTGAGAATTTCAAGGTCGAAGTCACGAGCACGGAGTTCGACAAAGCGGCGAACGAAGAGGTGAAGAAGTCTGAAGCGGCGGTAGCCGGTGCGGCGACGCGTCAACAACTGCTGAGCTTCCTCCCGATCGCTGCATTGCTGTTCGTCGGCTTCATGGTCGTCAAGGCGATCGCAAAGGCAAGTAAAGCCTCGAACGTGCTCGTCGCGGTCTCTCCGGACGGGCAAATGATCCCGCTGAGCACGAGTGCGCAGCACGTGTACATCGAGCAGGACGGGCGCCAAGTCGCCGTTGCCGCGAACAGCCCAATGGCGCTGGAAGCCGCCCGCAAGGGCCAGGTGCTGGGCCAGATCGATCGGGATATCCGTGGCGCTGAAGGGCTTGTCCACGGCGAAGAAATGGACGAGAAGCACGCGGCGCTCAAGGAGTTCGTGGACCAGAACGAAACCATTCGAATCGCAAAGATTCCTGACCACATCAACGTGCCGTTGGAACAGCTCAAGCAACTGTCCACCGAGCGGCCCGAGACCGTTGCCATGCTCCTCAAGACGTGGCTATTAAATGAGGGACGATGAGAAAGCAAGGCGAGGCTCTGACGTCGCGGCGCAAGGCCGCAGTGATGCTGACACTCTTGGGTGAATCGGCGGCCGACGTGATCAAGCACTTCGATGAGGAGCAGGTCGAGGCCCTTTCGGTTGAGATTGCTCGGTTGGAGAAGGTTACGACCGAACAGCGCGAGCAGGTAATCACCGAGTTTCACGAGATGGCCATGGCGCAGGACTACATCGCCGAAGGCGGTCTGGAGCAGGCGCGCAAGGTGCTCTCGGCGGCCTTTGGTGACGAGAAGGCCGATGCGATGGTCAAGCGAATCCTCGCGGCCATGCAGGTCGTGCCGTTCGAGTTCTTGCGGAAGGCCGATCCGCAGCAGTTGTTAGGCTTCATTCAGGACGAGCACCCGCAGGTGATCGCCTTGATCTTGGCCTACATGCCAATGACGCAGGCGGCCCTGGTGCTAAGTAAATTGGCACCGGAACTCCGAGCGGACGTCGCCGAGCGGATTGCGTGCATGGATCAGACCCCTCCTGAAGTCATTCGGCGCGTCGAGCAGGTGCTGGAGAAGAAGGTGTCTTCGCTGATCAGCACGGAAATGACCAAGGCGGGCGGTCCGAAGCAGTTGGTGGAGCTCCTCAACCGCGTGGACCGATCGACGGAGCGGCTCATCATGGACACGCTTTCGGAGAACAACCCCGAACTGGCCGACACGGTCAAAAACATGATGTTCGTCTTCGAAGACATCGTGAGCTTGGACGACCGCTCGATCCAGCAGATCATGAAGGAAGTCGACGTGAAGGACCTTGCAACCGCGCTGAAGGGTGTGACGCCGCAGGTCCAACAGAAGATCTACGGAAACATGTCCGAACGTGCGATGCGCATGCTAAAGGAGGACATGGAGTTCATGGGCCCAGTCAAGATGAAAGTCGTCGAGGAGTCGCAGCAGAAAATTGTTGCGGTCATCCGACGGTTGGAAGAGTCAGGCGAGATCATGATCGGCCGCGGCGAGGACGATGTCCTTGTCTAAGGCGGCCATCCGAAAAGATGCGGATTCGGTGGTGCCGATGCTCGCCGTCCTCAAGCCGTTCGATGACTCCATGGCGGTCGAGAACGCAGGGAACCGGCACAAGTCGAGCGGCGGCAAGCTGTCGCTCTCCCGGATCCAAACTGAGCTCGAGCAAGTAAAACTGGAGGCCTCGAACGAAGGCCGCGAGTTGGGATATAGCGAAGGGTTCAACTACGGAATGCGCATGGGACGCAAAACCGGTCACGCCGAGGCTCATGGTGAGTCGAAGCTGGAGCATGAAACCTCGCTCGCCCTGTTCCTTAAGGATCTGGATCAACTCAGCGTCAGCGTGAAACAGGCGATGGCCGAGTGGATGCTCCTCGCCGAGCAGGAGCTTGCCGCGCTTAGCATCGAGATCGCCGAGAAGGTGATCGCCCGCGAAGTCTCGCTCGCTCCCGGGGATGTCCTTGGGATTGCCCGCGAATGCCTTCAGGAAGTCACTCACGCCGATACGGCCCGCGTCCTCGTGAATGGCAATGCATTTGCCGCACTGCAAGGGCGCGAGACCGAGCTACTCGCCATGGCACCGTCACTTCGGCACGTGGAGATCGTTTGCGACCCGAGCTTGAGCGCGGGCGTCGTCGTCGATACGGACGGCGGGCGGATTGATGGTCTTGTTCAAACGCGTCTGCGCACCCTCATCGACAGCCTGGGAGGAGCCCGATGAACGTCGTTGCTCCACGATTCGACGGACTCCGCTCTAAACTACCGAACGCGCGCACGCTGCGTGTCTTCGGTCGGGTGACCCAGGTCGTTGGGCTCGTTGTCGAGAGCCTCGGCCCAAACGCGCGGGTTGGCGATCTTTGCTTTATCGAGAACAGTTTTGGCGAGCACATGCACGCCGAGGTGGTCGGATTCCGGGGGGACCGCACGTTGCTCATGCCCTTGGGCGAGATGCGCGGCGTGCGAGCGGGCGACCTGGTCCACAGCTCAGGCGGTTGTCTCCAAGTTCCGGTCGGACCAGAGCTTTTGGGTCGCGCCCTGAATGGGCTTGCCGAACCGATGGACGGGCTGGGGCCGATCGCATGCGAGCGACGGTACCCCGTCCTCGCGTCGCCTCCGAACGCACTGGAAAGGACCATGATCGAGCAGCCCTACGCTTCCGGCGTGCGGGCTATTGACGGCATGCTGACGCTCGGAGTCGGTCAGCGCATGGGGATTTTCGCGGGCTCCGGCGTGGGCAAATCGACGCTCCTTGGGATGATCGCTCGGAATGGCAGCGCAGACGTCAATGTGATCGCGCTCATCGGTGAGCGAGGCCGTGAAGTGCGCGAGTTCATGGAGAACGATTTGGGACCGGAAGGTCTGTCCCGGAGCGTCATCGTCTGCGCCACGAGCGACGAGCCCGCCTTGGTTCGGATTCGAGCAGCCATGACTGCCACCGCGATCTGCGAGTACTTCCGCGATCAGGGTCTGAACGTGATGCTGATGATGGACAGCGTGACTCGCTTTTGCATGGCTCAGCGCGAAGTTGGGCTGGCGGTGGGCGAACCGCCGAGTACCAAGGGTTACACCCCCAGCGTCTTTGCGATGTTGCCCAGGCTGATGGAACGGGCTGGTTGCGGTTCGCGCGGCGCGATTACGGGGCTGTATACGGTCCTGGTGGATGGCGACGACACCAACGAACCCATTGCCGATGCGGCGCGCTCGATCCTTGATGGTCACATCGTGCTCAGCCGCAAGCTGACGAGCCGCGGACACTACCCACCCATCGATGTGCAGAACAGCCTGAGCCGCGTGATGCCCATGGTCACTTCGCCCGAGCATGTGCAGGGCGGGAACCGCCTCCGTGAGTTGGTCGCGGCCTATGGCGATGTCGAAGATCTCGTTTCGATCGGTGCGTACAAAGAGGGCACCAAGCCGATTGCCGACGAGGCACTGCGCAAGTGGCCTGAGATCACTAAGTTTTTGCGACAGGACAAACAGGAAGAGTCCGATTTTGAGGTTTCTATAGCCGAAGTAGAGAGGTTAGCGAATGCGTAAGTTTGAGTTTCGATTGCAGAAGGTTTTGGAGTATCGGCTGCTGGTCGAAGGATGGGCGAAGGACGCGTACCTGGAGGCACAGCAAAAGCTTCTTGAGGCCGAGAAGACGCTGCAAACAATGGGTGATCGGCATCAAACCGCACTCGTGCTGAAGCCCGCGACCATCGATGAGATCGTGGTGAATGAGGCGTTCTTGCAGCGACTCGAAGACGAGATGGACATGCAGCGATCGCTGATCGGGATCCTCGATTCCGGAGTCGAGTCGGCGCGCCTGACCTGGCTGGAGAAACGCCGCGAGGCTGAAACTCTTCAGAACATGCGGGACGAGGCGCACGCGGAATACACGCTGGAAGTCAACCGGTTTGAACAGGCGGAAGCGGACGAATGGGCCGTTTTGCGAAGGAAGGCAGCATGAGAATCCAACCACGAGGTCAAGCGGGCATCCAGGCTCGCATCCAAGAACTTCAGTCCAAGATCGATTCAAAGCTCGGCGTCGAAGAGACGTTTGCGCAATCGACTTCGGGCAAGCTCGATCAGAACGAGGGCATGCCTTTGCGCGGGTTGATTGGCAAGCCACCGAGCCCCACGGACTCCAAGCCGATGGCCCCGATGAACCCGTTTGGCGAAGACACTAAGGTCGAAGGGATGCAGGGCGCACCACAGGAACTGAAGGGACTCATCCGCGACGCAGCGACCAAGGCCTCCGTCGACCCGATGTTGCTTGAGGCCCTCGTTGGCACGGAGAGCGGTTACAACCCCCGCGCTGTTTCAGGCGCAGGGGCCAAGGGTCTCTCGCAGCTGATGCCGGGCACCGCCGCCGCATTGGGAGTGACCGACCCCTTTAACCCCGAACAGAACTTGAGCGGAGGCGCACGCTATCTCAGCCAGATGATGAAGCAGTTCCCGGGAGATATGGAGAAGGCGTTGGCCGCCTACAACGCGGGACCCGGGGCGGTCACTCGTCACGGAGGGGTGCCTCCATTTCGTGAGACTCAGGACTATGTACGGCGGGTGATGGCGCGGTTCAACGCGCTGAAGGCAGGTGCTCTCTAAAATGGCCAAGGGGAAGGGCGCGAGTGGGAAGGGTAAGGGCAAGCTGATCATCGTTGCCGTGATCGTCCTGGTTCTCCTAGGGGGCGGGTTCTTTGGCGCGGCGTTCACGGGCATGGTGAAGATCAAAGGGATCACCCCGAAATCGAAGCTCGCCAAGCAAGCCGCTCCCGCTCCCGCAACTGCGGCTAAGGCGGAAGAAAAGCCGGCCGATGCTGCAAAACCGGAGGCGTCGACTCCCGAGCCAGTGGCGGAGGCTCCCAAGCCCAAGCCGGTCTCAGTCGACCTGGAGAAAGGCGCGGCAGCAGTCGCCGAAATCTGGAACAACTTGCCCAACGATAGGGTGCTTGCTATCACGGCGAACTGGGAGATTCCGGATATCGCCCGTGTCTTCGGTCTGATGGAGACCGAAAAGACGGCGGCGATTCTGTCAATGATGAAGCCGGATGAAGCGAGCCGGATCAGCGAAGAGATCCAGAGACAGGCAGGGACTCCGGACCCCGAGGGCTAGGCGCAGGTAAGATCGCGGGCATGATTGGCGGTGCCCTCCAAGCGATCTCGGCACTGGTAACTTTTGTCGGCGAGTGCACGCTCATCGTTTCGAGTTTTGTCTCGCGCTTGCTGAGCCGCCCGCGCGAGGTCGGCGAAACCGTCCAGCAGATGGCGTTCATTGGAGTGGCCTCGGTCCCCATCGTCGCGCTCACCACATTTTTCTCAGGCTCGGTTTTGGCGCTGTATTCCACTGAGCTGCTTGTCAAATATGGTGCGAGCAGCCTCGCGGGTGGCACCATCGGCCTTGCGGTCACACGCGAGATCGCCCCGGTACTAGCGGGGATCATGGTCGCGGCTCGGTGCGGTTCCTCGATGGCCGCGCAGATTGGCACGATGGCGGTGACCGAGCAGATTGACGCGCTCCGCGCTCTGTCGGTGCATCCGACCAACTACCTGGTGATCCCCAGAATCATCGCATGCATCGTCATGTTGCCAGTCTTGTGCATGATTGGCGTGTACTCGGGCATGCTCGGCGGTTACTTGGTGTCGCTCCAGGGCGGGGTCCCCGGCGAATCGTTCGTCATGTCCATTCGACAGTTCGTTGAGCCGTGGGACTTCATCGGGGGCATGATCAAAACTTTGGTCTTTGGCTTCATCGTGAGCGTCGTCGCGTGCCAGCAAGGACTGCGGACGAAGGACGGTGCGGTGGGCGTAGGGCGCGCGACGACGAATACGGTCGTCCTCTCGATGGTGCTCATCTATATCGCGAACTATTTCCTCGCCGACTGGATGTACTGACTGCGATTCTAGTCGGTTTGCGAGGGTATACTTCGCCTCTAGAAACCCCACGACTGATGATCGGTCGCGGGGTGTCTTTTGGAGGATTGAAGAACCAGTATGCCGACGTTGGGCAAAGTGATTCAGGTTTTGGGACCGGTTGTAGACTGCCGCTTTGATACCGGAAAGCTCCCAGGGATTTATAACGCGATCGAGGTGAAGGACGACAAGCACGGCCTGAGCATCGTTTGCGAAGTGGCACAGCACCTCGGCGACGACATCGTTCGCTGCGTTGCCCTCGCTTCCACCGACGGCATCGTCCGCGGTATGGCTGCCGAGGACACGGGCGGACCGATTACGGTACCGGTCGGCGACGCTACTCTGGGCCGAGTCTTCAACCTTTTGGGCAAGCCGATCGACATCCTGGAATCGGGTGAGCACGCCGACACGCCGGAAGTCCGAGCTGAGAAGGCTGCCAGACTTGCCGCTGCTCCGCGACTTCCCATTCACCGCCAGCCGCCGTCATTCGACCAGCAGAACGTTAAGGTTGACATCCTCGTTACCGGTCTGAAGGTCATCGATCTTCTTGTCCCGTTCAACAAGGGTGGAAAGATCGGTCTCTTCGGTGGTGCAGGACTGGGCAAGACGGTTACGATCCAAGAGCTGATCCGCAACATTGCGGTTGAAGCTTCGGGTGTTGCCATGTTCGCCGGCGTCGGCGAGCGCACCCGCGAAGGGAACGACCTCTGGCTCGAAATGAAGGAAGCCAAGTTCACGGACAAGGACGGCACCGAGAAGGCCGTTATCGACAAGACCGCCATGGTCTTCGGTCAGATGAACGAGCCGCCGGGAGCGCGTCTGCGCGTCGCCCTTACGGCACTCACGATGGCGGAGTACTTCCGCGACGAAGTGGGTACGGACGTTCTCATCTTCGTTGACAACATTTTCCGCTTCGTTCAGGCAGGTTCCGAGGTATCGGCGCTGCTCGGACGTATGCCGAGCGCCGTCGGCTACCAGCCGACGCTCGCCACCGAAATGGGCTTCCTGCAGGAGCGCATCGCTTCGACCACGAAGGGATCGGTCACTTCGGTGCAGGCCGTTTACGTCCCTGCTGACGACCCCACGGACCCCGCTCCAGCGACCACCTTTGCTCACCTGGATGCATACATCTATCTTGAGCGAAGCATCGCCTCGAAGGGTCTGTTCCCGGCCGTTGACCCTCTTGCTTCGACCTCGAAGAACCTCGACCCAGCGGTTGTCGGTGCCGAGCACTACGACGTCGCGCGTCAGGTTCAGCAGATTCTGCAGCGGTACAAGGAACTCCAAGACATCATCGCGATTCTCGGTATCGACGAGCTTTCGGACGACGACAAGCTGCTGGTCGCACGCGCTCGCAAGATTGAGCGATTTATGAGCCAGCCGTTCTTCGTCGCCGAGCAGTTCACCGGTAACGCGGGCAAGTACGTGTCGCTCGAAGATACGATCCGCTCGTTCCGAGAGATCGTTGAGGGCCGATGCGACGAGATCCCAGAGCAGGCATTCCTGTACTGCGGTTCGATCGAGGACGTCTTCGAGAAGGCGAAGAAACTCGCAGCTGTCTGATGCAAACCGTGACTCCACGCCTCAGCGCGGCGTGGAGTCACCAACAACTCCATGGCTACTAAGTTCAATCTATCAGTTGTTGCGCCGGACCGGACCGTCGTCGATGAAGAAGTCACGTCGGTGATCGTGCCTGCGTACGATGGTTACATGGGCGTGCAGCACGGTCACCAGCCGATGATCGTCGCGCTGCGCGCGGGAGTTTTCGAGTACCGCGATGCTACGGAACAGAAGCAATACGTGGCCATCGGTGGCGGCTTTATGGAGATCGGCGGTGACCGCGTGATCGTCCTGGCGGACGAAGCCCGTTTGGCTAGCGAAGTCCAGGTTCGCGAAACCGAGCGCGAGCTCGATGAGGCGCGCAAGGCGCTCCGAGGCGAGCCGAGCACCATGACAACCGACGAAGCGACTTCGGCAATCGAACGTGCGACGGCGCGGTTGCAAGCGGCCCGTAACGGCGGCTACCAGTAATCTCTGGCTGAGTTAACAAAAAGAGGGCAGGTTGCCTCGAGCGACCTGCCCTCTTCGTTCGGGTCTTAGTAGTCGTCGCCGTCGGTCTCGTAGTTGGCGCTCATGATCAGGTAGTCAAAGAAGTTCACTTCGCCGTCCTCTGAGAGGTCGGCACCTGCCGAGAAAGTGGGGTCGCCCACCACCGATTCGTAAGCGTCCGAGAGCTGCAGATAATCAAAAAAGTCGACGTGGTTGTCGTCGTTGCAATCGCCATTCTGCAGCGTGACGTCGAGCTGATTGTGGCCGGTGTCGAGATCAACGTTGTACACCGCCTTCTTTAGCCAGTGGCTCGATTTGAAGTACAAATCTGCCGTGCCGGTTGCGGTCGTATCAAAGGCGTACCAGTTGTTGTATCCCACCGCAAACGTCTGCGTGTCTACGAGCACGCCGCCCTGCACGACTTCAACGGTGACCGGGATCCCGATGCTTCGGTTGCTTTGGCCATGATAGAATTGCCCGGCAACAGTACCCGGATTCGCTTGGACCTGGAAGTATCCCTCAGATCGCCGGGTGTAAGTGACGGAGGCTGCGGCCGTGCCAAAGCCGGCATTACTGGTAGTTCGATAGCAGTCGTGAGTCAGGCCGTAATAGTAGTAGTGACCGCTGATCAGCTTTGCGCCCGGGATCGTGGTGCTACCGGCAACCGACGCAGGGCCACCGTCTTGCCACGCCAGGTTTGTCGAGGTCATGTCGAGCACATTCAGTGCACTCGTTGTGAGGGGCATTACCCCGCTGTGGGTGAAGGCGGGCCAGGTGACCGTCCGATCATCCCCTGCGTTGCAGAACTGCAAACTGGAATAGCTTCCCGAAGTCAGGAACGGAATTGAATTGGCGAAGTCGGCGGCACTCGTGGCAACTGTCGCCGATTGACCTGCAAAACTCCCTCCGGTGATCTTGAAAGTGTACGTTCCGGTCGGATAGCTTGTGAACAGCGCGCCCAACGTCGGTTGGTACTCGCCGTAGATGAGGTACGCAGGCGGGCTGAAGATCAGCGGAGTCACGGTCCCGTTGGGCGCGTTGAACTCACCGGCATCAAACTCACCTGTTCCATCGGAAGACATGATCGCTTGAAATGCGAAAAGGTCTTCCAGCACCGGAGCAAAGTCAGAATTCTGGACGGAATTCCGAAGGTACGAAACCGAGTAGCCGGTCACGGCTGCCGGGGCCAAGCAAGAGGTGGCAAGCAGGGACGAGAGCAGGGCAAAGCGGACTTTAATCATTGAGGTCTCCAATCACTACCCCCTAGTTTAATACACATCAGTGAGAATACGGTCAAAAATAAAACGAGGTGGGGCAAATGATCAAGTCACTTGCCCCACCCGTTGTTGAAAGGAGTGTCGATTAAGCTTTATGCTCCCGGTGCGGGCTCATCCCCTTGCAACTCGTAGTTCGCGTTAAGGATGAGGTAGTCGAAGAAGTCGATGACTCCATCGCCATTGAGGTCTGCGTACGGATTGGCATCGTAACCTGGCTGACCTGCCTCGGACTCGTACCCATCCGAAAGGATGAGGTAGTCGAAGAAGTCGACGAAGTTGTCGTTGTTGATGTCGCCATTGATGAGCGTGACCGGGGCGATGCGCACGAATGCGCCGCTCTGGTACTCGCCCACAAGTCTTTGCAAGCCAGCCCTCGTCTTGACGAAGATCCGGTTTAAGCCAGCAACTGGGGCCTTCGCCTCGAAGTAGCCGTCTTTGTCCATCGTCGTGTTGACGGTGACCGGGCCGCCATTGTCAAAGACCACACTGACGGGCATGGTCGCCAGGTTACCGGCGTATCCTGCGACCGCAATGCGACCGGCGTAAGTCTGCTGAGTGGTTGCATACCGCTTCACCGACAGGTCGTCGTAGTGACCGATGTTGGTGGAAGGCGTGCTCGGGCTGGTGCCGATGCTGCTCGCGTACAGCGCGGTGTACGCGAAGTTGTTGCGTGTGGTCGTTCCAAGGATTCCCAGGTCGATCCCGTTGACACTGCCACGAATCCTGCCAATCTGGTTGCCGACGCCCTGGATCAGTTCCAGTCGGTGCCAGGTGTCGCGTGGGACGTTCGTGACGACAGCGCTGACCTGCTGGTCCGGTCGATCCAAGATGGCTCGCCCGTCGCCGGTGATCTTCACTGCTGCGCCGATCTGATAGAAACCGATGCCCGGGAAGAGTTCAATATAGTCGCCGTAGGTCTCCAGGCCGAAGTGGCCGCGGTTCAGGTTGCCGCTTCGCGTGTCGGTGTCGATCTTGACCCAGACGGTACTGACGAAGGTGTCTTGGGTGTTGGTGTCGGTGTCCGGCTTCCAAGCAGTGCGCGCGCCGACGCCGTCGGTCTGCAGCTTCAGGTCGTAGATGACGCCCTGGGTGCCGTTGCGGCCCTGGGCTGCGGCGATCTTAAACGGGTTCGAAATCTGGGTGTCCAGGTCCCAGGTTTGTTGGTTCTTGATCGAGCCGTTCGAGAAGGGGCTCTCAAAACCAGTCGCATACCGGACGGTTTGGGCCATGGACACAGATGCCAGGCAAGCTAACGCAAACGTAGTGGTCAAGAATCGCATGAAAAAATCTCCTCTTCGTGGTCGAGCAACCAACGACAGTGTACTTGACGATATGCGCATGAAATTGGTTCGATATTCATTTGCAACGATTCTTCAAGCAGCTCTGGGAGAATTGCTGGGGACCAAGAAAAAATGCCCGCGAGCATCAAGCTCACGGGCATCTCGGAGTCGTCGATGAGGCTTAGAGCCCGGCGATGTCTCCGTTGGTTTCGTAGTTGTCCGACATGATGAGATAGTCGAAGAAGTCGGCCGCATCGTCACCGTTGAAGTCGCACTCTGCGTTGTATCCACCATCGCCGAGGGCGAGTTCGTAGCTAGCCGAGAGCAACAAGTAGTCGAAGAAGTCCACGAAGTCATCGTTGTTCGCATCGCCTGCGAGCACCGTGGCCACACCGGCGACTGTGTACGGCGAGTTCGCCGTCAACGTGATGCTGCCAGCCTTCTTGCTCAGCCACTTCGAGCCCTTGAAGTAGACATCGTAGGTGCCAGGACCTGCTGTTGTGTTCACTGTGAAGTAGCCGTCGCCATCTGGGGTCGCAGTCTTCGTGTCAACCAGCGTGGACCCGCTGTAAAGCGAGACGGTGACGGGGGCTGTGTCGGCACCCTTCATGTAGCCCGCGTACGTAATCTGACCGGCGACCGCTTTGTTGGCGTTCGAGTATCGGACGATCTTGTAGTCGTCGAAGTGTCCAACGTTGAAACCGCTTGCACTCGCGAGGAGGTCAACGTCGAAGATGAAGCTCTTCAACGTTGGCATCGGAACAGTGATCGGGAACGCCGATCCATTCATCGCGCCCGCCGTACGATTGTTCGGGTAGTCGGTGATCATGTCGATGCGGTGCCAGACGCCGTTCGCCGGAGTAAAGCCGGGAACATCCGCAATGGTGGATGAATAGAACCGGACCTTCTTGTCGCCGCGAACCAGAATAACGGCGATACGGCCGAAGTTCGATCCGCCAGCATCGGAGCCGCCGTAGGCATCGAGGCCAAAACCGGACTGGAGAGTATTAACGGTGTCCTCATCGACCTTGACCCACGCGGTCGTGACATAGGCGTTGCCGGCACCAGCTTGCGTGATGTCAAGCCATGCCCAGTTGTTGCCCGCCGCCGGAGCCGTGTCGTAGACGACTCCCTGGCTACCCGTGCGCTTGCCCGCATCCACGGTGAAGAAACTATTGACGTCTTCATCCACGAGCCAGGATTGCTGGCTATCCAGCACGCCGGGGGTGAACGGGGCCTCAAAGCCAGTGCTGTACACAGTCGTTTGCGCAAAAGCGACGCTTGCGAATGCGACGCCAAGCGCCGCCAGTGTGAGTTTGTTTTTCATTTCATCTCCTCAGAAATCAAAAATAGGAAAAGGCCATTAAATTGTACAACGAAGAACGCTCCAGATTGTTCATCGAATCGGTTTTTGTTCGCTGAAGGAGCGCTCTAGGCAAGGGTTTGAGGGAGAGAAAGCAAGAGATGTGCCATACTGGTAGTTCGTGCCTTCGGCATGAAATCTCACGTAAGGAACTGTTGGACACAAAACATGAGTGAAGAAACCACGCAGACGCAGGCAAGTCAAGCTTCGGAAGCCGCGTCAAACACCGCGGGTGAAAATGGAGCACGACGACCAAGTGCACGGCCGTACGGTAGCCAGGGCGCAGCCGGTGGCGGCGACATGGGCGCAGCGATGACGGGCGAGCCCCGATTCCGCGGACGACGACGACGCAAGGTCAGTTACCTCACCATTAACAAGATTCAGACGGTGGACTATAAGGAGGTCACCATCCTCCGACGGTTCACGAATGATCGCGGCAAGATCCTCTCCGCAAAGTTCACGGGGAACACTGCCAAGCAGCAGCGCATGATTGCTCAGGCAATCCGCCGTGCGCGTGAGATGGCTCTCATGCCGTTCGTCGTGACCGAGTTCAGCGCTGAGCGACCGATGCGACCGCGCCCGCCGCGCAACTACGATCGCGACAACCGCGAGCATCGCGAGCCGCGAGAACCGCGAAACGAAGACTAAGTCTTCTTCAGCAGTAAGTAAAGTGGGCGAGCCCTAAGGGACTCGGCCACTTTGTTTTGTGGGTGGAATCAGGCGCGGCGCGCGATACAGTTGCTGCACGTGCCCTGAACTTCGATCTTGATGGAGTCGGCTTCGTGACCGATCGCCTTGAGTCGATCACGCGTGCTGCTGAGCTCGGTGGCGGAGACGGGTAACTCGGTCACCTCGCCGCAGCTGGCACACACGAAGTGCTCTTCTTCGTGCGAATGATCGTCGCTCATGGAGCAGGCGCGGTAGCCGTCCACGATCCCAATGTGGTGGACCAGGCCCAATTCCGACAGAGTCGCCAGGATTCGGTACACGCTCACCACGTCGATCCGATCGCCCGAGCTCGTGATGGCGCGGTGAATGTCGTGCGCGGTGAGTGCCCTTCTGGTATCCGCCAGGGTACGGATCACTTGCAACCGAGGCATCGTGATGCGAAAACCCTCGTCGCGGAATCGCTGCAAGGCTCTTGTTTCGTATTCGGATGGTGGCTTGGGCAAGTTCACGCAGGCTGTCTCACTCGGTGAAAGTTTACTCCAGGTGCGGAAATTGACCAGGAAGAGCGCAAAATTTCCGCGCCCCGTTGAACCTACAGGTTCAACCCGGTTAGACTACTGATGTGTTAGGCAGGAGAAACTTTTGCACAGTGGGTTCATTTGAACTCAAGGATGTGATATAGTTTTCTCGAATCTATGCAGGCACTTAGGTGTCTTTGGAGGGATAAATGGAGTTCTATGATCTGAAATCGCGAGCGAAGGTTCAAGTAGGTGACAGTGATGTCACCAAGACCAAGATGGTGCGCAAGACCAAGACTGGTCAGCAGACGCGCCACGCGCTCATGGCCAACTACCAGGGCCGCAAGCTGTACAAGTTCGTTAGCGAGAAGGATTTCAACGCGGCGAACGTGAAAGAAGTCTGAATTGCTGCTAAGTTGATTTTTGGGCTGCGCCTCCTTTGGGAGGGGCAGCCCTCGTTCTTGATACCCTCGTGGTGAACAGAAGCCGCATCCTATCGTCCTCACTCACATGGCCGCTCTGACCGAACGAGAGAAGATTGCCCACGTCCTGCGCCGATTTGGGTGGGGAGTGAGCGAAGCCGAACTGGAGTACTACGGCAAGCTTGGGCTCGCTGGTACGATCGACACCCTGCTCAACTACGAGAAAGTCGATCCGCAATTTGACCTCACGCCGAACGACATGGGCATCGGCAAGGGCGCCCCACGCATGCGCGACATCCAAGCGTGGTGGCTCTTGAAAATGGTGGTGACGCGCCGACCCCTCGAAGAGAAGATGACCCTCTTCTGGCACAACCACTTTGCGACGGCGTCTTCAAAGGTTGACGTGGCCCCCGCGATGTACGCGCAGAATCTCCTCTTGCGCAAGCACGCGGTGGGGAACTTCCACCACATGCTGGTCGACGTCGCCAAGGACCCGGCGATGCTCTACTGGCTGGACAACCAGTTCAATACCAAAGAGAAGCCTAACGAGAACTTTGCCAGGGAGATTATGGAGCTGTTCACTCTCGGTGTCGGGCACTACTCGGAGAAAGACGTCCAGGAAGCTGCGCGTGCGTTCACTGGATGGACCTACGGTCGGCGTGGACGCAGCGTAGACAAACCCCGATTTGGCTCATCATTCCAGTTCCTAGAGGACGTGCACGATCCCGGAATGAAGTCCTTTCTGGGGAACAAGGGTCCCTTCGACGGGGAGGACGTCTGCGGTATTCTCGCCGCACACCCCAGTACGGCGATCTTTCTCGCGAAGAAGCTGTGGACATGGTTCGCCTACGACAACCCCGAACCCGCGGTGGTCGAACTGATCGCTGCGGCCTTCACGAACAGCCACTATTCGATTCGGTCCACCCTCAGGGCGATCATGGAGGCTCCAGAGTTCTATAGCGAGCGATGCGTGGGACGCCTGATCAAGAACCCGCTCGATCTATGCGTCGCGACGTACCGGCAGTTTGGGATCGGCGGGTCCATTCAGAGGTCCATCGAGGATGCTCGCGGCACGGAGACAAAGATTCCACGAGCCGCTGCCCTCGCGCCCATTTTCACCTCGACCAAGGCGATGGGGATGGAGGTTCTGAACCCGCCGGATGTGTCGGGGTGGAAGGTCGGAGCCGAATGGATCAGCTCGGCAACCATGATAGAGCGCATCAAGTTCGGTAAGATCTTGGTCCAGGGGCTCCAGCGATCACGGCTCTTGCAGTCGATTGTGCTGGATCTCCGAACGCCCACCGAGTATGCCCAAAGGCTGACGGCACTGCTGGATGTGAAACTCCCGGCGGACAAACTTGCCCGAGTCGAGGATGCCGTCCGAGCCGCCATGCCGTCGCGCATTACCGCGCTGAATGTCGACAAGCCCACGGCTGCGGCACTCGGGCTCATCTTTGGCACACCAGAATTCCAGCTGATGTAGCGCAGAAAATCGGCGGGGAATCGTCTTTAATAGGAGACGACTCCATGAGCACCCCTGTTGAGACTCCTCGCGCCCGCGTCCGTTTGCTGGACGCCCACACGATCAACCAGATCGCGGCGGGCGAGGTTGTGGATCGCCCGGCGTCTGCGCTCAAGGAGCTCGTCGAAAACGCCCTGGACGCCGGGGCAACGCGGATCGAAGTCGAGCTAGATCGCAGTGGGATCGAACGTCTGCTTGTGCGGGACAATGGCTGCGGTATGGACGCGGACGACCTGACGACCGCCCTGCAACGCCACGCGACTTCCAAGATACAGCGGATCGAGGACCTGAGCCGAACGGCGAGCTTGGGATTCCGCGGGGAGGCGCTCCCAAGCATCGCTTCGGTCTCTCGCATGCGCGTGACCACGGGAACGGGCGATGGCATCCGGTACGAACTTGTCGTGGATGGGGGCGTGATTGAGCCCATTCGTACGGTGAGCGGCCCCCAGGGGACAGAGGTCGTCGTCGAGGATCTGTTCTTCAACACCCCCGCGCGGCTCAAGTTTTTGAAGAGCGACACCACTGAGCTGAATGCGTGCGTCGACGTCGTGCAGAGGCTGGCGGTGGTCCGGCCGGACGTCCGGTTCACCATCCGAAGCGGCAAGACCGTCGTGCTGCAGAGCGCGGGGGACGACGACCTGCTCGGGGCGCTGGCAGAGGTCTGGGGTCGTGATGCGGCGCGCGCGTTGGCCGAACTCGATCACTTTGAGGAAGGTGTCCGGGTCCGGGGGTTTATCAGCCCACCGCACTTTACCAAGGGAACTCGCGCGTTCCAGTGGCTCTTCGTCAATGGGCGGCCGATCCGATCGCGCGCGCTACAGGTAGCGGTCGATCTGGCGTATCGGGTATTGACCCCCGAAAAGCGGTTCCCGCTGACCGCGTTGATCATCGATGTCGATCCTGCTCGGGTCGATATGAACGTATCTCCCACTAAGTCTGAAGTCAAATTCCAGCACGAAGTCTCGGTGAACGACGCAGTCCGGCACGCAGTCAAGCAAGCGCTGCTTCACCACGGAATGATCCCGGATGCCGCTGGTCTCATGCGCGTCAACCAAGCGCTCGATGAGCTTTCGGCTCCGCCTTGGCACGCAACGCTAAGCCAGGCTCAGGCTTCAATCGACGCACAGCAGCCCCTGTTTGCGCCTGGCGAGGGTCCCCAGTTGCTGACGACCCCGGTCCCGCCGAACGCGTATTGCTCGCTCCTTGAAGACCTGCGCGTCATCGGTCAGTCGATGAACACGTTCATCATCGCGGAGAACTGCGAAGGGTTGCTGGTGATCGACCAGCACGTCGCGCACGAGCGGATCTTGTACGAAATGCTGGTGCGGCAACGAGGGTCTGGGATGGTTGAGCAGCAACCGCTCTTGGTCCCGGTTACAGTGACGCTGGACCGGCGTTCGACTGGTGCGTTGCTCGATCAGACCGACACCTTGCGGGCGCTAGGATTTGAGATCTCGGAGTTCGGGGACGATGCGATCTTGGTTCGCGCCGTGCCTGCTGCGTTGCGTGTTGCGCCCGAGCAGGTGCTGCGCGAGATCGCGGACGAGATGATGGAGGGGATGGGCGGGTGCGTCAGTCCGGCGCGCCAGGATCTATGGGTTACCGCATCGTGCAAGATGGCGGTAAAGGCTGGCGACCCCTTGAGTTTTGCCGAGATGGAGAAGCTCATCATCGATCTGGCTCAAACCGAGAATCCGTACCTGTGCCCCCACGGGCGTCCGATCACCATCGTGATGGGGAAGGGCGAACTCCTGCGCAAGTTCAAGCGGACGTAATGGGTTCGGGGGAAGGCGTGTGGCGGCGAGACGAGATGAACGGCCGCTCGAAGACCCAGTAGAACCCGTAGCACCCGAGCAGTACCAGCGGAAACCAGGCCAGCAGCCAGGCGGTCTGACGGGTGGGCGTCGCCGCCCACTCGGGGCGCAGGAAGTAACCGACCTGGAGCAGCGGATGGTGCATCAGATAGAGGCTGTAAGAAAAGCTTCCCAACCAGACTAGCGGGCGTGCGCCGAGCATCCTGTCCGACCATGAGCCGCGGTAGCGAGTGATCGCAATGAGGACGGCCGCGACCGCGAGGCCGATGAACGCGTCCGCAACCCATAGGTCTTTGCGCGAAGTGGCAAACCAAACCGACGCGCCAAACAGCGCGCCAGCGCACAGCATGAGCACACCGTGCGTTGGGGGCTCTTCCCGCGAATCCATTGCCATCCGCGCGGCGACCATGCCGAGTGCGAAGAGCGCGGCGTACCAGAAGTAAAGCTTTATCCCGCCCGGGACTTGGAGGATCAGCAGCCAGGCGGCGACAGACGTGCAGGTCACCACGGCCAGTTTTCCGAACCGCATGAGCACCCAGACGAGGACCGGGAACGCGAAGTATAGCTGGAACTCGATGGCGATGCTCCAGAGGACGCCATTGACCTTGTACATCCACGTTGGATCAAAATTGTGGACAAGTAGCAGGTGTGCACCAACGTTCTCGGCGGTCAGCGGTAAATATTGTGTGAAAGGAAGCCCGGGTAGTTTTGTGGTGACGAGCACGCAAACCAGCAGCGAGAACGCCAGGCACGCGTAGTAAGGCGGCAAGATCCGGCGGCAGCGTCGCACCAAGTACCGGCGGAGGTCCTTGAGTTGCCCGTCGCCGTTACGCAGGTACAGCGAGAGTTGGAGACTGAAACCGGAGAGGACAATGAACGCAGCCACGGCCAGGTGTCCGTACCACATTGGGTGGGTCACTTGGGCGAGCCAAGCAGGCAAACTACCGGTGCGAGCGGCGTTACGTTCAGGATCGACCATGGTCACGATGTGGCCGAGCGCAACGTAGAGGGCGGCGAGACCCCGCAGGCTTTCGATGCTACGGATCTTGCCGGATTCGCTCACGCGGGATGTTGTTGCATCTCCTCAATTTGGTGGACGTACCGGTCCAGGTACTCCTGGCTCATTTCGTCCGTCTCGCCCTCGGCGAAAATATGGAAGACGGGCTCAAACGAGTCGGGAAGCACCAGCGCCCACCCGCCCGGCTGAAGTAGCTTGACGCCGTCCACGAGTTCCATTTGGTCCGGGTGTTGAGACTCCGTAAGGACCCGCATGATGGTCCCTTTGGACTCCCACGGGCAGCGCACCTGCTGGTACTTGACGTGGAAGGCGGGGAGGCCGGCGACAACGTCGCGCAGGGTCGTCTCGGCGCGTTCGAGCATCAGGACCAAGTTGGCAAGTGCAAACATGGCATCGAAGCCCGGGTGCAAGCTGGGGAAGATAAATCCACCGCTGGAGTCACCTGCGAACTGGGTTTCCGGGTTCATGGCTGCCGCCATCAGGGCGCGCGAGTCGGCCTTGGTACGGACGACACAAGCTCCGTTCGACACGAGCAGATCTTCGAGAACGCTGGATGCTGTGACGTTCAGGGCCAGGGTCGGGTTCTTGTTCGTGCGAGCCTTCAGAATGCTCATTGCCGCCAAAAGTTGGGTACCACTCAGGATCGCTCCGGTGCTGTCAACCACCGTCAATCGCTCTCCCTCGTTCGTGAAGAGCACCCCGAAGTCGTAGCCGAGCGTCCCCACGATCTGCTGCAAGTTCTCCATGTGCCGGGCAATCTCGCTCGGGCTGCGCGGGGCTCGCTTCGAATCGCTGAAGGAGTTGATGTTGATGGTGTCGATCTCAAGCCGTCCGGCCATTGCGGCAAAGAACGAACTGATGGCACTGTAGCCGAAGTCGCAAACCACCCGCAGACGTCGACCCTGCTGGATCGGGCCGAGCTGGTGAAAGAAGTCGTTCGTGTAGTCCTCGATGGCGCGACTCGCGTATTCGATTGCGCCCAGATCGTCCGGATCGCACCGATGAAAGTCTTCGCGGAAGAACGCGGTCTCGACTTTGCGTTCGTGCGACTTGCTCAGGTAGTTGCCGCGTGCATCGAATAGCTCAATCAGCGTGACGCGAGAGTTGCCTGGCATCTTGCGGACGTTGACTGCGCCCGAAGCGCCGCTTGTACGGATGAAGTGCCGCGCCACCGGGACCGCGGAGCTCTGCATATCCAGGACTTCGCAGCCCACGCTGAGCAGGCTGGCCATGATGGCCCGCTTGATCATGCGGCTGCTGCGGCTGCTGTCGCGTGAGGTAACGATCGTGGCCTTGTTGGGCAGGATTGAGCCGAACGCAGAACCCAATCGTGTGGCAAACTCGGGCGTGATCTCGACGTTCGAGAGTCCGGCCACGCCTAGCTCGCGGAACAGATTGCCGCGCCATTTGTTGCCCCAGACCAGCGACATGGTGACCGTCGAGCCACGCTCGATGACCTTGTCCGGCCAGAGCTTGATTCGGGGACGAATAGTGCAGCCGGTGTCGATCAGACAGCGATCTCCAACCACCGCATCCTCGCCGATCTGGCAGTCGCGTTTGATTGTGCAGCGCGCTCCGATGATGGCCGATTGGACGGTGACGTTCGGTCCGATGTAGCTCCCGTCCCAGACCACCGAGCGCTCGACGTGGGCGCCCTCTTCGAGCAGCGCGTTGTCGCCGATGACGGTATACGGGCCGATCTTGGCGTCGCCTTTGATCTTCGTGTTACGGCCGATGACGATGGGAGGCATGAGGACCGCACGCTCATCGATGTTGGTGTTGGGACCCACCCAGATGCCTGGTTCAATTTGCTCGCCCAGGATGGGTAGGTGGATCCGCCCGGATAGGAGGTGCTCCTGAGCTTCGCGGTACTGCTCCAGCGTCCCGACGTCGCACCAGTAGTCGTCCATGACGTAGCCGTAGAGGGGTTTGCCCTCGCGGAGCAATTCAGGGAATATGTCCTGGCTCCAGTCGTACTGTTTGCCGGGCTTCATCATCTCGAGAATCTCAGGCTCGAGGATGTAGATGCCGGTGTTGACGGTATCGCTGAAGACCTCGCTCCAACTGGGCTTTTCGAGGAATCGTACGACGCGCCCGTCGTCATCGGTGATGACCACACCGAACTCGAGCGGGGAAGTCACGCGGTACAGGACGAGGGTGGCGAGGCTCTTCTTTTCTCGGTGGAAGGCGAGTGCTTTGCTTAGGTCGCAGTCGGTGAGAGCGTCACCAGAGACGATGAAGAAGGTCTCGCCCTGCAGCAGTGCCTCCGCCTTCTTGACCGAGCCAGCGGTGCCCAGGGGAGTGTCCTCAATGCTGTAGTGCATTTTGACCCCGAAATCACTACCGTCGTCAAAATAGCCCTGAATTTCGTCGGCCAGGTAGTGGAGGGTGCTCACGACCTCTTTCACCCCATGGCGGCTGAGCAGCCGTACGATGTGCTGCATGATCGGCTCGTTGGCCACGGGGACCAACGGCTTGGGCCGGTTCGCTGTAATGGGCCGTAGCCTGGATCCTTCGCCGCCCGCCATCACGACTGCTTTCATCGTTTTCTCTCCCCCGATTGTGGCCTATTCGCCCGGGCACGCGGGTAGCTCGCGTGCGAGCTACTAGCAAGGTTACTAGTTTCTGCCGAAGATAGGACCGTGAACAGACTGAAATGTGACGCCGAACTTGCAAATATTGACAAAAACTCGAAATCCGCTCTTTGCATTTGGGCTCCCCTGGGTTATAATCAGTTCGTATCAAAGCCCTTCATGGGTGCGATGCAAATGATTCAGGGTCGTTTCGGCCCACTTTTTGGGATTTCCCAAGGGAGGACAGTAGTGAATAAAGTATTTAGTAAGGCTCTTATGGCCGTTGCTGCGCTTGGCGCAGTTGCAGCCGCAAACGCGATTACGTTTTCGAACGTGTCGATCACTGGCCCGTCGCAGTTGCTCGGAACCCTCGGTACCGACCACTTCTTTACGCCTGGCGCAACGGACATCGACTTCACGTTCAACAAGGCCCTAGTCGGAGACGCACAGCCGCTCCGCTTCGGCACGATCAACATCACCTACGAGGCCAAGAGCCCGACGGCAATGGTTCTTAACGAACTCAAGCTCTCGGCTACCACGCTTCTGCTGGGCAGCGGCCACCTTCGCGTCGTCGAGACGATCGAAGACGTCGTGAACCCCGGTGTGATCGCCAGCTTCTCGAAGGACTACTACGCAGGCACATTCGCCATCGCCGAGAACATTGTCTTCTCGCGACAATCGACGCACATCAAGGTCAAGAAGACGATCTTCATGGACGCGTTCGACACTCAGGCGCTTGACCTCGCAGGTGTGGGCCTCGTTGAGCAGAACATCAAGCTCGTCCCTGAGCCGGGCACGATGATGGCGATTGGCCTGGGTATTGCAGGTCTCGCAGCTCGACGTCGACGCAACCGAGCTTAAGTTTCGTTTCGATTGATTTTTCTGGGCTTTTGCCCTAGGGAGGACAGAATGAAGAAAATTACAGGAAAGATGATTGCGGTTGCGCTGGTGGCGACTGCAGCCGTGGGTGCAAATGCCCTCACGTTCTCGAACTTCGTCATCACGGGTGATGCTGGCATCATCGGTACGCTTGGTACCGACCACTTTATCAAGACCTACGATTGCGACGTTGACATCACATTCAACAAGGCATGGGTTGGCGATAACTTGCCGCTCCGCAGCACGACCATCTCGATCACGTTCCTCGTGACCGCAGGTGCGAACGAGATGATCACCGGCGTCCAGCTTGCTGGTAACGCTCTCGCGACCGGCAGCGGTCTCGTCCAGGTTTCGGAGATCGTCGAGGATCAGAACGACTTTACGAACGGCATCAACGATGGCGTGCTCGTGACTTCGACGACCTCGGGTTCGTTCAACAAGGCGTGGACACTGCGCAAGCCAGCTAAGTTCATCAAGGTTAAGAAGTCGATCTTCCTGAGTGCTCCAAACACTGACGCCCGCGACCTCGCTGGTATCGGCCTGGTTGAGCAGCGATTCATCAAGGCTGTGCCTGAGCCAGCCTCGATCGCCGCGATGGGACTTGGTGTCCTTGCACTCGTTGCCCGACGACGCAAGTCCAAGTAAGGCACAGGCCTCTCCCGAAAACACTACTGAATGGCAGAAGCGGAAATCCGCTTCTGCCCTCCTTAGTTTGTGGAGGTCGGTTTCGCTGACTACGATAGGCGGCGGAATTCGTGCTTTCCGACCCGCAAGATTCGGCCCACAACCTGGTCGATGGGCATCAGCAAGTCGGACACCTTGTCCGCATCCAGTGCGACGCCACCTTGCTGAATCTTGCTCTTGGCCTCGCTATTGCTTTTGGCCAACCCGAGCGTCGTGATCAGCGCATGCATGGCAATTTGACCATCGTGGATGCAGCTCTCGGGGATCTTCACCTCTTCGGCGTCGCCCACCTGGGTCTTCTTGGAGAACGTCTCGATAAAGTAGTTGTCCTCCGCCTCCGCGGCCTCAGCCGAATGGTACAGGGAAACGATCTCGCGGGCGAGCCGCCGCTTAACGTCGCGCGGGTTGACACTGCCGTCGTGGCAGCTCTTCACGAGCGTCGCGATCTCATCAATGGGAACATCGGTGCACAGCACCAGCCAGTTCTCGATGAGTGAGTCCGGGATCGACATGGTCTTGCCGTACATGTCTCGGGGCGTGTCGATGATGCTGACGTAGTTGCCGAGCGATTGGGACATCTTCTCGGTTCCGTCGGTGCCGATGAGCAACGGCGAGAGCACCACGACTTGCGGTTCCATCTCGTACTGGCTCATCAGCGTCCGGCCGACGAGGTTGTTGAACATCTGATCGTTCCCACCGAGCTCGACGTCGGCTCGCAGTGCGACCGAGTCATACCCTTGGCAGAGCGGATAGAGGATCTCGTGGAGCGCGATCGGTCGCTCCTCCTTGAGTCGCTTGGAGAAATCGTCGCGCTCGAGGATACGCGCGACGGTGGTGCGCGATGCGAGCCGAATCACGTCTTCAAAGGTCATCGTTCCCAGCCAATCGCGGTTGTAGCTGATCTCGGTGCGATCCGGGTCTAGGATCTTGAAGACTTGCTGCGAGACCGCCTCAACATTGGACTGCACCTCCTCACGCGTAAGCTGCTTACGGGTCTTGCTCTTTCCGCTCGGATCGCCGATCTGGGCGGTGAAATCGCCGATCACCAGACAGGCAGTGTGGCCCAGGCGCTGGAAGTCGCGGAGCTTGCGCAGGACCACCGCCCAACCGAGGGTCACGTCGGCAGCAGTCGGGTCCACGCCCAGCTTGATGCGCAGGTTCTTCCCGGATGCGAGCTTCTTCGTGAGGTCGTCGCGGTTGATGATCTCGGTCGTACCGCGAGAGAGGAATTCGATTTGCTGTTCGAGGGTCATGGACCCGGAAAGTGTACCGACTCCGATCACAGCCTGCGTTTTGGGCCGCATCTTGCCGATAAATCTGCTAGGAGACCGACTGTCTCCCGCGCGCAAAGGTTATGTTCACCTTCATTGGAATCTTTATCGTGTTGGCAGCCACCTTGATTGGCTATGTCATGCACCACGGTAACATCGCCGTTCTCATCCAGATCAACGAATTCGTGATCCTGGGTGGTTGTGCTGCGGGATCGCTCATCGCTGCCAACGGCATGTCCGGTTTCACGGCGTGTATCCAGGCGGTCATGGGGCTGCTGAAGCCAGACCCATTCACAAAGCCGGCGTTCGTCGATCTGCTGAAGATGATGTACCAGCTCTTCACGATCGCGAGGAAGGAAGGTCTGCTCGGCCTCGAAAAGCACGTCGAATCGCCGTCGGAGTCCGACATCATCAGCAAGTTTCCTACATTCCTGGCGAATCACCACGCCACTGACTTCTTCTGCGATACCCTGAAGGTGATCCTCACCGGTGCCGTCGGTCCGCACGACCTCGCCGAGATGATGGAGCTTGACCTCGAGGTCGCCCACGCTGAAGCCAAAGTACCTGTCGATGCAATCCAGACCGTCGGCGACGCCATGCCCGGTTTCGGTATCGTCGCTGCCGTTTTGGGCGTTATCATCACGATGGGAAAGATTGGTGGCGAAGCCGCCGCAATCGGTCAGTCGGTTGCTGCCGCTCTCGTCGGTACTTTCGTCGGTATCTTGCTCGCGTACGGCGTGTTCGGCCCGATGGCCAAGGCGATGGAGATTCGTCTCAAATCCGAAGAGCAGTATATGAACTGCATCCGGTTTGCCCTTTTCAGTTTTGCCCGCGGCGAATCGCCGATCACCTGCGTGGAGTTCGCTCGCCGCAACATCGTTCCCGCCCTCCGACCTGGCTTCACTGAGTTGGAGACGGCGGTGAAGGAGAAGGCCGCTTAACGAGCGCGAATCGCTATGGCTGACGGCACTCCCATTATCATCAAGAAGAAGAAGGGTCATGGCCACGGTCACCACGGTGGTGCCTGGAAGGTCGCCTACGCGGACTTCGTCACGGCGATGATGGCGTTCTTCATGGTTATGTGGATCATGGGAATGACCGACTCCACCCGGAGCATGATCCAGGGATACTTCAACGACCCGCTCGGTTTTACCAAGAACGAGCCCAAGTCGCGCGTTAATATCCAGCCTAGCAATGGCAGTCCGTACAGCACGTCGAAGTCCAGTAGCAAAGGTGCAGGCGACACGGAGATCCGAACCGAGCGAACCGAGGCCGCGCGTGCCGCAGCCGAAATCAAGAACGCTCTGAAAGGAGCCGCCAACGAGTCCGGGACCGGTGCCGGGCCAAACGACGCAGCCGTCCAGGCACTGTACAAGAACGTCGAAGTCTCGGTCAACGACGAAGGGCTCGTGATCGACTTTGTGGAGAACGCGGGCGCGGTGTTCTTCGAAGTGGGTTCCTCGCAGATCCGGCCGGGAGCGTTAACGCTGATCCGACGAGTGGCACCCATCCTGACGCGTGTCAATCGCAAGATCGTGATTGAGGGACACACCGATGCTCGCCCCTACGTGGGGAACGGCTATGACAACTGGGACTTGAGTAACGATCGTGCCTTCGCCATGCGACGGGCTCTCCGCGGCAGCGGCGTCCCGAGCAATCAGTTTCTGGAGGTCCGGGCGTACGGCCCGACGCGCTTGAAGGTACCGGAAGACCCGTATCACTTTAGCAATCGTCGCGTTACGGTCTTGCTCCCCTTTACTTGGCGCGGCGGAGACAAAGCGCCTGGCATGCCGCGGGATCTGCTGAATAGCGAGATTCAGGGGGTCTTCAAACGACCCGTCGATGTCGGACCGGCGACGGAATTGGTCCCGAAGAAGGACTGATGAAGAAAGGGCGGCGCGAAACTCGCGCCGCCCTTTCTCATTGCCTTTGACGAGGACTCTTAGCGGGTCCCTGCGTCGGTCGGCTTGACGTCCTGAACGCCCGTGTTGGTCGCTTCCTGCGGAGGAGCGGTGGTTGCCGCGCCGCCAACTGCTGCGTTGGGGTCAGTCTTTGTGGCAGGAGCTGCTGCCGTGGCGTCCGGTGCTGTGGCAGGTGCCGCAGCTTCTTCCTTCTTGCCGCAACCGACAGCCATGATGGCGACGGCCAAAACGAGGAGCAAACTAAGCTTCTTCATCATCAGATTTGTACCTTAGTTCGAGAACTCGTTATCCGGCATAAACGCCGCGACGTACAGGATCGAAGTCGAGCCTGCGAAACGGCCGCGGATGAAGTTCGACTCAGCATACGTCTCCGAATCCAGGAACTGGAGCGGCACCAGCGAGTTCGTGCTCGATGGGTAGGACGACTTGTTGCCAGAACCGAAACTGATCGCCTTGGCCGAGCTGTCGCAGAACACGTAGATGTTCTGACCACCGAACGGTGCGTAGCGAGGACCACCCTGCGAGCGGCTGCTCATGGTGAAGACGTCGCCGCGCGTGCCTGTGGCGTTGCCTTGCGGCAGTCCACCGGGATTGAAGCGGCACGGACCCGTACCATTACACAGCAAGCGCGGGTTGGCCATGGTCGCACCCTCCTGGGTGATGTCGCCAAAGCCCTGCCAGGCAAGCGGCATGCGGCTGACCGAAGCGACGCCACTGGTGGACATCGTATGCAGGTTGCCGTTCATGGTCAGGTTGGTCTTCCATGGTGTCTTCAGCTTCGCGCCGTAGCCTGCGGCCCACGGTGCGGCCGAGATCTGCACGACCTTTGCGCCGGGCATCTCGACGATGCCAGAGTTCTTGCGATACGGCTCGGTCGTATTCGTCCAGATCAGGGCGTACTCGTCCTGGGCTCCTGGGTAGTTGAACCAGCCATTGGGCGCCTGAGCCGTGTTATCGAACGGCCGGTAAGTCTCGACCGCAGCGGTGAGGTTGGGAACGACGCAGATCGGATACGAATCGTCGCTTGAGTCGGTGTAGAGAATGATACTCAGACCCGTCTGCTTAGCATTCGTGATCATCTGAGTCTTCTTCGCTGCCAGCTTCGCCTGCGCGAAAACAGGGAAGAGGATCGCCGCGAGGATCGCGATGATCGCAATGACGACCAGCAGTTCAATAAGAGTAAAAGCCTTGCGCTTCATTGTGAGAGTTACCTCGTTGTTTAATATGGCCAGAGCAGCGCCGTTGCTGATCGGGTGTAGGAATTATTCCGAGTTCATTTTATCCTAGGTTGGGTTCAAAAGAGCAAGACGCGCGCAAAGACTCATCGAAATGCATCATCACTTGCTGCTGGTCCGTCTCTAGGGACACGTATGAGTGCACGCATGGATGCTGAACTTTGGCGCTTTAACCTTACAAAAGTAGTGATCATCGACGTCACGGACGACTACGCGGTGATGCAGCCGCCACTCCCCAACAAGTGTTATCCCGTCCTCCGGGAGACCTACTTGCCTGTATACCAATTGAACAAAACCGTCCACCGCGACGACCTGGTGGAAGGGTTCATGTACGATTGGCATCAACGGCCGACCGAGGAGGAGACCGAGTGGGTCGTGGGCGTCGTGCGCGGAGAATTTGTGCGCGAGATGCTGGGTGGCTGAGATAGAATTCAGTTCATGCCACTCGTCATAGGTCTAGGTGTTTTCGTCGCGGGTGGCGTACTCGTCGGAATTTTGGTCTACATCCTGTTGCGCCCGCGCCTGGGACAGGTGGGCGAGCTCGATGCCCTAAAAGTCGAGAAGGCCACACTCGTTGAGCGTGCCTCTGCAGTGGGTCCGCTGCAAGAGGCGCTTGACCGCTCCCGGGCCGAAGCCAATGAGCTGGGGCAGAAGATTGCCACTTTGGATGCGGAAGCCGCCGCGCGCGATCGACAGTTTGCCGAACAAAAGCAACTCCTGGCGGACGCTGAGAATCGTATGCGCGAGGCGTTTCAGAATCTCGCGAACACCGCCGTCCAGACGAGCCAGGGCACCTTCCTCGAACTCGCCAAGTCGGAGTTCGAAAAGCTCCGCGGGGCGAGCGAGTCCGATCTAGACAAGCGCAAAGTCGCGATCGAGGCCCTATTGAAGCCGATTGAGGAGAAGCTCGGCAACTTCAACGTCGTGCAACAGGACATGGAGCGGGCCCGCACCGAGGCGTACGGCGAGTTGCGCAAGTCTCTCGAAACGGTCAAGGGCGACCATGAGCGGCTGCAGCGCGAGACGCGGAATCTCGTCCAAGCACTGCGCAACCCGGTCCGGCGCGGGCAGTGGGGTGAGTTGCAGCTCAAGCGGGTCGTCGAGATGGCGGGCATGCTCGAGTACTGCGATTTCGAGACGCAGAAGAACTTGAACACCGATGACGGACGATTGCGACCCGACCTCATCGTGAAGCTGCCCAATAACCGAACGGTGGTGGTCGATGCCAAAACTCCGCTCGATGCTTACCTCTCGAGCGTCGATGCCGAAGAGGAGGACGCGCGGCGCACAATGCTGGTCGAGCACGCACGACAGGTCAAGAAGCATGTGGAGCAGCTCAGCGCCAAGTCATACGACAAGCAGTTCGAGTCGTCGCCCGAGTTTGTGGTCCTGTTCTTGCCTGGCGAGTCTCTCTACAGCGCCGCGCTCGAACAGGATCCAAGCCTCATCGAGTTTGGGGTGAACAACAACGTGCTCATTGCGACGCCAACAACGCTCATCGCGCTGCTTCGGTCGGTCGCAGCAGGCTGGCGGCAAGAGAAGCTCGCCGAAGAGGCGCGGCATATTACGACGCTGGGACGCGATCTCCATTCGGCGTTCCGAGTTTTCGCCGACCACTACCAGAATATGGGGAAGAAGCTCACCCAGGCGGTGGATGCCTACAATGACAGCGTCGGTTCGCTCGAACGGAACATCTTGCCGAAGGCGCGCAAACTCAAGTCTCTTGGCGGTGCGCAGGAGGCCGCAGTGGTGGACCTGAATGACATCGACATTTCGGCCCGCACGATCCATGCTCCCGAAGTGTCCGCGCTTCCCGCGAGCGCGGGGCTATTCGAAGAGGGGAGCGACGCCTAATTGAGAGCGCTGTGCTTCGCTCTCGGAACGCTCGTTGCGGTCGTAGCGTGGGCTGATCCCGGCTTGGTAGGTGAGATTCCGAACGCCCATAAGGTCCTAAAGCGGACCTTGCGGCTGCATGGGGCGAGTTCGCTGAACCTCCGAGATCGGCGGGAGTTTGCCGTACAGGCACCGATCGGTGAGGCGTGGGAGACCGCCCTCACCTACGACGAGCGAGGGAGGCGTGCCTCGGTGGATCTGGCGTACCAGTTTTTGATTCCGTTCCCCGATGCCATCCCGGGGATTTCGATCGGCGTAGTGGACCTGCCCAATCGCACACGCGACGGGCGGTCGCTCTACCTCGTCGCGACCTGGCAGTTCGGACTCCAGGGGGAGTCGAACGGAAACGTGCCAGCGGAGCTCACGCTCGGAGGGGGTACTGGGCGCTATCGAGGACTGCTTTTCGGAATGAAACTACCGCTCACCGATCGATTCAGCCTCACTTCGCAGCACGATTCCCGCGACCTCAGGGCTGGCTTTGAGTTTCAGGCGACGCAGGAGCTGAAGTTCCGGATTCAGTTTCAGCAGAACCGGAGTCTGGTGTCGTTCGATTGGACTCTGCGATGATCAGCGGCTGACCGTGGGCGGCGCTGAGATCCGCCAATCGCTTTGCAAGCTCGTTGACAAACCGCACGCGCTTCAAGCGCTCGTTCCCCTCGCCCGCGACTTCGTCAAACGTGAACGAGTCTCCAAAAACGATGTCGATGCGATGTCGTCGGGGCCAGCTACGACCCTTTGGCAGCGTGATGTGCGAACCGATCATCGCGATCGGGAGGATTCGAGCGTTCGTTCGCTTGGCCAGCATCGCAAGGCCCGACGAAATCGGACCCATATGAGTTCCGTCACCACGCGTGCCCTCAGGAAACACCAAGACGGCCCGGCCCTCCTCCAGCAACCTGATCGCGAGGCGGATCGCTTCAGAATCGTTCTCTCCACGGCGCACGGGGAACGCGCCGACGGAGCGGATGATCGGCCCAATGACCGGCACTTTGAACAGCTCGCGCTTGGCCATGAAGGTGAGGCAGCGCGGTTGGCAGCACGCGCACGCAGGCGGGTCGAAGTTGCTCATGTGGGTGGGGGCGAAGATGAGCGGCCCATCGTCTGGGATTTTCTCGGGGTGGATCGCTCGCAGTCCACCGAACGGCCGGAAGACCAGCGTACGCGTCGCGTCACAGATAAATCGGTACCACCATGTGCCTCTGTCCATCATGCTCTCAGCCGTTGATACGGAAGTTGATCAGTCGCTCGACGTGCTTCGCCAGAACGTCGTACTCCAAGTTGACCCGGTCGCCGACCTTTCGGTCCATGAGATTCGTGTGTTGACGCGTATGAGGGATCACCCAAGCCTCAAAATGGGCGTCGGTCGGATGGACCACCGTGAGGCTGATTCCATCGACGGTGACGCTCCCTTTGTCGATGAGGTAGCGGGCATCGGGTGCCTCAAATCGATAGACCGTGTGCTCGCCTCGTTCTTGAATATCGAGGATGCGTCCAATCGCATCGACGTGCCCCTGGACGATGTGGCCGCCAAGCCGGTCGCCGACCCGCAATGCCCGCTCCAGGTTCACGCCCGACCCGGGCACCACGTCGCCAAAGTTGGTACGGGTGTAGGTCTCGGGGCTGAGTTCAAAGGTCATGCCCGGCTCGAATTCGATTACGGTGAGGCAGCAACCGTTGATGGCAATGCTCTCGCCGAGCTGAACGGGCTCATCACCGAGGTCGATCGGGGACAAGATGAGCTTGCCCGGGCGTGTTTCCTTGACTGTGCCGACGGCTTGGACCAGACCAGTAAACATTCGCTCAGTGACCGTCCTGCACAGGTCGGGCGTATGGGATGAGGGGCAAAGTCTGCATGAGGGTGTTCAAGCTGCCCGATTATGACCCATGGGCCGCCGTCAGCTCCGCCATGCTTCCAGCTTGGCCCGAGCGGCTCCCGACTCGATGGTGTTTCGGGCCAGCTCAGCTCCCGCTGGGAGGTCCTCGATGACCCCTGCCGCCCACAGCGCAGCAGCGGAACCCGGGATGAGCGCCTCGTTGCGGCTTGTGTTGCCAGGACTGAGGGCCTGGAGCAAAATCTCAGCGCTTTCCTCGAGCGTGTCCCCGGGCGAAATGTCGATCCCGTCGCCAAGCCCGAAGGTGGATGGATAAAGTGTCCATTCTGTGAGCCTTCCGTGCTCCACCTTGATCGCGGTGGAGGGCTCGGTGACCGAGATTTCATCCATGCCCGCCCCGTGTACGACCATGGCCCGTTCGCATCCAAGCTGCAACAAGGTCTCGGCCATAGGTCGGACAAACTCAGGGCGATAGACCCCGATGACTTGGCGCTTGGCACCCGCGGGGTTGAGAAGCGGCCCAAGGATGTTGAACACCGTTCGGACCTTGAGTTCTCGGCGGAGGGCCCCGACGTTCTTCAGCCCAGGGTGGAACGCAGGGGCAAACAAAAATGTGATTCCCAGCCGCTTCAGTTCGTCCGCAGCTGTTGCAGCCGAATCGGCCATCTTGACCCCGAGCGATTTGAGGACGTCTGCGCTCCCGCACTTGCTCGTCACCGCGCGATTGCCGTGCTTGGCGACCCGGGCTCCGGCGGCCGCGGCGACGATTGCTGCACCGGTGCTGAGGTTGAAACTGGGGTAGCCGCCGCCTGTGCCACAGGTGTCCACAAGACGGTCCGAAGAGGTCTGCACCTTGACGGCTTGGGTGCGCAGTTCTTTCACGAAGCCGGTGAGCTCGACCGATTGGACGCCGCGCATCCGCATAGCGATCAGGAGCGCCGCGACCTGGGCGACAGAAGCCTCGGGGACGATCATCGCGCTCATGATGTCGGACGCCTCCACTTCTGACAGCACCGCACCCTCCATGACCGCTTCGATCGCTTTCTCAAGGTTCATCGGGGTTGATTCTACTCGCGGGCTCTCAACGGGTACATTCTCACGTGAGCATGAACGGCGACTTCACTCCGGTTCTGATTCTCATCGCGCTCGCATCATTCCTTTGTGCCGCGATGGTCACCCTCTCTTGGGTCTTGGGCCCGAAAAAGGTGACTCCTTACAAGCAGTCTCCTTATGAGTGCGGCGTGGCACCTCAGGGCGACGCGCGGGAACGGTTCCCAGTCAAGTTCTATCTCGTCGCGATGCTCTTCATCCTGTTTGACATCGAAGTCGTCTTCCTGTGGAGTTGGCTCACCGTGTACCGATTCGCCGACACAGGCTTCCAGATGTTCACGTTCACGGTCATTGCGATCTACATGTTCTTGTGGTTGGTGGGGGACTTCTACGTTCTCCGCAAAAATGCGATCGACTGGGACGAATCGACTTCGCTCGACCCAATTAAGCTTGGCGAGGTGAAGGCTGAGATGCACGACTCGACCGATACGCTGGGCGAGCCGATTTCGAGCCGCGTGATTCCGGCGGCAGGTGGTGCCCAGTGAGTGTGGTGACCGACCGAGCAGAGGTTTCTAAGCTCAAGGAGCAGTTCGGCGATGCGATTCGGTTCGCAACCCTGAAACGGGACGACTTGTTCATTGGCGTCGCGGTGGGCGACCTGCACAAGGTCGTCACGTTCCTGAAGCAAGCGATGAACTTCGACTACTACAGCGAGTGCGTGGGCGTGGACTACTCCACATGGACGCATGCACGCGACTGGCCCGCTGGCGAAGCCAAGCGATTTGAGGTTGTCCACAACTTCATGTCAACGAAGACCTTCTCGCGACTTTTCCTGAAGGTAACCGTTGAGGACGGCCAGCCGGTACCGACGGTGAAGGACATCTTCCTCGGCGCGGAGTACCCCGAGCGCGAGATCCAAGATTTGTATGGCGTTGAGTTTGAAGGGAACGGTCCAATCAAGGGAGAGCGTTTCCTGCTGCCCAACGATTGGGTGGGATACCCGCTCCGCAAAGAGGTCCCGCTCGGAGGCGAGGACGTCGTGTTTGATCAGCACACGCTCGGACCAGCCGTGGAAGACATCTCCATGCCCCATGCGGGTGAGAGCTTCGCCGGAAAGACGGGCAGCGAAGGCGTCAGCGGCCGGTAATCACGCAGATAAACGAAGATGGGGTCCGCTCAACGTGTTGAGCGGACCCCATCTCTCTTTGAGTCAATTCAGATTAGAAGTAGCCCTTGCTGCTTTCGTTGGCTGCGTCGAGCCAGTCGCCGATGAACTTCTTGAGTTCTTCCTCGGTTGTGGTCTCGTTGGTCGGGAAGACGCGATAGAACACGCCGTCAATGTCCTTTCCGAAGCTGAACTGCTCCCAAAGGAGTGCGAGTTTGAGCTTCTGGGTGCTGCCGTAGAACTTTCCGCCCGGACCGCGATAGAAGAACGCAGCCAGTTGGTTGCGCATCTTATCCGAGGTCATCGTGATGAGCGTGATGGGCACTGTGCCGCGTGATTTCGTCACGACAGTCGAAGGGATCATCTTTTCCAGGGTGAATCCCTGGGCGGAGAAGCACACCCGTGGGTCGTGGAAGCTTGCCTTAGACCGGCTCGCGATGAGTACGGCATCAAAGCCTTTCACACCATCGGTGTACTGTCTGGCAACGATGCCGAAAGGTGCAAGGACCCGATAGGTCATCTCATCCATCTTGTACGAGAAGCGACCGTCCTCGGCTGCCGGCAGATAGTCCATTCCGGCGACCTTCATGGGTGCCATGGCCAGGAGTTCGTCCTCAGTACGCTTGAGGGTGTCTACCTTGCTTGAGAACATGACCCACGCGCCAGCAGATGCCATCACGCAGGCCAGAAACATTGATCGGGTGTTTAGTCCTTCCATCCTAGTATCCTCGCTAATTTGAAGAGCACGAAGAAGCAGATCAGCAACGTGAGGTATCCGCTGTAGTCGTGGAATTTATGTCCCGCATCCTGGCCGAATTCGTCCCCCACGACGCCGATTAGCGCGATGCGCAGGCCGTTGATGAACAGACATAGCGGCAGCACGCTGACGAACATGATCATGTTCGCCCAGATATTGAGCCGCGCGATGCAGACGAAGAAGATCATGAAGCAGCTAACCGCAAGCACCAGCTTGAACCCCGAACAGGGTACGCCGACGTCAAGCGTGAAGCGGTTCAAGTAAATGATTGTCGGGGAGTCTTGGAACGGCCTGAAACCGCCGATGTCAAGCATTCCGTAAGCGATCTTAGTACTGAGGAGCTGCAACGGGTTCGTGTATGAGTCGATCGCACCGGTCCATACGGGCAGCATGAATGCCAAGTACAGGATCGGGACGGCCAGGTAAAGCGTCCATTTGAACCCGAGGGTGAACCAAGCTCCGCCAAGCAACGCGAGCACGAAGGCCGCGGACATGAACTGATCGATCCCAGCAACGTATGCGCGTTGGTATACGAACAGTGCCCCTAAGACGATTGCGATCGCCGGGTAGAACGGCCGAACCGGAATGGTGGAAAGCTTCGGCCACCATTTGTAGACGATGTATCCCGCGATGAACGGAACTAGAACGCCGTGGGAGTAGTAGCCCTCGTCGTCGAACCACATGTCCGGGAGCTTCTGGAGCAGCGCGAAGAACCCAAAGATGATGGAGGCGAGCACGATAAGTCCCGGTACAAATGCGGGGCTATTTCGAACTTTGATCCAATCAATCCCTAGGAGTCCTGGCTGCCCGTCGAGGGTTTCGGGATTTGCCGTACTCATAAATCTCTTTTTTTCCTACGTGAAAGTTTCGATGTTAGGGTGCAGGTGCACGATTAAGTCAACGTCACGAAGGCAAGTTTCATTCCAGATTATGGCCCGTTTGGGCGAACCCGCTAGTATTGCCGGTCGCTTCTGGCAGGTAAATTCGGCTGACGATGTCGATAAGGGGAGTCCATCTCAAGCCACTGAGCCGTTACTCGGATAGCCGAGGTTGGCTTACCGAGTTGTACCGGGACGATGAGTTGCCCGAAGGATTTCGACCGGCGATGAGCTACCTGAGCGTCACGTTGCCGGGAGTCGCACGCGGTCCGCACGAGCATGTTCACCAAACCGACCTGTTCGTCTTCTTGGATGGTGAGTACGAATTGCACGTATGGGAGAACCGAGAGGGTGAAATGCCAGCGCACGAGATCCACGCGGTCGGCGCGACAAACCCGATGGCCGCTTGGGTTCCGCCTGGCGTCGTGCACGCATACCGAAATGTAGGCGATGCTCCAGCTTTCGTGCTGAACTTCCCGGACCAGCTTTATGCTGGCGAAGGGCGCAGAGAGCCCGTGGATGAGATTCGGCACGAAGACGATGAAGACTCGAGGTTTCAGTTTTGAATCTGCTCGTCACAGGGGCGGCTGGGTTCATTGGTTCGCACTTCGTTCGGCTTGTGCTGGAGGATCGTCCCGAAGTCCTGGTCGTCGTGGTGGATGCGCTGACCTACTCGGGGAATCGCTCCACGATGGCCGACTTTGCCGACCGAGTCACGTTCCATCAGGCTCGGATTCAGGATGCGGCGGCGATGAATCGTATCGTCGAATCTGAGGGGGTTACCCACATCGTCAACTTCGCTGCGGAGAGCCATAACGACCGCTCGATGGAATGCGCAGCCGAGTTTCTGGACACAAACGTGGGCGGAACTTACACCCTGCTCGAAGCGACAAGGAAGTTCGAGCTGGCGAAAATGGTCCATGTGAGCACCGACGAGGTGTACGGCTCGATCGCCACTGGCGAGTTCACGGAAAGCTCGCCTCTTGAACCCAACACGCTCTACAGCGCGAGCAAGGCGGGGGGTGACCTGCAATGCCGCGCGCATCACCGCGCTTATGGTACGCCGGTCAGCATCACGCGGGGAGGGAACACCTATGGTCCGTTCCAATACCCGGAGAAGCTCATCCCGTTCTTCGTTACGCGACTGATCGACGGCAAAAAAGTCCCGGTCTACGGCGACGGCTCACAGGTCCGCGAGTGGATCTACGTTCGTGACCACTGCGCTGGCATCCTGAAGGTGCTCGACGCAGGTCTTCCGGGAGAGGCGTACAACGTTGGCGATACCAATGAGCGCAGAAACATGGACATCGTCCGCATCTTATTGGAGGAGACAGGACAACAGGATTCGCTCGTAAAGCACATCCCGGACCCCCGACAAGGCGCGCACGACGCGAGGTACTCGATGCGGTGCGACAAACTCAACGCGCTCGGTTGGAAGCCGGAGCACCCGTTCGACGAGACACTGCGGATGACGGTGCGCTGGTACCGCGAGCACCAGCCGTGGTGGCGAGAGGTCACGAGTAAGCCTGAGCAGGTCGAGTTTGTTCGTCGCTACTACGGTCCGGGGCTCGGCGAAGACCTTTAGTCTTCGGGGGCAAGCGACTTTGCGGTCTCGTGCTCGGGGATGAGCAGCGCGATCGTCGCTACGAGGTACACCGCCACCATCGCGACGAAGAGTCCGACGGCGACGATATTACGGGGCGTTTCCACCGAATAGCGGAGCATCCACATGGTGATCGCGACCGCCCAGCCGACCCCGAACAGGATGGCGGTGCCGAGCTTGGCAGGGAGTTTCGGGACGAGCGATGCGTACGCGTCCGCGATCTGCAGATTGAAGAACATCAGTAACGCGGAGACACCGTAGCCACGGCGGACTGAAAGCCAGTACCAGATGCAACACGCAAACCCGGCAACGGCGACAACGTTCAGAAGCTGCGAGACGCGGCGGCGGGTCTCGGGCGAGTCGGGCACCACGTAGTGAATGATCAAACTCAGAAGAAAGACAGGCACCATGGCGACGGGCAGAAGCACCATGAGGACGCGCCGCACCAGACGCTTGAACCCGGACGTCTCGCCAGGTTCATTTATTCGATCACGTTCACCCATCTCTTTCGTCGTGATGGTACCGAAACCATCTAGTAGAATCTGGATTCTACGCGACATTCACTATTATGAAAGCTCTCATTCTCGCCGGAGGCAAAGGGACGCGTTTACGACCGTTGACGTTTTCGATGGCCAAACAGCTCGTGCCTGTCGCGAATAAGCCCGTTCTTGAGTACGGTATCGAAGCGATCGCGGCCGCGGGTGTGAAGGATTTCGGGATCATCGTGGCCGATGCAGCCTCGGAGATCATGCAAGTTTGCGGAGACGGCTCTCGCTGGGGAATCCGAATCACCTACATCCCTCAGCCGGATCCACTGGGGCTGGCCCATGCAGTCGCGACCGCGCGCCCGTACTTGGGAGATGACGATTTCATTATGTATCTAGGGGATAACTTGATGAAATCAAGTGTGGACTCGCTCGTAACGGAATTCACATCTCGACGGCCCGCGGCGACGATCTTGCTGACAGAAGTACCGAATCCCGAGCAGTTTGGGGTTGCGGAAATGCGCGAAGGGCGCGTCGTGCGGCTGGAGGAGAAGCCCAAAGAGCCGCGCTCGAACTTGGCGCTCGTCGGCGTGTACCTCTTCGATCGGCGGATCCACGATGCTATCGCGCGCCTGAGCCCGTCGGGTCGAGGTGAATACGAGATCACCGAAGCGATCCAGGGGCTTATCGACGAGGGACTAGAGGTTCGATCGCACATCGTCGAGGGGTGGTGGAAGGACACCGGCACAGTCGAGGCAATGCTGGAGGCGAATCGACTGATCCTTGAAGACCAGGTGCACGAGAATTTAGGCGACTGCGATGCTCGGTCGCGGATCGAAGGTAGGGTGCGGATCGGCGCGGGGGCGAGGCTCGTGAATTCGACCGTGCGTGGCCCTGCGATCATCGGCCCCGGGTGCTTCATCGAGGACTCATTCATCGGCCCGTTCACGTCAATCGATGCCCGAGTGCAGGTTCGGCGATCTGAGATCGAAAACTCGATTGTCCTGTCGGATGCGGTGATTGAGGACTTGCCCTATCGTTTGGAGAGCAGTTTGGTCGGGCGGGAAGTGCGGGCTTCGCGAGTCGATTCGCGCCCCCGAGCAATACAGTTGGTGCTCGGTGATCGCAGCGAAGTACACTTGCCTTAATCGAACCTAAATCTCTGCCGCCAAGAGCCGATAATGGGGCAGGGGTAAACTCAAATTTCTATGCAAGTTGCGATTGTCGGCACGGGATATGTAGGGCTTCCTACGGGCGTCGTGCTTGCTCATATTGGACACATTGTGTTGTGCGTGGACCGCGATCCCGCGAAAGTCGAGCGGATTCGCGGGGGCAGCAGCCCGATCCACGAGCCAGGTACGGAAGATCTCCTGCGAGAAGGTCTGGCCAACGGTCGATTCACCGCGACCACGGACCTCACCGCCGCCGTCCGCGCCGCGGAAGTCGTGATCCTTGCCGTCGGAACCCCAGAAGGGGCTGACGGCTATCCGGACATGACGGAGTTCGAGAATGCAGCGCTTGAAGTGGCGCGCGCCATCGACAAGCCGACGCTCGTCGTGACCAAGTCGACGGTTCCCATCGGCACCGGCGATCGCCTTCAACAATTGATGCTCGAAGCTGGAGTCCCCGAGGGCCAGGTTTTCATCCTCAGCAATCCTGAGTTCTTGCAAGAAGGGACCGCGATCAAGAACAGTTTGCAGCCCGATCGCGTGCTCATCGGAGGCAACAATGCGACCGCAGCTCAGAAGCTCGCGGATATGTACGCTCCTCTGGGTGCGCCCGTGCTGATCACCGACCGAAACAGCGCCGAGCTCATCAAGTACGCCAGCAACTGCTTCCTGGCAACCAAGATCAGTTTCATCAACGCCGTCAGCCGCCTCTGCGAGATGACCGGAGCGGATGTCGGCGAAGTCGCAAAGGGGATCGGGATGGATCAGCGGATCAATCCACACTTCCTCGGTGCGGGACTGGGCTGGGGAGGCAGTTGCTTCCCCAAGGATGTCAGTGGTCTGATCAAGATATCCGAGCGGATGGGCTACGACTTTGGGCTCCTGCGCGAGGTCGTGAAGATCAACGACGAGCAGGCGCTCAGCTTCCTCAACCGTGTGGAGAAGCGACTCGGCTCACTGGAGGGCAAGACGATTGCGATCCTGGGGCTGGCGTTCAAGCCGAACACCGACGACATCCGCGACTCGCGGTCGCTCGTGCTTATCGAAGAGATTCTCAAGCGCGGCGGCGCGGTGCAGGTTTACGACCCGATCGCGATGACCCATGTCCAACGGATTTTCCCCGACATTCGCTATACGCGGGACGCCTACGACGCCGTGGACGGCGCAGATGCGCTCATCCTGGCGACCGAATGGAACGACTTCCGCTCGCTCGACCTGGCGGCCATCGCCAAACGCATGAAGCAACCGATTCTTTTTGACGGACGACGCGCGGTGATCCGCGCTGCAGCCGAGGCTTCGGGACTGGAATACCACACCATCGGCAAGCGCACCATGGCTTAACGGCGATTTACGACTATGAAGACAGCTCTTATCACTGGAATTACCGGACAGGACGGCGCATACCTGGCAGAGATGCTCCTGAACAAGGGGTACGCCGTGCACGGAATCAAGCGTCGTACGTCGCTGTTCAACACCCAGCGCATCGACCATTTGTATCACGACCGGCACGATGACGGCCCCCCGTTGCGGCTTCACTACGGAGACTTGACCGACTCGACCTCGCTTATCCGCATCATCCAAGAGGTCAAGCCGGACGAGATCTACAACCTGGGTGCCCAGAGTCACGTCAAGGTGAGTTTCGAGGAACCCGAATACACCGCCAACTCGGACGCCATCGGTACGCTGCGCATCCTGGAAGCGGTTCGCATCCTAGGCATGCAGGATTCGGTGCGGTTCTACCAGGCTTCGACGAGCGAACTGTATGGCTTGGTCCAAGAGATCCCGCAGAAGGAGACCACTCCGTTCTATCCGCGATCGCCGTACGCCGTGGCCAAGATGTACGGCTATTGGATCACGGTCAACTACCGCGAGGCATACGGAATGTATGCCTGCAACGGAATCCTCTTCAATCACGAGTCCCCCCTGCGCGGCGAGACCTTCGTCACGCGCAAGGTCACTCGGGCAGCAGCGCGCATCGCTGTGGGACTGCAAAGCAAGCTGTACCTTGGCAATCTGAACGCTTTGCGCGACTGGGGCCATGCTCGCGACTACGTCGAAGCGATGTGGCTGATGCTGCAGCAGGACGTCCCTGATGACTTCGTCGTCGCGACGGGCGTCCAGCACTCGATCCGCGAACTGTGCGAAGTCGCATTTAGTCAGGTGGGTATCGAACTGGAATGGGACGGCCAGGACGAGCGAGAAACGGGCCGCGACCGCAAGACCGGGAACGTGGTCATCGCCGTCGATCCGGCGTACTACCGACCGACGGAAGTCGAGACCCTGCTTGGTGACCCGACCAAAGCGAAGATCAAGCTGGGATGGACCCCAAAGGTCACCTTCCGAGGACTGATCGAAGAGATGGTGGATGCCGACCTCGAGACGGCAAAGCGCGATGCGCTCGTCCAAAAAGAGGGATTCAAGGTTTATCAGAGTGCTGAAGAAGGACGCTAAGATCTTCGTCGCGGGGCATCGGGGGTTGGTCGGTTCGGCCATCGTCCGCGCTCTTCGGGCACGAGGCTGCACGAACATCGTCACCAAGACCCGGCAAGAGCTAGACCTCGAAAGCCAATCGGCGGTGAACGACTTCCTTGCCGCCGAGAAGCCGGACTGGATCGTCATGGCCGCGGCTAAAGTGGGTGGCATTGGCGCGAACTCGACCTATCCCGCCGACTTTATCGGGCTGAACTTGGTGATGGAGTGCAACCTGATCTGGGGCGCACACCTGGCCGAGGTGCCCAACTTCTGCTTCCTAGGTTCGAGTTGCATCTACCCGCGCGAAACCAAGCAGCCAATCCCCGAAGAGGCGCTGCTGACTGGCAAGCCCGAGCCCACCAATGCACCCTACGCGGTCGCAAAGATCGCGGGTCTGGTGATGTGCGAATCGATCCGCAAGCAGCACGGACGGAACTATTTTACGTGCATGCCTCCGAACGTCTACGGGCCCGGCGACAACTACGATTTGCAGACGAGCCACGTGCTACCTGCGCTGATCCGCAAGTTCCATGAGGCCAAGATAGCGGGCAACACGCCCGTTACGTGCTGGGGGACCGGCTCGCCCCGGCGCGAATTCCTCTTCAGCGATGATGTGGCCTCGGCGATCGTCTTCCTCATGGACCACGACAACGTGCCTGACATGGTCAACATCGGGGTCGGAACCTCGATCTCCATCCGCGAACTGGCGGAGACCGTTCAGCGCGTGATCGGTCACGATGGCGAGATTGTGTGGGATTCATCGAAGCCGGACGGTTTTCCGGAGAAGACCAATGACGTTGGACGACTTTTCGGTCTAGGCTGGAGGCCGCAGCACTCGCTCGAAGAGGGCATCGGTTTGGCCTACCAAGCCTATCTTGAGTTGAACGCGCTCGCTCGGTAAGGCGAACTCATGCTCGTTGACCATTTTCCAGGCTACAAGGCAAAGTCCAACACCTATAACGCTTTGCTGTGCCAGTCGCTGGAGGCCCTGGGCGTTACCATCCGCGAATACGACCCGCTGACCACCTTGAAGGAGGGGGCCGCGGACGTGGTCCACGTCCACTGGCCCGAGTACTCGCTCTCCGAGAAGCGACCGCTGTGGCGTCAATTACGCCTTCTGAAGTTCTGGTCGGGCATCCGCTACGCCAGGATGCGGGGAGCCAAAATCGTCTGGACCGCCCACAATCTTCGTCCGCATGAGCGGCTTGACGACGGTCTCGAGACCCGTTTCTACCGAAAGTGGATCCACTGCATCAGCGGAGTGATTTGCCTGTCGGAGGCGTCGAAGGGTCCGCTCGTCGAGCGCTACCCCGACCTTGGGCAGACACCCATCTTCGTCATCCCCCACGGCGACTATCGGCCGACGTTGGGCGGAACCGTGACGCGTGATGCGGCTCGCCAAGCGCTCGGCCTACCGACCGACGCGTTGATGATCGGGAGCGTAGGAGCGGTGCGGCGTTACAAGAATTTGCCCGTGTTGATCGAGTCGTTTCGCCGGGTCGCACCCGAGGGGGTACGGCTTCTCATCGCGGGGAAGTCGTCTGAGCCTGAGCTGATCGCGGAGATCGAACAGGCGATATCGGGCGACCCTCGCGTGACATTCTTGAATAAGTTTCTGAGTGATGAGGAGATGGAGCAGGTGAACGTCGCCTGCGATCTGATGGTCTTTCCGTACACGGACATTCTCAACAGTGGGTCGGCACTGTTCTCGCTCTCGTGCTCGCGTGCGGTGGTGGTGCCCCGGCTGGGGTCAATGCCTGAGCTTTCGGCAGCGGCTGGAGCGGAGTGGGTGCGGTTGTACGAACCGCCGTTCAGCGACGAGGCCCTCGGTGCGGCCATCGCGCAGGAACTACCCGCCGCAGGTAGCCAACCCGACCTTTCGAAGTTCGATTGGAAGGTGATTGGGGCTCAAACCAAGGCGGCCTATGAGCAGGTGTGCCGATGACCCGAATCGCCTTGCTCGTCAACATTGTTGCGCCGTACCGTATCCCGGTGTACGAAGTCATCGCTCAGGACAGTCAATTACAGGTCTTCACAAGTGGTGGTGAGTCGAACCGGACAACGTGGAGCAACTTGACCGCGGAGGCTACGGGAATTCAGTTCAAGAAATCGTGGGGTTTCACGCTCAAGATCCCACGAATGAAGGATGGCAAGGTTTTCGACCACCGGTTCGTGCACATCACTCCCGGCTACTTCTTCGACCTTGTGGCGATGCGGCCGCACGCGGTGGTCTGCAACGAGATGGGGTTCCGGGCGATGACCGCACTCATCTATGGTTCGATTTTCCGTAAGCCCGTATGGGTCTGGTGGGGCGGAACGCTCCATACCGAGGCGGATGTTGGTCGCGGCAAGCGGATGCTGCGCAACTGGTTTGTCCGGCGGGTGCGTCGGTGGATCAGCTACGGCAAGACAAGCACGGAGTATTTGGTCTCGATCGGGGTGAAGCCGGAGGCGGTCCTGGAAATCCAGAACTGCGTCGATAGGCGGCGGTTCTCCACCGATGTCGAGCCCGTTTGGACGGACTTGGAGCATCCTGTGCTGTTGCACGTGGGGCAACTCATCAACCGGAAAGGGATCGATTTGCTCCTGCGGGCTGCGGCGCAGGTCCGGCGGCGCGGTCGAACTTTCAGCCTGGTGCTGGTGGGGGGTGGCGACGAGAAAGCCAACCTCGAAGGGCTCGCCGCTGAACTTGGGCTCAACAATGTCCACTGGAAACCCGCGTGCAAACCGGCAGAGATGCCCGGCATCTACCGCAGCGCAGACGTCGTTGTCTTTCCGACTCTCGAAGACGTCTGGGGGCTGGTTGCCAACGAGGCGATCCTCTGTGGCGTGCCCGTGCTCGTCAGCAAGTTCGCAGGTTGCAACCAAGAGGTGGTGGACCCCAAGAATGTCTTTGATCCGACCGACCTGGACGCGTTCACGGAGATCCTTGATCGGGCCGTGCAGGGCGACATCGCTCCCGCCGAACCCGAACGGCTGAAGAGCTTTGAGGAGGTCGGCGCGATGATCCGCGGCGACATGCGCCGGGTGATCGGCAAGTGAAGATCGTGATCGTCCACGCACGGTACGTGCACCGCGGGGGCGAAGATTCGGTCGTTGATCAGGAAATCGAGCTGCTTCAGCAAGCCGGGCACACGGTCCGGCTCTTCGAGAGGCGGAACGAAGTTCTGACCGAGATGTCACCCGTGCGACAAGCCAGCATCACGATCGCAAACCACGCCGTTGCCGAAGAGTTCCGGGCGTTCCTTCAAGAAGATCCTCCGGATGTCGTTCACGTCCACAATACCTTTCAAGTCATCTCACCGCTGGTGATTCGAGTTGCGCACCAGCTTGGAGTTCCGGTCGTGCAAACGCTCCACAACTATCGGCTGCTCTGCGCAAACGGGTTGCTGTACCGAGAGGACGGAGCCTGCGAGCTTTGCGTGACGAAGAGCTTGAAATGGCCTGCGATCAAGTTCGGTTGCTACCGTGGCAAGGCGGGGAGCACTGCGGTCGCTTTGATGCTCAGCCGATCGCGCCCGATCTACCGCGAAGACGTGACGCGCTTCGTCGCGCTCACCGAGTTTGGCAAGCGCAAGTTTATCGAAGGAGGGTTGCCGGCAGCGAGAATCACCGTCAAGCCCAATGCGCTGCTCCGCGATCCGGGAGTCGGGTCCGGCTCGGGCGGCTACGTCTTGTACGTAGGGCGGCTCAGTCACGAGAAAGGGATCCAAGTGTTGTTGGAAGCGTGGAAGTCGGTGCGAAACCAGCGCATGCTCATCGTCGGTACCGGGCCGATGGAGGACGAGGTCCGTCAGCGCGTTGCTCAGCTAGAAGGCGTCCAGTGGCTGGGCAAGCTCGAGCCGTCTGAGGTGATGAAGAGGATGCAGGATGCCGCGCTGATGGTGCTACCGAGCGTGTGTTACGAAGGGTTGCCGATGACGATCATCGAGGCGTTGGCGTGCGGGACTCCTGTGCTCACCCCGAATCACGGGGCGATGCCAGGGCTGGGTCAAGAAGCGTCCTTGACTTACGAAGCGCCGTTCGAAGAACAACTCGCCACAAAGCTCAACGAACTATTGAGTCATCGAGAAGGGCTGGCAGAATTGCGACCCGCAGCAAGAGCCACCTACGAAGCGCGGTACACCCCGGAGCAAAACCTGGCGAGTCTCGAAGCGATCTATCGGGATGCCGTCGCCGATTGTGCTTCGAAAACCTGACGCAGGCCCGCTTCCAAATCGAGCTTCGGTACAAATCCGAGGTGCTGCCGGGCGAGCTCAGCGGTGCAGCACGAGTGCTTGATGTCGCCCGCGCGGGGCTCGGCATGGATGACCTTGGCACTTGAGCCAGTGACCTTCAGGATCATGGTAGCGAGCTCGTTCAGGTCGGTCGCCTGACCCGTGCCGATGTTGAAAGAGCTGCCGTCCGATTTCGGCGTCTCCATCGCGAGCAAGTTCGCGCGGACGACGTCACTCACGTGGATGAAGTCGCGAGTCTGTGAACCATCGCCGAAGATCGTCAGGTCCGTGCCTGCCCGGGCGCGATCCATGAACTTGGCGATGACCGCGGCGTACTCGCTGAACGGGTTCTGCCGCGTTCCAAAAACGTTGAAGTATCGGAGGGAGACGCCCGCCAGGCCGTGCAACACACTATACGACTTGAGGTAGTTCTCGCAGATAAGCTTCTGCGCGCCGTAGGGCGAGATGGGACCGGTTGGCAGGCCCTCGTGCTTGATCGGCTCGGGGCCGTCGCCGTAAACGGCGGAGCTTGAGGACATCACGACGCGTGCGCCGTTGGCCTTGGCCGCTTCGAGCAGGATCATCATGCTCGTCGCGTTGACGTGGTGCGTCATCACCGGCTCGGCGATGCTCTGCGGGACGCTCGCGATGGCGGCAAGGTGGAAGATACACTCGACGCCCGCAGTCGCCTCGTTCACCAGCGCTTCGTCAAGTATCGAACCCTCGAAGAAACGGACGGAGTCCTTGACTGACTCTAGGTTGGCGAGGTTGCCGGTTGAGAGATCGTCAAGTACTGCGACCGAGTGGCCAGCCGCGACAAGGCCTTCCACAAGGTGGCCACCAATGAATCCGGCACCGCCGGTAACGAGAACTTTCTTCGCCATACGAGCTTCCGTGAGTCTACCGCAGGCGCATTTGGGCGCCCTGAGTTCATTTTCGGTCGTTGACTGACCCTTCATAATGGTCGTATGGCGCAAGACGTGGCGGTGGTGGGAGCGGGTGCAGCCGGCATCATCGCGGCGTGGCGAGCCCGGACGCTTGGTGCCCGCGTTACTCTGTACGAAAAGACCCACCGCGTGGGCACAAAGATCCTGATCTCCGGAGGCGGGAAGTGCAATATCACTCACGACGGGCCGCTTGAGGACGTGCTCAAGGCGTTTCGGCCCAACGAGGCACGGTTCATTCGGCCCGCGTGCTACCGCTTTCCACCGTCCGCGATTCTCGAAGTCCTTACTGAGCGCGGACTGAAGGTGTACACACGACCCGATGGACGGATCTTCCCCGTTGACCAAACGGCTAAGGACGTGGTGGCAATTCTGCACTCGATTCTAAAAGAGGTCGGAGTCCAGATCCGGTTCGATGCAGCGGTGGAGAAGCTGGAGCGATCGGAGCATGGCATCGAAGCGCTGTGGGTGGACCAGAAGCGAATCCCGGCGACACGGGTTGTCGTCACGGTAGGTGGGTGCACCTACCCGAACTCAGGCACGACCGGCGATGGCTGGCGATGGGCCGAGGGATTGGGGCATTCGATGGTGCCGATTCGCGCCGCCCTCGCACCCGTCCTGACCGATCCGGAACCCGCCAGTGGGCTTCCCGGTGTGGCGCTCCGCGATATTGTTCTCAAGGGTCGGGTCGCCGGGAAGGAACTCACCCGTTGGCGTGGCGACATGCTCTTTACGCATCACGGACTCAGCGGTCCGACGGTTCTCGGGCTGAGCCGGGTGGTCGCCGAGGCGATGGCGGATCGTCAGACGGTCACGGTGGAGGCCGACCTCTGTCCTGATCTCACGTTCGAAGGGCTCGGCGAATCGGTGCAAGAGTTCGGCACTGAAAACCCGCGTAAGAAGCTGAGCGGATTCATCGAGCGGTTTGCTCCTGCGCGGGTAGCCGAGGACGTGCTGAGGCTAACGGAGCTCGATGAGACGACCGTTGCAGGTGGCTTGGCGAAGAAGTCGAAGAATCGGCTGGTGGAATGCCTCAAGGCGTTCCCGCTGGGAAGGGTTCGCGAGGTCATTTTGCCTAAGGGCGAGGTCGCGGCCGGCGGGATTGCGCTGGATGAGGTCGATCCAAAAACGATGGCGAGCTTGCGCTGTCCAGGACTGTTCCTTGCGGGCGAAGTGCTGGATATTGCGGGTCCGGTAGGCGGTTACAACCTTCAGGCGGCGTGGGCGACCGGCTACGTGGCGGGAGAAAGCGCCGCTACCAACCCAACCAAGTAACGAAAATCGTCCTAGTGCAGCGGTTTGACAGGCGAGGTATGCAAAAATGCGGGGGAGGGCCTATGAAGTCGAACGACGGAATGACGAATTTTGCGTTGCTGATGCTCCGACTTACCGCCGGGCTGATCCTGCTGTACTTTGGCTCGCAGAAGTTCCTCGGCGCATTCGGAGGGATGGGGCTCACGAACACGATCGTAGCTTTCAAGAACTCGATGGGGATTCCGACTCCCATGACGGTGCTTGCCGTGATTGCGGAATTCTTCGGCGGACTTGGACTCGTCTTGGGCGTGTTCACTCGGGTCGCTGCGTTTGGCGTCCTGTGTACGATGGCGGTCGCCACGTACACGAACGTTCAGAAGATTGAGTCACTGGTAGCGACCCAAACAAACCCGTTCCCCATCAACGGGGCGGCTTTCCCAATGGCGTTGGGCGCGATTGCGCTGGCACTCATGCTCTTGGGTAGCGGGGACTGGTCGCTCGAAGCGCACTTCTTCGCCAAGCGTCGCCGCCGCTAGCGTCCAACGGGCTAGCAGGTACCCTCTGGGAATGCTTGGTCCGGCTCTCCCGCGCCCTGGAAGTCAGCTTCGTGCGCTGTTTGAGAAAGGCATCGTGGTGATGCCTGGTGTTTTCAATGCCCTGAGTGCGAAGAGCGCAGCAAACCTAGGCGCGCAGGCGCTGTACATCTCGGGCGGTGCCACCACCAACGCCCTCATTGGGACCCCCGACATTGCACTCATCTCGCTCGAAGAGATGGCACTGACCGCTGCCCGGTGCTCTCAAGTCGCGCATGTCCCGATCATCTCAGATGCCGATACCGGCTGGGGGGCGGAGTGGAACGTCGTCCGAACGGTACTGGAAATGGAGCGGGCGGGCTTGGCAGGGATCCACCTTGAGGACCAAGTGAGCCCCAAGCGGTGCGGCCACCTGGACGGTAAGGACGTCGTTTCGTGCAACCAGATGCAGGCCAAGATCCGAGCTGCTGTGGCGGCGAAGGCCGACCCGAGCTTCATGATCATTGCGCGCACCGACGCGCGAGGCGTCGAAGGGATGGATGCCGCTGTGGACCGTGCTCGTGCCTACGTAGATGCGGGCGCGGACGCAATCTTTCCGGAAGGCTTGATCAGCGAGGAGGAGTTCGCAGCGTTCCGCAAGGCGGTCGGCGTTCCGCTGCTCGCCAACATGACTGAGTTCGGAAAGACTCCGCTGATCTCCGCATCAACATTCGAGAATCTCGGCTATCAGATGGTGATCTTTCCCGTGACGGCGCTGCGAGTGATTCTGAAATCGATGGAGGAGTTCTATGCCGATTTGTTGAGCACGGGGACTCAAGCAGGTTGGATGGATCGGATGCGGACACGCAAGGAGCTCTACGCCACGATCGGGTACGACGAGTACACCGCGCGGGGGCAGGCTTGGAGTCAGGGCGACGATTCGTGAATGTCCTTGACCGGATTTTCGCCGCCAAGAGGGCGGAGGTCGCGGAGAAGTCAACTGCCGCCGCGCTAGCCGACTTGCGTGCGCTCGCCGCAGACCAGTCGCCGACCCGCGGTTTTGAGCGGGCCCTCCGAGGTGCGGACCGGCTGGCCTTGATCGCAGAAGTGAAAAAGGGGAGCCCTTCCAAGGGGACCATTCGCGCCGATTTTGATCCCGCGGCAATCGGACGCGACTACGCGTCCGCTGGAGCGGCCTGCCTAAGCGTGCTGACCGATGTTGAATTCTTCCAGGGCGCGCCCGAAAATCTGAATCTTGCGCGTGAGGCGTCGGGTCTGCCGGTGCTACGTAAGGACTTTACGACAAGTGAGTACCACGTGATCGAGGCGCGCTCGCTCGGAGCGGACGCCATCCTGCTTATCGTTAACGGCTTGGACAATCATGAATTGCGCGACTTGCGAGCGCTTGCCGAATCGTTGGCCATGGATGTTTTGGTGGAGGCCCACAGCGAAGGCGAAGCGGATCGGGCGATTGCGAGCGGAGCGAAACTGCTTGGGATCAATAACCGCGATCTGGAGACTTTTCAGACATCGGTCTCGGTTGGCGAGAAGCTAATCCCACACTACGCCCGTGAGCAGTACGTGGTCGCCGAGAGCGCGCTGGAGTCGGCGCAGGATGTCCGGCGCATGGCTGACGCGGGGGCACGGGCCGTGCTTATCGGGACGGCGTTCTGTTCCGCGCCCGATATCCGGCAAAAGGTGGCGGAGATGATGGCCCCGGTGTGGAGCAGCCAGTGACCCGCATCAAGATCTGTGGGCTCACGCGGCGCGAGGATGCCGAACTTGCGGTCGAGCTCGGAGCGGATGCGGTCGGGTTCGTGGTCGAACCGACCAGCCCTCGGTGCGTCGATCCCGCTGAGCTGCCCTGGCTGGAGGACCTAGCCCCGTTCGTCACACGTGTTGCGGTATTCGGTGAGTACCGATCGGGCCTGGACCTGCAGCAGTTTGACGCGATGCAGACCGTCAAGGGTGGCGTGGGTCGGCGGATCCAAGCGTTACGGGTGGCGGAGGGGGAGTCGCCGGTACTGGCGCTCAGTCGGATCGCCCCTGGCGTGCATGCGGTGGTCCTCGATGCGCACGTGGCGGGACAGTACGGTGGGACGGGGCAGACCATCGACTGGGGTGTCGCCGAGCAGATCGTTGCGCTGAGCACGGTGCCAGTGATTCTAGCTGGCGGACTAACGCCCGCCAATGTCGCTGAGGCAATCCGGCGGACACGTCCATACGCAGTCGATGTGAGTAGTGGTGTGGAGTCGGAGCCAGGAATGAAGTCTGCGGACCGACTGCGAGCTTTCTTCGCTGCAGTAGAAGGGGTCTAGCAAAAAAAAAACGCGGGAACGTTGAAAGGAGAGCAAAGCACGTTCCCGCTAGTTCGTTCAAACCTTCCTCTAGGCCTCTCCGACCGCGCGTTGGCGATCACCTGAGTACTTTCGGTTTGTAGAGTTATAGTACCGCCCATAGTGCTCCCAGCATCGTATATTATTGTGCATATTAGCACAATAATACTAATTACCATAATCTAGTGTCACAAATTTGCAAGCTTGGCAAAGGCTGGTCCTAGCGTTCGTACGAGCATCCTCGCAGGTATAATTCCGGCGCAATCATCGCAGGAGGTGCCCCCCTTGGGAGCAGCCATTGAGACCAAATCACTCACGAAGACTTACCGGTCAAAGCAACGCGGTTCTGTAGACGTCGTCAAGAGCCTCGATCTACACGTCGAAGAAGGCGAAATCTTCGGGTTCCTCGGGCCCAATGGCGCGGGCAAGACCACGACGATCAAGATGTTGCTGAACATCATCAACCCGACGTCGGGGACGGCCCAGATCTTTGGCAAAGAGGTGGACGACATGGACGTCCACCGAATCATCAGCTATTTGCCGGAGAAGCCGTACTACTACGAGCACATGACTGGCATCGAGATCTTGCGGTTTTACGCCAGCCTCTTCGGGATCAAGGACGAGGCCAAGTGCCAGGCCCTTCTCGAGAAGGTGAACTTGGCTGGTGACATGTCGAAGATGATCTCGCAGTACTCGAAGGGTATGCAGCAGCGGATCGGCCTCGCGCAGAGCCTGCTAAACGACCCGAAGCTGCTCTTTCTGGATGAGCCCACGGGCGGTCTGGACCCGATCGCGCACGTCGAGATTCGTGACTTGATCCTCCAATTCCGCGATGAGGGCAAGACGGTTTTCATTTCGAGTCACGAGCTCAGTGACGTCGAGCGCATCTGCGACCGCGTGGCGATCATCGTAAAAGGCACGGTCGCGACGCAGGGTCGTCTTGAGGACCTGCTGAAGGGCGGACGCATTGAGATCACCGCAAATGGGGTCAGCGAGGCCCTAAGTAAGGAGCTCCACGGTCTGTCGGACGCTCTGGTTTCGTACAACAGCGGGCGACTGATTCTGGATATGCCCGACGAACGCGATCCAAACTCCGTAATCGACTCGATCCGCTCCAGTGGCGGGACTGTCAGCAGCGTCATCCCACGTCGTAAGCGGCTAGAAGATTTGTTCGTTGAGATTGTTGCGGACGCCGACACGGCCGCAGGCAAGAGAGCCACCGAGGTTTCACAGGCATGAGAGTCATCTATTCCATTGCAGCGACCACCGTCGGCGAAGCGATTCGCCGCAAGGTTTTGCTGATCATTCTGTTCATCGGCGTTCTCTTCGTCGCGATCGCTCCCGGATTGCAGGTTCTGTCTGCTCGTCAAGAAGAGGCGGTTCTGAAAGGGTTGACGCTGGGCATCATCCAGCTCACGAGCGTGGTCATCGCCATCGTTCTCACGGTCTATCTGATCCCGAACGAGATCGAACGGCGCACGATTTACACTATCCTGTCGAAGCCCGTCCTCCGAGCGCAGTTCCTGCTCGGCAAGTACCTAGGCGCAGTCGCCGCACTCGCGCTGATGATGTCGCTGATGACATCGGTGCTGCTGGTGGTCTACGCGGTGCAGAACCGTGGCGGGAACATGAGCGCGTTGGCCGATTTGGCCAAGCCTCCAATGATGTACTTTGTACAGATGTCGCTGCTGGCGGCTCTCGCAATCTGCCTCTCGACGTTCGTGACGCCCTTGGTGAACTTCTTCCTTAGCGGGGGCCTGTACCTTATCGGCTCGCTGCTGTCCACCGTCTTCCAGACGATGAACGAAAACCCGAACATGCCGGCGTTTACCAAATACTTCGCGCTCATCGTGAGCTCGATCTTGCCGAACTTCGCCAAGTTCAACGTTCAGAACCCCATCATCAACCCCGTCAGCCAGATTCAAAACGAAACGCAGTACTACTTGGCCGCAACGGGCTACGGAGTGATCTATATCGGCGTCCTGCTCATCATCGGCATGCTGATCTTTGAGCAGCGCGAGGTTTGACGATGCGAAAGAACAGCAATGTCCTGAAGATGCTTGCGGCGGTCCTCTTTGTGGGGCAAGGCCTGATCCACAACTATGTGGTGCAGCCGCGCTGGGCCAAGGACTATGCGCCCAAGCAGACTGGCATCGCAGAAGGGCTCTCGCCAGATCAGTTGCTTGCGGCACTGGCGGGCTTCCGCGAGATGATCGCAGGCATCCTGTGGGTTCGTGCGGATTCGTTCTTTGACACGGGCAACTACGACGCGATCTTGCCGATCGTCCGGCTGGTCACCTGGCTGGATCCCAGCCAGATCGACGTCTACGCCACGGGTATGTGGCACATCGGCTACAACTTCACGGACGAAGAGCAGCGCTCCGACCGGCGCTATCTGCCGTCAGCGCTCGCTCTCGGCATGGAGGGTGCCAAGAACAACCCCGCGACGTACGAGATGTACTTCGAAACGGGTTGGATGTGGTACCACAAGATCGAAGACGACTTCGACCAGTCAGTGAATTGGTTTGAACAAGCCGGAACGAAGCAAGATATGCTCCCGGCGCGCCGAAACGTGCTGGCCAACGCCTACATGAAGGCAGGCAAGATCGATCGCGCGTTGGACTACTACTACAGTCTGCTCGACAAGGCCGAGCTTGCCCTGAAGAACGACAAGGACAACTTCCAGAACCGAACAAACCGCGATACGATCGAGAACAACATCGACACGATGCTCGTTCGCATGTCACAGCGCGGCTGGTTCACCCGCAACAACCCGGCGGAGAATCCGATCCCGGCCGACACGCAGCCTCCGTTCGAAACTGGGTTCTCGGTCCGCGCAACGGTCGTTGAAGCCAAGGTCATCCAGTTTGAAGGGACTTGGAATGTTTTGCCGGTTGGTACTCGAATTCGCGCAATCTTGCGCGATGAGGACTATCCGAACGCTTACCCGGGTTCGGTGCACTGGGAGAAAGACGCGACGACTGTAAATCTGGATCCGCCCCGCGATCGAACGTTCATGCAAGAACAGCTCTACGTGCGCAACCGCCAGTTCTTGAAGAAGGTGGACATGAGCAAGGACCCGACCATGTACCCCATGTCTCGGGACAAGTACGTGCTGGAGTTCTACTACAGCGCGCGCAACGCTCCTCCTCACATCCAAGATAAGTTTGGTTGGAACGGTGAAGGGTTCACAGACAAAAACTTCTTGAACCTCGACGCACGACCGGGCGTAAGAGTGATGTACACGTCGTTCACGATGACGCGCGATCAGCTGCTGCGACGTGGCGAGTGGGCCGAGAAGACCCCGGTCATCCAGACCCCGAACTTCGTCGAGCTCAACCGATCGAACCTCAACAAGGACATCATCAACGTGCCAGGACTTCTGTCAGAGCCGAGCGTCGTGAAGCCCGGAAACTGACGGAATCAAGTAATCTCAGTAAGAGAAGGGACGCGGTCCCAGCGATGTGTCCACGCGGCACATCGCCGGGAACTGCGCGGCAGCAGGCCGGTGAACTCCGCCAGGACCGGAAGGTAGCAACGGTAAGTCGAACCTCTGTGCGATGCATTCTTCCCGGCGTTCCTTCTCTTTGATTTTTAGGACTGACCATTGGCCCACATTGCCCTCTACCGAAAATATCGCAGCCAGACGTTTGGCGATCTTGTCGGCCAGCAGCATGTGGTACGCACCCTGCAAAACAGTCTGAAGTCCGATCGGATCGGGCACTCGTACCTTTTCACCGGGCCGCGTGGAACGGGCAAAACCAGCACCGCTCGCCTCCTTGCCAAGGCGCTCAATTGCGAAACGGGACCTTCGAGCGAGCCATGCAACACCTGTGACCATTGCGTGGCGATCACCGCGGGCACGTGTTTCGACGTTTTCGAGATGGACGCCGCGAGTGAATCGACGGTGGACGATGTCCGCGAAAAGATCATCGCGGCAAGCGAGTACAAGCCGGCGGCGTGCCGGTTCAAGATTTTCATCATTGACGAGGTTCACGATCTGTCAGCCAAAGCGTTCGATGCGCTGCTGAAGACCATCGAAGAGCCGCCCCAGCACATCGTCTTCATCCTCGCAACTACGGAGTACAGCAAGGTCCCTCCCACTATCCGTTCGCGGTGCCAAAAGTACGAGTTTCACCGCGCGACATTGGGCGATCTGACGACGCGGCTCGACCATGTCTTGAAGGCAGAGGGTGTCGGCGCGGACCCGGGAGCGATCGCGGCGATTGCGCGCTTGGCGGACGGTGGATACCGTGACGCATTGACGCTGTTGGAGCAGGCCATCCTGTCTGCAGACGGACATCTGACAGCAGAGAAGGTGTATGACCAACTCGGGCTGATTCCCGATGACGAGGTGGACGCGGTACTCGTCGCGATTGGGGACGGCAATGTGCCCGACTTACTCTCAAAGCTGGACGCACTGAATGCGGCCGGACGCGATCCTCGATCGATCTTGGAGTCGCTGCTGCACAGAACGAGCGACCTGACTCGGGTGCTCTTTGGCGTCGATAGTTCGGGGACGGTGGATGCGAGCGCGCAGGCATCGATGCACGCGACCGCCTCGAAGCTGGGCAAGGACAATTTAGCGCGGATTCGCCGTATGATCGCGGATTCGCAGCGTTCCGTCCGGGAGGTCTCGCTGCCTCGATTGTGGTTGGAGGCCGAACTTGTAGGGCTGGCCAATCCGCAGCCGCTGCCCGTTGCCCCTGTGCCCGCGCACGCACCTGCGCCCGCAAAGCGCGCCGCAGAGACGACGGCGGTCGTGGAGGTCGCTGCTCCCAAGCCTGTGGCGAAGCCAGCACCTGAGCGAACGTCCAGCGACCCGCACGAAGCCGCATGGCTGAAGACCATTGACACCATCGGCTTGACTTCTAAGGCTGCCGCCTTGCGGTTGCAACGAACCCGGATTCTATCTGCGACCAACGGCGTTGTGACGATCGGTTTTGAGCGGTCGATGGACCTGGAGTGGGTGCGCGAGAAGCCCAAGTTCTTGCCGCTGCTCGAAGACACTTGGGCCAAGTGCCGCCCCGAAGGAGATCAGAAGTTGACGCTTGCCGAGGACACGGGCTCTACGGGCCCGGTCATCGAGGAGGCGATCATGGACGTGCCCGCCGAGGGCGAGCGGCTGAAGAAGCTGGTCGAGGACGAACTGAAGGACCTTTGAACTTCGCGAGAGTACAATACCAAGACTCATGAAGCTTCCTAAGAATTTCGGATTTGGCGCGCCAAACATGGCGGACATGATGAAGCAAGCCCAGTCGGCGATGGACCGGGCAAAGAACCTTGAAGACGAGCTGGCAGGCGAGTCGTTCGAACTCGATAAGGGCCCGATCAAGGTGACCTTTGACGGACGTGGAGCGATGACCGGGCTCAAGATCGTGGACAAGTCGGTGGTAGATCTGGACGACCTGGAGATGCTTGAGGACATGATTGTCGCGGCGGCGCGTGATGGCTTCCAGAAGGCGACGGAGATCCGGCAGAAGAAGGTCGATGAGATCATGCCGAACATGCCCGATATCCCCGGTCTCAAGGGCCTGATCTAATTCGGATGCTGTTTGCCAAGCCGCTGGCCGAGCTCATAGGTCAGTTAGAGCGGCTGCCTGGGGTCGGCCCGAAATCTGCTCAACGGTTGGCGTACCACGTCCTGCGGATGCCCGGAGATGACGTTCGGCGGCTCGCCGAGGCGCTCATCAGCGCGTCCGAAAAGCTTCAGCATTGCGAGGTCTGCCAGAACGTGGCCGAAGGTCCGCGCTGCGAGATCTGCATGGACTCTAGTCGCGACACGAGCACGCTGTGCGTGGTGGGCGAGTCCCGCGATGTGGCGGCGCTGGAGCGGCTGAACGAGTTTCGGGGCGTTTATCACGTCCTGCACGGGTTGCTAGACCCGATGAGCGGGGTTGGCCCCGAGCAACTGCGCATCCGCGAGCTCCTTGCTCGGCTGCATGGGACCGTCACCGAGATCATCTTGGCCACGAATCCCACCCTGGAAGGCGATGCGACTGCGCTGTACCTTAGCCGCCAGCTCAAGCCGATGGGCATCAAGGTCACCCGACTGGCGCACGGGATGCCCATAGGCGGTGAACTTGACTTTGCGGATTCGGCGACGCTGCTTAGTGCACTGGAGTATCGGCGCGAGCTATGAGCCAGCCTCGCGTGCTGGTCATCGGCGGCGGAGGGCGCGAGCACGCGCTGGCTTGGAAGCTAGCCCAAGAAGCTGAGATCCTTGCCGCGCCGGGCAATCCAGGCATCGCGGCGCAGGGTGAATGTTTCTCGGTCGCGGCGAAGGACTCTGTGGGACTAACCACTCTGGCTGATCGGTTGCGTCCGGATCTTGTGGTGGTAGGCCCGGAGGATCCGCTGGTGGACGGTCTTGCGGAGCATCTCCGGACGAGCGGCCACGCGGTCTTTGGACCGGGGGCAGACGGGGCGAAGCTCGAAGCGAGCAAAGCTCACAGCAAGGCTGAGATGGCTGCGGCCGGTGTCCCGACGGCGCACTTTCAGTCGTTTACTGATGCCGGGGCCGCTCTGGAGTTCGCCATGTCCCGATTTGATGCTGGCCGTGGGGTCGCGGTCAAAGCCAGCGGCAACGCACTCGGGAAGGGGGTTGTGGTTTGCGATTCTCTCGATCAAGCAGAGGACGCCATTGGAGCGATGCTCGTCGAAGGAGAGCTGGGGGAAGCGGGCCGGACGGTGGTCGTCGAAGATCGGCTCGTGGGGCGCGAGTTCAGCTTACTTACGGTCGTCAGTGGGGAGGACCTTGTCAGTCTGCCCGTGGCTCAAGATCACAAGCGCATCTTTGATGGTGATCGCGGACCCAACACCGGCGGAATGGGGACTCACTCGCCCGTCTCGTGGTTGGAGCACGGCTGGGTCGAGCGCGCGGAGGCCGAGGTCGTTCGGCCCATACTTGCACGCCTGCGATGCCAGGGGATTGATTACCGCGGAGTGCTGTTCAGCGGGCTCCTGGTCGAAGACGGGAAGCCGTACTGCCTGGAGTACAACGTACGCTTTGGTGACCCCGAAACCCAAACGGTGCTGCGACGGGTGGGCGCGGGATTCTATGAGTTGCTTCATTCCGCAGCGACAGGATCGCCGCTGCCGGAAATCGAAGTGCTTCGACAGGCTGCTTGCACGGTCGTACTCGCGAGCGCGGGCTATCCGGGCAAGGTGAAGGCCGGGTTCCCGATCACGATCGGCGAGATGCCCACAGGAGTGCAGCTCTTCCACGCAGGTACTGCGCTTGAAGCCGGGCAGATCGTCACCAAAGGCGGGCGGGTGCTGGGTGTTTCCGCGGTTGGCTCAGACCTGGCGGCTGCGTGCGCTGAGGCATACACGGCGGTCGCCAACATCCACTTTGAAGGGATGCAGTTTCGCCGGGATATCGGCGCGTCCTGATCAGTCTTGGAAGCGCCGCTTTTTGGGTGGTGTCCACCCAAACTTCTCCACAACGATTGCTTGCCACTGGATGACTCTCGTCGGTGTCTCGGTCGTATCTCCGGTGATCGTCAACGTGCCGGAACGGATGCCCGGGGTCGAGGTGTTCAACGTGATATTGGAAACGGTTCCGTTGCCCGGGGTCGCGACCTGCGTCCCTACGGGCGCGGAGATTCCGGTGCTCGGGGTGAAGGAGTACTTCAGATCTGCGAGCCCGGCCGCGGTCCAGAGGGCGGTGTTGCCCGAGTTCGTGACCGTGATCGGCGCGCTCACGCTGGCACCCTGATCGACAATGCCGAAGTCGATGAAGTTGGTCGAAACCGTCATCAGTGCGGGTAGTTTGAGATCCAGCATCACGGGCAAGTGGCCGTTGCCATTGACCGAGTTGACGAGGGCCTGGGCGATGGTCGGGCCCACCATCGTGTTCGTGGCTGGGTTGAGCGGAACATCGAATGTAGTGCCGTCGTTTCCCCAACAGCGATACGAGTGGTTAGGATCGTTCCAAGTGGTCGAACTGTAGGGGATGGTCAGGCTACCGATATAGTCAAAACCCGCGCCGTCGCGCAGCTGACCGCAAAGCAAAATTTGGTCGTGGCGACTGTCCATCTGGGTTGATGGCTCTTGGGTGTGGATCGTCTTGAACGAGCTCGAGTTCTCCCAAGTCCCGGGGCGCATAATCGGGTCAAATGCTCGTCCAGCATTGTTCGCCTTGCTAACTGTCATCTCAACGTATGCATCCTGGGTGCTTGCTTGGACGTTGAAGTCACCGCAAATGACGAACTGCCAGTCGGCCGGAAGCGATTCCGCATTGGTTCGGATGTATTGGGCTTCAAGCAGCCGCCGGGCCAAACTTGCGGAGTCGGTCCCCGACTTCATGTGATTGGAGTAGATTGCCAGCGTGGCAGCGCTGGCCGAGTACCCGATCGGGCGGACGTCGTATCGGATGCAGTCTCGAGGAGGGAACGCGGTATTGGAAGTCGCCTTGAAGAATCGCGTCGCACCGAGGAACTGGACCTTGCTGGTCCGGTAGAAGAAGCCGCTCTGGGTGTCATTACCTGGAACAATCCACGGTGCCGCCGCCCAATCGCCGGGGCTGCCGGGGGCAGTGTTCAGGATACTGAGATAGTTCGTAACGCCCGATGAGGACGTAAGTTCCTGAACAGCGAGAACGTCTGGCGCAAATTTGCGCCCCTGGTACTCACCGTAGAGCGCAGTCTGGAAGTCGGCGACGCGCCCGCTGGAGTAGTTGGTGATGTTCCACTGGCCGACGCGCAACTGCGCAAGCGCAGGGCCAGCTCCCAAGACACCGGCGCACAACAACGCCGTTAAACAACGAATGGATTTCGTGATCATATGCTCCCGCGGTCCCTCTATTTTGACAGACTCGTTAGAGTAGGACCACCGGTGCTTTCGCGGGGTTCGCACAAAACCGAAAAAAGGGGGGCGCAGAGCCCCCATCTTTTAGCCGAGTTTGATGCCGCGCTACTCGCCGCGGGCCCCGCCACGGTCTCCGCCTCCGCCTCCACCAACAGGGCCACCTCCCATCGGTCGTTGGGGTGGCAAGTTGACCTGCGCGACGACCTTCAAATCGCTGGACAGTTTGATCAGTTGGTCACCGCGAAGGACGTACACCCAGTTGCCGTCCACCTCGAGCTGAGGGCCAGATCCCATCATCATCATGCGGCCAGGCATCTGGCCCTCGCCACCGCCCTGACCCATGCCATCGATCTGCGGCGGGAGTCCGCCTTGGCCGCCTACTTGCGGTTGGCTCTCCATGTTGTCCGACTGAGCAAAGGACGGGGCCGAAAGCACACCCACCATGGCGAGCAAAGCGATTCCGCCGACGAACATACCGGTATTGCGTGTTGACATAGCGTCTCCTCGGACAGAAAGAGTCCGTCCCAACTGCAGTGACGCAACCGACCGGCAAAAAGATCAGTGGGTGCTCAATCGATTTCGATGCCGAGGTGCTCCGCGTACCGGCGGAAGAGGTTGTGAGCCGCGGGATAGCATGAGTTTGGCGACATGAAGTGCGGAAACTCAAACGTGATGATCTTCTCGGCGATTTGGCTTGCGGCCTCCATTTTGAACCTGAGGTATCGCCAATCGGCGGGTGGGAACTTGATCGGCATGTCTCGGTCGAACGTCTCGAGATTGCTCCAGATTGTCACGCCGTATTTCTTCCCAATCTCGCCGATGCCGCGCACGAACTCTGGCAGTTCTTGGTAGTGCACCTGGCCGTCCTGGAATGCGCAGATATCGTATGCGCTCCGTGTCTCGCTGAAGATTCGGTCCCAGTGGTCAAAGCTCTCTTCGAGCGTAAAGGCGTTCTCACCGAGCTGCTTCGCCCCCTGAGGGTAGGGCGAGATGAGGGTCGGTACTGGTGCGAGCGATTTGCAGTGATTCCCGATGTGGTTGAACAGCTCGATGATGTGGGCGTCGTTCTTTCCCGTTTCGTGGGTTAGGTACCAGCCTTGGAAGCTGGGGTGATGGCCATATCGCTCATACGCTTCGTCCAGGAAGAGCTTGTTGATGTCGACCTCTTTCCACCACGTGCGCCGCCACCAATGGTAGCCGCTATCGTACGTGCCGAAGAAGACCTTTAGCCCGAACTCGTCGGCGGTGGAGTAGATGATTTCGCCGATGTCCTCGTAGACAGGGAGCAGATCTGGCAAGCATTTCGCTTGGAAAATGCACTTATTGCGGTAGCCCGCGCGAATGATGATGAGCGTGTCGATTCCGATCTTCGAGTACAGCTCAAATTCGCGTCGCCACTCTTTCGGGCCCCAATTTTGGCTTGGGATGTCGTGGGTGATTTCGTCGATGAACGTGCCAGAAATGGGAAGAATGGAGGGCATGTCACCCCCCATTCTACATGCGCAGTCAGATCTCTGACTTGATGCGCTCGACCGCTTCGGCGAGGGTCATGGCCCCGAGGTCCCCCTCGTCGCCGCGGATTCGCACGCCGACCGTTCCCTGCTCAATATCCCGATCTCCGATAATGAACATGTAAGGGATCTTCATGCGGGAGTTCTCGCGGATCTTCTTACCGATCGTCTCGCGTCGGTCATCGACTTCCACACGGAGCTTGACACCGAGGTCGCCTTCGTGCCCGCGAAGTTGCTTCGCAAGCGCGTGGCAATGCTGGTTGTGCCGGTCTGCGATCGGCAACAGCGCGACCTGGACAGGTGCGAGCCACAGCGGGAACGCGCCTGCATACTGTTCGGTGAGCAGCCCAATCATGCGTTCCAATGAACCGAACGGCGCGCGGTGGATCATGACGGGGCGGTGAGGCTTGCCGTCCTCCGCGATGTACTCAAGCTCGAACCGCTCTGGCAGGTTGTAGTCCACCTGGACGGTGCCCATCTGCCAGTCGCGGCGGAGGGCATCCTTGATGATGATGTCCAGCTTGGGGCCGTAAAACGCAGCATCGCCCGGCGAGATCTCATACTGCAAGCCGAGCTTGCTGCACGCGTTGATGATCGCATGGGTGGCCTTGTCCCAGTTGTCCTGGTGGCCGATGTACTTGTCGCTCTTCGGATCGCGGGTACCGACGCGCACGCGGAAGTCGCTCAGACCGAGACGGTTCAGGACTGTCTGCATGAGCTCTACGACCCCGACAAACTCGTCCTCCAGCTGCTCGGGGGTCACGAAGACGTGGGCATCGTCCTGGGTAAAGCCGCGGGCGCGGAGAATTCCGGCCACCTCGCCGCTCTGCTCGTACCGATAGACCGTTCCAAACTCGGCGTAGCGCACTGGCAGGTCGCGGTAGCTCCGCATCTGAGATTGATAGATCTCGATGTGGAACGGGCAGTTCATCGGCTTTAGGATGAAGGTCTCTTTCTCCTCGTCCTCCATGAACGGGAACATCTTCTCGCGGTAGTTGATGATGTGGCCCGACTTCTCGTACAGCTTGATGCTGGCAAGATGCGGCGTCACGACCGGTTGGTAGCCGCGCTTGAGCTGCTCCTCCTTCAAAAATTCCACGAGCGTCTCGCGCAGGGTGGCACCCTTGGGCAGCCACAGCGCAAGACCCGTACCAACACGCGGTGAGAACATGAATAGGTGCAGCTCGCGCCCGAGCACACGGTGATCTCGCCGCTTCGCCTCTTCCAAGAAGTGCAAGTACTCTTCGAGCTCTTCCTTGGATTCAAATGCGGTGCCGTAGATGCGCGTGAGCTGCTTGTTCTTGACGTCGCCGCGCCAGTAAGCACCGGCAATGCTCATGAGCTTGAAGTGCTTGATCTCGGCGGTCGATTCTACGTGGGGACCTCGGCAGAGGTCCACGAACAGGTGTTCTTTTCCTTGCTTGTCCGTCGCGCGTTGCTCGAAGAAAGTGATTTCGTCCCCAGCTGGTATCGCCTCCAGAAGCTCAAACTTGTACGAGACGGAGTCCGGGCCCTGACCATTCGCGCAGTCCTCAAGGATGATCCGCTTTGCGCCGTCTCGGTCTGCTGCAACTCGGCGCACGATCGGCTGCTTTAGGTTTCCGAGCTCGCGCATCTTCTGCTCGATCTTGCCTAGGTCCGTCTCTTGGATCGGATCGGCAAAATCCACATCGTAGTAGAAGCCGTTTTCAACTGGAGGGCCAATCGTGAGCTTGGCGGTGGGAAAGAGCTCGAGGATGGCTTGGGCCATCAGGTGGGCGGCGGAGTGCCGCAATCGATATAGTTTCGATTCTTCGTAAGCAACGGAGTTCATAGCTTGGTTCCTCCCTAACAATGGGAATGGGTTGTCAGAGGGTAGGATACCAGCTACCAGATTGGCAACCCAACCCCCGATAATAGTGCTGGGTCATTCGCACTTTTGCGAACACTGCTGATCCGACCAAAGTCTCACATGCAGTCATGAAGTCTTTCATTGCGGCGCTCAGCCTCGCGTTGAGCGCAGTTGCCTCCGCTCAGACCGCGACTCAGGTCATGAGCTCGGCGATGTCACGGTTCGCCGCGAATGAGCGAATCGGCATGGAGCAGGCGGGCAGCATCGTCACCGGCGGCAACCGGGTCAACTTCTCCGTCGTGGCGTACTTCATGCAGGAGCCGGCCTCCAAGGACAGCACCGCGTTTCTCGACGCCACATTCTTTCGCAATGGCCAAGTCGTGACGCGAGTAGTGGGTGACGGGGTCGAACTATGGAAGTTCAACCCTGCTCGGAACGAGTTTTCCGCTTCGAAGTACGGCGACACGGTCGGTCATCCGACCACCCTGCTGGCCTCTCAATCGCAACAGCATTTTCGTGGCGAGTCCGCGATCATCGCGCGGCTCTTCGCCGACTCCTGGCTGACGAGTCGCACGAAATCCGGTGCATGGATGCCGTACGTTCCGCTCGGTGAGACTTGGGTGGAGTTCAACGACGACAAATCGCTAGCAACGGTGAACGTCGAAGCGGGCAAGCCCGTGCACACTTCGATGCGCTACGAACTCAGCGCGGACGGGCCGGGCTGGAGGCTCGACCGGATTGACTACCGTCGCGACGACAAGCGCGGAACCGAAGCTCGCTCCACAGAGTGGACGGTTGATCTGTACGAAATGAGCTCGTTCGGTCCCGAGGTGAACTTCCGCTTCTCGCCGCCCAGGGGCGCGGTCAGATCGCGCTAACGCAGCCGGTCCGCCATTTTCCCCCACACGTCTTCATTCGGCAGTCCGACGCAACCCAGCGTGCCAGCGAGGCCAAACATGGGTGCCCGCACCTCCAAGGGCGGATCGGGGCAGAGCACGGTCAAGCCATGCTCGCTCGCAGGGATCAGTAGTTTGACTTCCTCCGGATCGAATGGACCAAACAGCCACGCCACGACCGGAACTGCACCGCCGAACTCGCCATGGCACAGTTGCCGCCAAGTCCTGATATGGAGCACAGCCCCAAGCTCCGTTGCACCGACTTGGAGGGCACGCGGGCTCACCACCATGTTTTCGCCTAGGAGGCTGACCCCGCGCCACGAAGGGAACGAAGCAAGCTCAATCGTGTGCGGCGAGTACGCCTTTCGCCAAAGCATCTAGCCGCTAGGAGCGACCTGTCGCACCCAGCCAGCGAAGCCGGAGGGGGTGCGAGTCTGGACATACACCACGCCTGGACCCGTGAGCTGGACCACGAATCCTTCGCCCGATTTCAGACTGCCCAGCAGCGACTTGTTCACGGTGCGGACCTCGTAGCCCATCCCTTCCGAGAACGCCACGATGTGCCCTGAATCGACGATGTACGGCTGGCCGGGCATGAGTTGCACCGGGTGAATTGCGCCGAACGCGTTGGCAAGCAATGTCCCCACCCCGGTCACTCGGAGCAGGAAAAGCCCCTCGCCGCCCAAGAACGCGCGACCGCTCGCCTGTGTCGTAAGCTCAAGCTGAGTGTCGCAGGCCAGGAACGATCCGCTCTGCACCATCAGTCCCCCTTGAACTTCGACGCCGAGGATGTCGCCTGGCAGAGTCGGCGCGAGAAGCACTTCGCCTGGTCCGGTGGTCGCCGAGAAAGTGGACTGGAACAGGCTCTCGCCGCCCAGCAAACGGCCCAGCGCTTTGCCGATCCCGCCTTGCATCTTGCTATCCAGGTTGATGCTGGGAGACATGCTCATCATGGCCCCGGCTTCGGCCCGAATACTCTGACCTGGATCGAGCATGACGCGCGCGATGGCGAAAGATGGTTGATACAGCAGTTCGTATCGCATGGCAACTCGATTGTGACCGATGCGGGACCTTTGGGGGTATTCGTTAACGTAGACTAGGGGTGGAGTGTTTGCTTGTCCGTCGTAGCATCATCTGAACCCGGCCAGGAGGGCCAAGAACGTCTTGTTCGGACCGTCTGGGCCTTTGCCTGGCCCGCGGTCGCTCTGAATTCTCTCCAAGTTCTAAACAACTTGTTGGACCGATTCTTCATAGGTCACTTGGAGCAGTCGGCATTGAGCGCCCAGAGCGCAGCAATGAACTTGACGTTCTTGCTGTTTTCGTTGGCGATGGCGGTGGCCACCGGTGCGACCGCACTGGTAAGCCGTGCTTATGGCGCAAAGGATGTCCCCGAATACCGAGCAGCGGCGCAGCAGTCTCTCAATCTGGCAGTAGTGACCTCTGTGATCTTGGCGTTGCTGAGTTTTATGCTCACGCCCTTTGTGGGGCACTACGTCTTGCCCGCCGATGCGGATCGTGGACGCGAGCTCATGGTTCAGTACGTGGCGATGTTTGCCCTCGGCCTCCCAGCGATCTACATCATCCAAACGCTGGCCGCGTGCCTGCGAGGCGTGGGGGATACCAAGAGCCCGATGGTGATCTCGGGCCTGCAGATCGCACTCCACATTCTTCTGAACTTCGTCATGATCTTTCCGGCGCGTCCCGCGACGTTCCTCGGCGCACACTTCATGCTGCCGGGCGTGGGGCTCGGGCTTCCCGGTGCGGCGGTCGCCATGACCATCAGCGCATGGTTGTCGGCGGTCGTATACGTGGTGTACTCACGCCGCACGCCATTGGGGAACTTGCTCTCGATCCGATTGCCCCGTCGCGATTGGGCGGCGAGGATCCTTCGGATTTCGATCCCGAGCGCACTCATGTCGTTCCTGCGCGTGCTCTCGCTGACCGCGTTCACCGTGATCATCGCTAAGTCGGTCAACGGCGAGCCAGCGATCGCGGCGATGGGAGTCGCATTCGCGGTGGAATCGATCATGTTCATGCCTGCGTTTGGACTGTCGATGGCTACGTCTGCGCTCGTTGGTCAGAGCCTGGGCGCAAAGAAGCCCGACCGCGCCGAGCGGGTGACCTGGGTTGCGGCGCACAGCGGTGCGCTTGTCATTGCCGCGCTCGTCGTCCCGATCTACCTCTACTCTCCGCTCGTCGCGAAGACCATGATCTCTAGCGAGCCCGTGTCAATCCGAGCTGAGTCGAAGCGGGTTGAGCCAGTCGTGGCACGGCCCGACGAGTTGGCAGGGAAGCAGAAAACCCGCGAGGAAGCAGTAAGCCTGATCCGCTGGTTGTGTCTCACCGAGGTCCTCTTTAGTTACGCGATGATTATGATCGGCGCAATGCAGGGGGCTGGCGATACGGTCCGACCGGTCTGGATTACCATATGGTGTCTTTGGTTGTTGCGGGTGCCGCTCGCGTGGCTCCTAGTCCATCCGATTGCCATGGGCCCGACCGGCGCGTGGATCGCGATGAGCCTGAGCCAAGCGATCCAAGGCGCGATGGCCATTGTTGTGTTTCGGCGGGGACAGTGGAAGACGCAGCAAGTCTAGCGGTGCCCAAGCATCATGATGAGCGGCACCGACACGGCGATCATGAGCACCCACTGGATGAGCGCAAGATACACGGGTCGCCAGCCTGCCTTCACTAGGTCGCCAAACCCGGTTTGAAGGCCTACTCCGGCCATGCCGATGCTCAAAACGAACGGGACGAAGGGCTCAAACTGAGTCTTGAGTAGCGATTCGATCCCCAGCGATGGAGCCGCAGTGCGTAGAGCGGCGAGTAGGAGGAATGCGGTGACGAACCACGGTAACAGCGGTGTCTTGGTTTCACCCGTCGAGTGTCCCTGGCGACGCAGCCACAACCCAAGTCCAAAGATGATCGGAGCGAGGAGCGCAACGCGCGCTAGCTTGGCAACCGTTGCGGTGCCCTGGGCATCTGAGCCCATCGCTGCGGATGCGGCGACGACTTGGGCCACCTCGTGGAGCGTCGCCCCACAGAAGAGCCCGTATGCGAAACTGCCAACGCTGAAAACGTGGGAGAGCAACGAGTAGAGGACGATGCCGATCGTCCCCCAGAGGGTGACGATCCCGAGACTGGCGGCGGTGTCCTTGTGCTCCGCTTGGACTACCGAGTCGGCGGCGACGATGGCCGACGCACCGCACACTGCACCACCGGTCGCCAAGAGCAAGCCTAGCGAGCGCTCGACGCCCATCCGCTGAGCGAGCCAAACGCCACCCGCCATGCCGACGGCGGTTGTGATACCCACCACAATGAGCGCGGGACCGCCGATCTCGGCGAGCGCGCCGAGGCTCAGCTTGATCCCGAGGCAGGCGACCCCGATGCGAAGCATCGGTTTCTGGCACCATTTGATGCCCGGACCTAACATTTCGGGAAGCTGAGTGGTCGAGGCGATCGCCATCCCGAGGAGAATCACGATGAGGAGCGGACTCCAGTGGAGGGTCTGCATGACCCAGGGGAGACCGGCGAGCCAAACCGCGGCGATGGCGAGCCCGGTGGCGAAAAGTACACCCGGAGCAAGCTTTTGGAGGGCGGTCACGCCGTATAGCCTAGCTCGCGGCGCACGCGCTTGAATCCTCCTTCGACAGGCTCGAAGATGTGGCACCAAGTGAGTTCGTGACCGTAGATGTGCATGGTGATCGAAGCGGTGTCGGGGAGTGCGTTTGAGATCGTGTGGTAGTCGAACGGCGGGATGAGCGCGCCTGCATTGCCGATTCCGGCGAGGACCTCTTTGGCCTTCTCGAATTGGAAGGTTCCTTCCTCTGACTCGCTCTTGAGATCGTAACTCTGGACCCTGATCTGGCCGCGGTAGACGCACTCCACGCACCACTCACCCGCGTGGTCGTGCAGGTAGGTGCCTTGGCCGACGTTCCAGACCATCATCACGATACTGTAACGCCCGGCCGGGTCGCGGTGCAGGAGGTGTCGGGCGTAGGATGTCTCGCATGGCCGCAGATACTCGGCGGGAATAAGGTCTCGCCCCGAGTGGAAGAGCTCTTCGAGCAGATCCTTCACACGGTGACATCGTGCGGTCGTACAGTCGATCTCGACCGCGGCATCGACTTCGGCCAGGAACGCTTGGAGCTCGGGACACAGGGAACTGCTCATCATTGAACCTCAGCGGCTATTGTACTGCGCCTTCCAAGATCGACCCAAGTGCTTTCAGCAAACGCTCCACCTCGTCAGGGGTGTTCGTGTGGACGGCGCTGATCCGGACGACGCCTTGGACGAGATCCAAACCAAGCGCCTCGCACAGCCGATAGGCGTACATGTGCCCGTACTTGACGCCGAATCCACGATCACATAGCGCCGTCGCGATGGTCTCACTGCTCAGCCGGTTGTGAACGAAGCTGATCGTCGGGTGCCGCTCGGAAGGGCTCGTCGGGCCGATGATGCGCAGGTCGTCCCGGAGCTTCAGCCAAGCAAGCATGTGTTCGGTCAGGGGTTGCTCCAAAGCGTGCATCGATTTGAACGACTGCGCGACTCGTTCCCGGTCGCTGCTCGCTTCCGGAGCGAGTGTTCGTAAGTACTCGCGAAGCCCAAGAATTCCGGCGAGCAGTTCGTACGGAAGACAGCCCAGCTCGAATCGGTTCGCCCACTCGCCGGGCAGGTTGAAGAAGTGGTTCGGACCGTCGATCTTCTCCAGGCATTCGTTGCGAATCCACATCGCACCGACGTGTGGACCATATACCTTGTAGTGGCTGAAGGCGCAGAAATCCACATCCCACTCTACAACCGATAGCGGCTCGTGGGCCGCGCTCGCCACCGCATCGACCACCGTCCATGCACCCACACCACGTGCCAAGCGGCTGACGGCGGCGCAGTCTTGCACGTCTCCGAGCAGGTTGCTGGTTCGCGGATAGCAGATCAGTCGAGTGCGGTCGCTCAGAAGGGGAACAAGCCCATCGGGTCCGTACACGCCGGTCTCGGGATGGACCTCCCACCACCGGATTTTCACGCCGAACTCCTGCAGCCGAACAAACGGGCCGACGTTCGACTCGTGGTTTGCCACCGCGATGACGATCTCGTCACCGGGCCGGAGCGTGGGGCGGATGGATTGCGCGAGGGTATGGAAGTGGGAACTCGCCGACTGAGCGAAAGCGACTTTGCCTCTTCCGGCACCCCCGAACAGGTCGTTCACGAACGCATGAGCCTCCGCATTGACGGCAGATGCTTGGAGGCTGGCGGGGTAGCTGGCACCGGTCTGTGCGTACGATTCGAGCAGGAATGAGTGGATCGCCTCGATGACGCTGGTCGGGACCTGGGAGCCGCCCGCGTTCTCAAAGAAAGCAAAGTCAGATGCGAGGGCGGGGAACTGCGCTCGCGCTTGGGCGCGCACAGCTGCGAGGGAGTCGGTGCTACTCAGCATCGTCCGAGAGTACCGGGTTTAACCGACGGGCTCAGTTCAGGAGGGCTTGAGTGGCGGCGATCTCATGCGCCACGTAGTTCGGCATCCGGTTCTCGATGTAATCAGGGCCGTTCTCACCGACTTTGACGACGTACCAGGGCCGGCTGAGATCAAGCATCGCGGGGTTGTCAAATCGGATGAGGCGCTGAAGCGTTTTGCGTCCCATGTGGCGCAAAGAAGACTCTAACCGAAGGGCTTCGTCGAGCGTCATACATTGTCGAACGAACAACAGCTGGTCCACACCGAGGACCCAGCCCGCAGGAACGACCGAGCGCTCTTTGAACTGGCGCATTGTTACGAGAAGATTGCGGCTGGTGCCGATGTGAAGAGCGCCGACAGAATTCGACGCAATGTAGACGTACACGGGTTGAAACATCATCGTCCCCCACGTAGTGATGTGTGTGATTAGTCTAATTATAGGGCAATAGTGCGCAAATGCCCGTATTTTTTGCACTATTTCTTGCGGCGACACATCAGCGCCGCAAGGCCCAGACTCAAGGCCGCCCACGCCTCGGGCTCGGGAGCGACGACGTTGGCCAGTCCCCAGTTGCCGGTCGGTGCGGTCATTCCCGAGATCGTGGTGCTCGTGGTCGCGATGAGTGACGTCACTGCAGCGAACTCGGTGATCTGCAAGCCAGTGCCGCCGCTGTTCGTGCCGACGCAGTAGATCGCGTTGTGTCCTGTCACCATCGAAGGAATAAGGTCCGCACCCGAGAAGAACCCGCTGAGGGATTGATTCGCCGTCGCTGAAATGGTGAACCCGTCGTTCATCGAGACCCGATGGATGTTCAGGTTCGATGCATTGGTGCGAAACACGAACGAGAAGAACGGAGAGCCGCCGTTGTTTAGCCAGTACGTGGGTTGGCCAATCGGATCATTTATCGAAGTGCTTGACGCCGGTATCAGCGTTGACGCGCTGCCAACCTGCGCATAGCTGGAATCGTAAAGCGTGGTGACGATATCCCCTGTTGCATTTCTTCCGATGCCGCGAAATCTCCCGCCCCCTACCTTAACGAGATGGCTGAGTGTCACGCCTGCGGGAAGGGCCGTTGACCCAACGAGCCCCAGGTTAGAATTTAGGATCGAAATCTGGGTGCCCGCAATGACGAGGTACGGGGAGGCCGCGTTGCCGGTAATGACTGAGCTCCACGTCCCGAGATTGGTGAACTTCCCCCGCTCGCCAGTTGAATAGTTCAACTGCCGCGTTCCGTACGTTGCGGTGACCACTGCCATCGGATCGCCTGCGACGGCTGCCACATGGCGTGGAGCGGAGTACGCGATTTGGCCAAGCGAGATCCCGGCTACCGGGTCGTAGCGCAAAATACGGTTGTTCGCCGTATCTGGGATGAGCATTAGGTCGAAGGAAGCAATGGCTGATGTAACGGCAATAACGCCCGACACAACACACAAAAACCGATATCCCATTTGCAAATAGTACGGTAGTTTTTGTGTGCTTACGATACATTTGTGGTTATGCGGTCCAGATAAACGGATCGGAGTCGGTGAGCACTCGCGCCTTGTCCCATTGCTCCATCAGATAGGGCGGTAACGCGAACACTGCGGAGTGGAATTCGGGGGTGTAGTAGCGGGTCTTCACGCCGCGCTCGGTGAAGCGCCGCTTGATCTCTTCGACGGTAAGTGCAAGTGGGTCATGCTTCTTGCTGGCAAGGACGAATCCCCACGGCTGGAAGAACGTGGTCACGATGCCGTAGTAGCCTGCGACGTGGGCGAAGCAGTCCATCTCTTGCAGAGTCTTGATGCAACTCAGCATGCACTCTGGGTAGTTCTGGTTAGCGGTGCCCGCCTGGAGCGCGAGGACGCCGTCGTCACCCATCGCATCGGCGCAAATCTGGAAGTACTCCTTCGTGAAGAGCATCTGGCCGGGGCCCTCTTCGTGGGGGTTGGGCAGGTCCGACAGGATGACATCGAAGTTACTGCCTCGATGATCCTCAAGCCATTTGCGCGCGTCGAGGTGCAGGAGTGTGGTGCGGGGGTCTTCAAACGCGCCCTGGTGCCACTCCGGCATATGCTCTTTCACCATGTCCACGAGTTCGCCGTCGATATCCACCATCGTCGCATGGGTGACGGTGTTGTGCTTGAGCGCTTCGCGAAGGGTTGCGCCTTCGCCGCCTCCGCAGACCACGACGTTGCGCGGGTTGGGATGGAGCGTCATCGCTGGCTGGGACATGCACTCGTGAAAGACGTGCTCGTCCATGAGGCTAGTCTGAATGTTGTAGTCGAGGAACAGCGACTTGCCGAATCGGGGGACTTCGCAGATCTGATACGTCTGGAATTGGGTTTGGCCCTCCAGAAGCATTTTTGAAACCCGAAACATCCAGATCGCTGCATCGGTGTGGGTCTCGGTGATGAACATTCCAGTTGCGTCGCTACTCATGGCCCGGAGAGTATGACACGCGAAAGAGGGCTGGTGCACTCAGTGCACCAGCCCTCTGGTTAGCTAGGTTGAGCTGTTACTTGCCGCAGCAGCCGCCGCCACAGCAACCGCTTCCGCACTTGCCGTCCTTGCAGCATTCGCCGCACTTGTCGCCACAGCAGGCCTTGCAGTTTTCCTTGCAGCACTTGCAAGAACAGGCGCAGGCCTTACATCCATCGGCGAACGAGGCGTTGGACGAGCCGGCGAAGGCCGGAGCGAGCATCATGGCACCCATTGCGAGGGCGAATAGCATCTTCTTCATAGTTGTTTCCTTAGTTTCTAGCTCCATTGGAGCGGTCAGGCGTACATGGGGTACGCGGAGTTAAGACCGCTAGGCGATGGGTGGAGCGCGACCAAGGTCAGGCGGCGGTCCGTGACTGTGCTGTACGGATGGAGTAAAGCCGACCTGTACCGGCGGTTCGGGAATGGAGATCTTGATCCCCAGATCTGGAGCCGCCGGAAGTGTGAAAGGAGAATTGTCTGGTGCGACCGCGATCGCGTATCGATCGGGGCCCGGCACCGGGGTTGCTGCGCACATGGCGCAGGAAGCGCAGGAATCGCTGCTGATCTCGCACGCCGCGTCCGTAGACTTGTGCGCGGGTGCGCTACAACAAGCGCATTCTCTACTCTGGATCGGAAGATTGCAACAGGCTACTGCATTTGCGATGGGCTGAGCGATCGCGCAGACGAGCGTAATTGCCCATACCACTTGTATCCCTATCAGCCTTCGTAGCTTTGTCTTCATCGACCTACTTTAATTATGTCGCCGTTCGGGCAAAAGTGCCGCACATTTTTGCTGTTTTTATCCGTTCGCGCTGGCGAACTCCCGCATGAACCTGGCTAGCTCCTCGCATCCCTCGGTCGGAAACGCGTTATAGATGCTGGCTCGGCATCCACCAACGCTCCGGTGCCCCTTCAGCTCTTCGAATTTGTTCTCCTTCGCAGCCTTGATGAAGGCATCCGTCAGATCATCGCTCGGAAGGGTGAAGGTCACGTTCATGTGGCTCCGATTCGCGGGCTTCGCGTGGGCTTCGTAGAACCCGCCCGAGGCTTCAATGGCGTCGTAGAGCAGTCCGGCCTTGGCGGCGTTGTGCTTGGCCATGGCGGTGAGGCCACCCTGAGCGAGAGTCCATTGGTAAACCAGCCCCATCACGTAAATGCTGAAGCAGGGCGGCGTGTTGTACATCGATCCGTTCTCGGACTGCAGTCGGTAGTCCAGCATCGGTGCCAGCCCGGTCGGTGCTTCGCGAATGAGGTCCTCGTGCATGATCACGACGGTGACGCCCGCCGGTCCCATATTCTTTTGCGCACCTGCGTACAGCATGCAGTACTTGCTGACGTCCATCGGGCGACTGAGGATATTGGAGCTCGCGTCGCAAATCACGCGGCCAGCGACCGCAGGATCGGCAAAGAAATCGACCCCCTGGATCGTTTCGTTGCTCGTGAAATGGACGTACGCGGCGTAGGCGCTCAGGTTCAAATCGGTGAGATGTGGCGCGTGGTTGTAGTTGTCCGCCTTGGCATCGAAAACCACCTTTACGTTGCCGACCAACTGGGCGGCTTCGACGGCCTTCTTGCCCCAAGTTCCGGTGACGATGTACTCGGCGGTCTTACCAGCGGGGAGGAAACTGTTCGCGAGCATGGTGAACTGCAGGCTTGCACCCCCCTGGAGGAACAGCACCTTGTACGCCTCCGGGATGCCCATGAGCGTTCGTAGGTCCGCCTCGGTCTGCGCGATAATCGCCTCGTAGGCTTTGCTACGGTGGCTCATTTCCATGACACTCTTACCGGTGCCCTTGTAATTGATCAGGTCGTCGCGCACCTGTTCCAACACCGCAACCGGCAGTGTGCAGGGCCCAGCGGAGAAGTTATAGACGCGTTCGTAAGGCTGACTCATACCTCGGTTTTACCCGTTGGACAGCCTCTGGAGCGGCGGTCGGCTAGCCTGGGGGCCACGTCAAGCTGCGACCGCCGAGCAGGTGCATGTGTAAGTGATCGACGGTCTGCCCCCCGTCCGCGCCTTGGTTGATCACCAGTCGGTATCCGGCCGTAAGGCCTTCTGCCTCGGCGACTTTTCGAGCGGCATTGAGCAGGTACATGTGGTCGCCGGAATCGGGGACTTCGGCGACGCCGGAAATCTCGGCGCGGGGAACGAGGACGATGTGTACGGGAGCCTGGGGGTTGATATCGCGGAACGCAACGACGTGGTCGTCTTCGTACACGATCTCTGCGGGAATTTCCCGCTGGATAATGCGCGTAAAGAGAGTGGCCATATTCTGTTCAGAATATCCGAAGCACCGATTGCGGATAAAATGAGCGGGCACCATGGCCCGATTTACGATCGATTTAGACTATCTGAAGCGAGTCCTGTCGGATCTCATTCAGACCCCGAGTCCCACCGGGGACACCGAGTGGGCGGTCAGTTTTGTAGAACAGGAGCTGGAAAGCATGGGTGTGACCAGTTACCGCACTAACAAGGGTGCCCTCGTGGCCTACTTGGAAGGCCTACAGGACGACCGTCCACGCGGTCTCTCCGCACACGTGGACACCCTCGGGGCAATGGTCGCGCAAATCAAGCCGAATGGCCGACTGAAACTTACGGCGCTGAACGGGCTCATGTGGCCAACCGTGGAGAGTGAGGGCATCTGGGTGCAAACACGAGAAGGTCGGCAAGTGCGAGGCTCGATGGTCCTCGTCAACGGTGCGGCCCACGTGAACAAAGAGGCGGCAACCGCTCCTCGAAATGCCGACACTCTTGAAGTTCGACTCGACGAGCGGACGAACTCGGACGAAGAGACCCGGGTGCTTGGCATCAACGTGGGCGACTTCGTTTACTTCGATCCTCGGCTCGAGATTCTTGATAGCGGGTTTATTCGTTCCAGATTCCTCGATGATAAGGCGTGCGTCGCCTGCCTCATCGCGGCCCTGAAGGCGCTGCGGGGTGCGGGCGTGAGCCCGGCACAGCGAACGCACGTGCTCTTCAGCAACTACGAAGAGGTCGGGCACGGTGGGTGCGACGGATTGCCGGAGGACTTGGCCGAGTTCGTGGTGCTCGACATGGCCTGCGTCGGCGAAGGCCTGCAAGGAGACGAAACGCACTGCTCGATTTGTCTCAAGGATTCGAGCGGACCGTACTCGCGCCGCCTGACCGAGAAGCTGCGCACGATCGCGGATCAGTCGGCACTGGAGCTGAAGCCCGACATTTACCCGTTCTACGGTTCGGATGGCGGGGTGTACTGGCGAGCGGGTGGTCAGGCTGAAGTGGCCCTCATTGGACCAGGCGTCGATACATCGCACGGTTACGAACGCACGCACATCGACGCCCTGCACGATACTGCGCAATTGATCGCAGAATATTTGATCGAGAACTAGGGTTATACTAAGTTCGCGAGCGGGAGTAGCTCAGTGGTAGAGCAGGACCTTCCCAAGGTCAAGGTCGCGGGTTCGAGTCCCGTTTCCCGCTCCAAATCTCGTCTTACGGGGCTTCGACCACCGGCATAAAGTTGGCAAAAGCCGTCGAGCTCGGTGGGTTCCCCACGTACACCGTAGTAATCGTTCCACTGGCGAAGTTCACACTTCCGGTTGTCGTCTGGGACGTTCCGCCCTTCGTAATTCGGATCGGATACGAGCCAGCTGCCACGGTCACGTATGCACTCGCATTGCCGAATGTCAGGCCGGTGGCGACATGCGGGGTCGGCCCTGTCACGACGCTCATATCGACCGTGCCCACCGACGAGCCGACGTGTGCAAACCGGATCGTCGCGCTACCGGCCGACGGTTGGCGCGCGGTCTCGGCAAACCCGCGGAATTCAACTCCGCCGCCCGACTTGGGCAAGATGACGACAGTCGCCGCCTTGTTTGCTTCAGGGAGGTTCACGAGCTGGTTTCCGACGAGAGTCAGCGTTCCAGCTGCGTAGGCAATAAACTGGACAGAACCTGCACCCACGACGAAGTTGGTTCGCTGCAGGTAGTCCATGCCGTTCGCGCGCTGGTCGCGTCCGGTGCGCAAATCAATCTTTCCGGCGCTTTGTGCCAGGTTCACGGCCCGGACACTTACGGTGGGCCCCGTGATTCCGCTCTTTCCGCCGCCACCACAACCCATCAGGGCCAATGCAACCCCAGCCACCAGGGTCAAGCTCTTGATCATCGACTTCATGACGCTTAGTCCTTCGCAAGAACTATGCCAATTCGATCTCGGTAGTGACGGTTCCGGCACGTTCGTGGGACGCAGTCAAGGTGTATTTTCCAGGCTGCGCGATGTGATACTCAACATAAGCTACGTCGTCGGTGGCTTGGATTGTTCCGCCGAAGCCGCTACTGGTGACGTGGGACCATCCCGCAAGTTGCCCCGCTACCGTCCGAAGTTTGCCTGCGCTCAGCCACGCGGGCTTGTTGGTTCCGGCCTCGGTCCAGGCCTCGCCGTCTCGTCTGATTTCTAGTACCACTCCGCGGCACAACTTCTTCTCCGCGGCCAGCTTGGTCACGTTGGTTGGCAAGTAGCCTGTGTTGTGAACCGCCCACTTTATGTGCCAGCCGCCCGCAATGGGAAGGATGGTGAGCAATCGCTCTTCGAGCTGCGGCGATGCCAGCCCCATGTAGACAACCCAGTCCACAAAGTGCTCAATCTCTGCTTCCAGGAACTGGGTCGGCGGGTTGCGAAATGCCAAGTGGTGGTTCCACCCTCCGATCTCAACTGGGCCAAGCTGTGGGTGATCGAACGGGGTCCAGTCCGCATATCCCTTGCCGTCGAGCTTGTTATCGGACCACTGCAGGAGCTTGATATCGTCCTCATGGGGATGGTCGCGGAACCACTCGATGTACTTGTAATCGGTGATGCCGGCTTGGCGTTGCGGCGACCAGATTTCTGTGGTCCAAGCGAAGACGCCTCGGTGCTCGTACATCCAGTCGTCGAAGACGCCGGTAATCACCTCCTTGGGGTGGTACTTGAACTCATGGTAGTTGCTGATCGCTGGGTAGCCCGTGAGCTCGGTCCCTTTCTCGCCGAAGGCGTTGTAAAGCCAGAGGTCTTCGGCCGGCAGGTCGGTGTCGGGGTAACGGCTGGGCGGACGCAGATGGACGCCGCTGAATGTGTGATATGTGAACGCGGCGCAGATATTGGGCCGGTCGCAGATGGCTTGGACGCACGCACGAATTTCGGGCTCGCTCGTGGGGTACGGTCCTGCGCCGTACTGTTCCGCCTCGGGTCGCCAAGCGCTCGGGAAGTTTCGGTTGAAGTCCAGGCCTTGCGGGATCTTCTGGCCCCGCATGGTCACCGAGTCGTAGTTGTGGAAAAGCCCCTCAGGTATGAGGCGGTAGTAGGTGCCGCCAGACTCGTCCGGGCGACGCTTGCGCATAAGCCGCGGTTCAACTTCGCTCTGGACCCACGCACCGTTCGTGTCGCGCAAACGCATGCTGAGGATCCGGCCATCGCCATCTAGGTCCTTTTGCTCTAGACCTTCGGGATCGAGCTCGTCGAACGGGTAGGGCCGCGTCGAACTGCGGACAATCCGCGGAGGAGATTCGAGCGCCCACTCCGCTCCGTCCGGGTTCAGGCGTGGGACGAGGTAGAGGGTGCGCGTCTCCAGCAGGCGCGAGATGTCTGCGTCCTTCCCGTACTTCGACGTCACAGTGTGCAAGATGTGGAGTACTGCAGTGCTTGCGCTTACCTCGCTCGCGTGTATGTTTCCATCGCACCAGACCGCGGGTTTGTCGCTGGCAGGTTTGGTACCGGCCAGCGTGACCGTCACTAGCCAAATCGTTCGGCCCTCGTGGCTCTGGCCGATGCTCTCGAGCGTGACGAGTTCCGGAAACTCGGACGCGTAGGCGAGGAGCAGGGCCGTGAGCTCGTCGTAGCGCAGATATCGATCGAAGACCGGTGTAGGCATCGCGGTTACTTTAGCGCTACGAGGCTTCTAATATTGAAATTCCACAAACTTTAAGCAACGGCGACAACAGATCGTTGCCGCGCGATCAGATTTCTCGCAAAGCCGCGTCGAGGTCGCTGATGAGATCGTGCGGATCTTCGAGCCCGATGCTCAGTCGCACCAACTTGTCCGAGATGCCCATCTTTGCGCGCTCGTCCAGCGGGATATCGCAGTGCGTCATCGATGCGGGGTGCTCGATCAGCGACTCCGTGCCGCCGAGCGACACGGCCAGGCTAATGAGCTGGAGCGCGTTCAGGAATCGGAATGCGGCCTTCTCGCCGCGGATGACGTCGAATGAGATCATCGCGCCCGCCGATTCGCACTGCTTTTGAAAGATTGCATGCTGTGCGGTTCCGGCTTCGAGGTGCCCCAGGTAGTACACCCTTTCGACCTTGGGGTGGCCCAGCAGAAAATCGGCGACGATCTTTGCCGAGGCGGCTTGGCGATCCATCCGCACGCGTAGCGTTTCGAGCGAACGAAGCATGAGCCACTGAGTCCAAGGACCGTTCATGTTGCCGAGGAACGTTCGGAGCACCCGTACCCGCTGGACCGGCTCGGCGTGGCCCGCGACCGCGCCTGCAATGAGGTCGCTGTGACCCCCGATGTACTTGGTCGCGGAGTACAGCACCAAGTCGATCCCGAACTTGAGCGGACGCTGAAAGACCGGGCCGAGGTACGTATTGTCAACGCTCGAGGTCGCTCCCAACTTCTTGGCGATGCGGGCGATCATCTCTAGATCAATGAGTTCGTTGGTGGGGTTGGCAGGGGTCTCAATGTGTACAAGGCGGACCTTGTCAATCGCACCCGCGTCGGCGACACGCTGCAAGATGGTCTCCTCGCTCTCGCCGGGCGAGAATGCCACCCCGTGGACCCCCCATAGAGGCAACACGTGGTGGATGAAGTGGTGAGTTCCGCCGTACAGCGGATTGCTGTGCAGCAAGACGTCTCCCGGCTTGAGGAACTCAAGCATCACCGTCGAGATGGCGGCCATGCCGCTGCTGAAGACGAGTGCGCTGTCGGCATCATCCCAGACAGCGAGCCGGTCTTCCAAGATCTCCATGTCTGGGTTGTTGATGCGGCTGTAGATGAGTCCCAGTTCCTCGCCGTGGTCGAGGTTCGCGTGGCCGTAGGCGACTTCAAAGAACCGCTTGCCCTCTTCAGCCGATTTGAAAACGAAGGTGGAGGTCAGAAAGACAGGAGGCTTGATTGCGCCTTCGCTGAGTTCCGGCTTGTATCCGTAGCTCATCATGAGCGACTCGGGTTTGAAGCGTTTGCGAGCGTCTTTGCCTGCCTTTGCCATGGGCACAGGATACTCGGTGGGCTCGTTTGACCGTCGGTCGGCGGGTACCCTCTGGGGGCCCATGATCGATCGATACACCACCCCCGCCATGCAGTCACTGTGGAGCCGCGAGGCCAAGGCTCAGCGTTGGATGGAGGTCGAAGTCGCGATCTGCGAGGCGTACGCCGAGCAAGGCGAAATCCCGGCCGAGGACATGGCTCGGATCCGGTCCGGGGCAGGGTTTGACATTCCCCGGTGCGACGAAATCGAGAAGGAAACGCGCCACGATTTGATGGCGTTCGTGCGCTGCATGAGCGAGTACGTGACGCAGTCCGCAAATCTGACTGAGGGCGAGCCGACGCCTGCGCGCTGGATCCACTTTGGAGTCACGAGCTACGACGTCATCGACAGTGCGCTGGGCATGATGATGCGCGACTCGTGCGATGTGCTCATCGAATCGGCGCGAAGATTACGTGAGCCGATGCGTAACCTTGCGGTGGATCACGTGGGTACCCCGTGCATTGGTCGGACCCACGGCATCCACGCGGAGCCAATTACGTTCGGGTTCAAGGTGAACGGTTGGGTGCAAGAGCTGGATCGCAGCATCCGTCGATTGCAGTTCTGCCGCGAAGAGATCGCGGTGGGGAAGATAAGCGGTGCAGTGGGGATCCACGCGCACGTCAGCCCAGAGATGGAGGCGAACATTTGCCGCCGTTTGGGGCTGGGCGCCGACCCAAGCTCGACGCAGATCGTGGCCCGAGACCGGCACGCCAACTTGCTTTGCGCGCTGGCCGTCCTGGCGGGCTCGATTGAGCGCTGGGCGACCGAGCTACGAAACCTGCAGCGGACTGAGATCCTAGAGGTGCAGGAGGAGTTCGCGGCGGGCCAGACCGGCAGTAGTGCGATGCCCCATAAGCGAAACCCTTGGAACAGCGAGACACTGTGCGGGCTCTCGCGCGTTGTGCGCGGGAACTGCCATGCGATGCTCGAGAGCGTGATGACCTGGCACGAACGCGACCTGACGAACTCTTCGCTTGAGCGCATCGTTTTCCCGGATACGTTCAACTTGTTGGATTTCATGTTGAACAGATTCGCGAAGATTCTGACCGGCATCTCCGTTCGATCGGACCAGATGATGGCGAACTTGCGACAGATGGGTGACCTCGTGTTCAGCGAGCACGTCATGGTAGCGCTCGTGCGAGCCGGTCTTCCCCGTGAAGCAGCTTACAAGGCCGCTCAGCGCAACGCGGCCAAGGCGTGGGATGGGGCGTCGTTCAAGAGCGCCGTCATGGCGGACGAGGAAATAAGGGGCTTGATCCCTTCCGCAGAAATCGAAGAGTTGTTCAGCCTCGAACATCATCTGCGCCATGCTGGCAGTGGGTTCGCACCGGAGAAGTTCTAGGGAACGTTCACGGGACAGGCAGCATTGAATTCACCGATGATGACCGCAACTGTTTTGGTCTCCCTGATGCTCACTGGCGTACCCAAGGAGGTTGGGCTGAAGGTTGGGGACACGATGACCGCCTTTGACCCTTACCATGTTTCGGGTCCGACAGCGGGAACCTATACGTGCCCGGTTTGCGAGTACATCAATCTTCCGATGGTGCAAATGTGGGTGAGCGGTGGTACGCCCGAGGACATTGCGCCCGTTGCCCGGCTCCTAGACAAGGCAGTGGGCAAGTATGCGGCGAAAGAGTTGCACACGTTCGTAATCCGGACGGTAACTCCCCAAAACCGTGACGACGTCGCGCAGTCGTTGCAGGCCTTTGCTCAGCTCCAGAACCTAAACCGCGTGGCGTTGACGGTGCTCCCGACCACCGATCACGGCGTGTCGGATCACAAGTTCACCGGCAAGAGCATCATCTACGTCTACGTTCGCCGTAAGATCACGGCCAAGTTCGTGGACTTTGTGCCGACTCAGGCCAACCTGAGTCGGCTGTCCCAAGAGATCGCGAAAATCTGTCGCTAGTGGGGTTCCCAGCCGTTGGGGCCGTCCTTGAGTAGCGAGAACATCGGCCAGACCATGCAGTAAGCGTCGCCGGGACCGAGCATGTCGCGGTTCGTCCGGACGATGCTGCCGTCCTCATTGAGGTGGAACGCGGACACGCCGGGCCACCAACCGTGCTCTTCACTCCAAAAGCCCATCGCGGAAGTGAACTCCTTGCTTGCATCGCACACCATCTCGAATTTCCAGCCGCGAGCGGCGGCGAGCTTCGCCTGGTTCTCGGGTGAGTCCGGCGAGCAGACGACGAACGCAGTTCGCTCGCTGAGGTGGCGTAGGTATCCGCTGTAGCCATCGGCCCACAGGGTGCAGTAGTTACAACTTCCGCCCATGTTGTGGACGACGATCAGGTCCCTGTACGTGCCGAACAGTTCGCTTAGTTTCTTGGGCCCGGAAGCAGTTTGGAGCTCGAAATCTGAGACCGGCTCGGGGGTGGTTTCTTTGCGCAGTTCGTACAGCTCTTGCGAGAGCGCGTACCACTTTTGCTCTACTTCGCGCAGTTTTTCGTTCATGGGCGCAGTATAGCCACTGAGGAGCACCCTCGTAACACCGCTGGTACAATGTTTGCGCCGATGCAAGGGCACCGGCGAGCGCCTATGAACCCAAAGAACGCCTCCAAACCACGCCCCGTAAACGGGCCGGCGGTGACGTTGCCGCGTGGAATCGAGTCGCTCATTCGCGAGATTTCGAGTCTGGCGGACGTACAAGAACTGGAATATCCGATGGCACAACAAAACTTTGATGCAGACGTAATCGTGATTGGAGCGGGACCCGGGGGCTATGTCGGCGCGATCCGCGCGGCCCAGCTAGGCGCAAAGGTGATTTGCGTCGAGAAGGAGTATCTCGGTGGAACTTGCTTGAACTGGGGATGTATCCCCAGCAAGGCGATGATCGCGAGCGTGGAGCGACTTCAGCACGTGAAGCATGCGGAGGCACTGGGAGTCGTAGTCAACGGTGACGTGAGCCTAGACTTCGAGAAGTTCAGCACGCGCCGAAACAAGATTGTCACGACCCTGCGCGGCGGGGTGGGAATGCTCTTCAAGAAGAACGGCATCCAGCACGTGGAAGGGTTCGCCAGCTTTGTCGACGCTCATACGATCGAAGTCGAGAAGGACGGCAAGAAGCAAACCCTGCGCGCGAAGAACTTCCTGCTTGCCATGGGCAGCAGCGTCATCAAGCTCAACATCCCCGGGCTCGAAGGCGGCCGAGAGGAAGGAGTTTGGACGAGTGACGACGCTGTGACCGCTCCCAAGGTCCCGAAGAGCATGCTCGTTCTCGGGGGCGGGGCTGTCGGCGTCGAGTTCAGCTACGTCTTCAACGGTCTGGGCTCAGAAGTTCACCTTTGCGAGATGATGCCGTCGCTGATCCCGATGATGGATGAGGAACTCGGGGTGGAACTGGGCAAGCAGCTCGGTCGCCAGGGAGTCAAGATTCATACGGGCGCGACCTTGGAGAAGTGTTCTCGCACCAAGTCGGGTTGGCGCTGCACGGTCAAGAAGGGCACGGAAACGAGCGAGATCGATGTCGAGGTGGTGCTCCTAGGCGTGGGTCGCAAGGCGAACACCGAGGGGATGAACCTGGACAAGGTCGGCGTAAAACTCCACAAGCGCGGGGTCGAGCTCAAGGACGACACTTTCCAGACCCATGCGCCGAGCATCTACGCGATTGGCGACGTGACCGGACGCATCCAACTCGCCCACGTCGCGAGTGCGGAAGCCATCTGTGCAGTGACAAACATAGTTCGCGGTCAGAACAAGATGTTCGATTACAAGGCGGTCCCGAACTGTGTGTACACCGTGCCGGAGGTTTCGTCCGTCGGTATGACCGAGAGCGAGGCCAAGACCAAGTACGGTGCCGAGAACATCACCGTGGGTAAGTTTAACTTCCGACCGCTTGGCAAGGCGATGGCCATCGCCGAGCAGGACGGGTTTGTGAAGGTCGTCGCGGAGCGCAAGTACGGTGAGATCCTCGGCGTACACATGATTGGACCGCACGTGACCGACATGATCGCCACGGCAACCACCGCGATCAAGCACGAAGCGACCCTCGAATCGATGGCAGAGACGATCCACGCCCACCCGACGCTTGCCGAAGCGTTTCTGGAAGCGTGGGAAGACGCCATGGGTCACGCGATTCACAAGTAAGCGCTCCGAGTGCGCGAAGAAGTTGGGCGGACCTTCTTTAGGAGGCCCGCCCAGCCTACTTTTGGGGCATGGGCAAGTCGGGGATCTTGGTGACGCCGCTGGCGGTGAGGGTGCCTTGGGTGAGGACGATTTTGTCCACCTTCATCGCGTCGTACAACCCCAGGTCCTTCCGCAAGTCGAGCACGGGGTTGAGGGTTTTCAAGAGTGCTTTGCGACTGGAAGCGTCGGCACGCCTGCCGTTGAGCCAGATCTTCTCATCGACGAGCATCAGGGCGTTCCCATCGGGCGACTCGACTCGGGCGAGGACCTCGAAATCGGCCTTCGCGAGCAGAAAATCGCCGCTGCCATTGACTCGCACCTTGCCATATTGGATCGTAACCACGCAGGATTTGATCTCGCGGAACTTGGCGAGGATGAAACTCTGGATGTCCTCCTGGCGAACGATTACGCTACCAACACCGGCCCCGCTACGGCTCAATCGAAACTTGCGCTGGGAGAGAGCCAGCGCCAGGTCGAATCGGCAATCGGGGATCTCGGCTGTGAGAGACTCCACGCGGAGTTTGCCGAGCATGAAGTCCTTGAGCGCGATGCGGAGCATCTGCACTTGGCCCTTCTGGCTCCGATCCGGCTCAGTGAACATGGGCAAACCCGGCGTAGAGAATCCAGACGCACGGATTTCAACGCTCTTGAACATCCCCGCGAGACCGTTGACGGGACCGTCTGGCACCGCACGAACGGTGATCTTCCTGGGTGCCGAAGCAAGGCTTGCGCGGATGTCATCGGCAGCGGCACGCTCAAATCGGTGGAGCACGGAGCTGCCGGTAATGAGCACAAAGCCGACCAAAAGTCCTTTTCTGTCCAAGCGCATGGAGTGTAAACGGGATAAAATTCGTAGAACGTTGTGACAGTGCCGTCACAGTGGCGGGCGCTTTGCTGTGTCCGACCCCCCAGCGAGCCAATTCGTATGAGTGAAACTCTACCTTCTCTTGCGCAACCGCTCTCCGTCCACGACAGCTACCGGCTGATTCGTGACGACTGCGGCATCCTGGAACTCACTCAGCGTCAGGCTGTGATCTTGACTGGCGGGGATCGAAACGGATGGTTGCAGGGGCAAATCACGAACGATTTGCGTTACTTTGCGCCGGGCGCATTCTTGCAGTTCTGCCTTTGCTCGGCGACAGGGCAACTGGAAGCGATCGGGAGCCTTTGGGCCATGGATGACGAGCTGGTAGTCATCACTGACCCGGCCGGAGCGGAGGTTCTGCTGCGCCGAGCCGATAAGATGGTGATCCTGGAAGAGGTCAGCGCCGTCCCCAGCCCCGACCGGCTCATCTGCGTACAGGGCCCTAACGCTACCGAGCGCCTGGGGGACTTGGTGAGCCTGCCGCAATTGAATTCGGTCACTGCCGAGATTCTGGGTGTCCCCGTGCGGGTCCTGCGAAGCAACCGAACCGGGAGCGGCGGTTGGGTGGTCATGGTGCCCGCAGGTGGCGACCGGCTGGTTGCGGAGCTCGCTGATCGATTCCCAACGATCGCATCTGAAGCCTATGCGATGGCGTCGATGGAGTTCGGCTCACCTCAATTTGGAGTCGATACCGACTCAAAGACCTTGCTGCCTGAACTCGGCGCGGCGTTCGAATCGGCGACAATCAGCTACAAGAAGGGTTGCTACCTGGGCCAAGAGGTTCTCATGCGCCTGCACAGCCGTGGGCACGTCAATCGCCAGTGGATGGGGATGTACACCGACACTTTGGTGACCCCCGGAGACGCGATCACCCATGCTCGCCGCCCCGACGCGGGGGTCATCACGAGTGCCTTTGAGAGTCCGGACTTCGGATTCATTGCAGCTGGCTACGTCCGCCGCGAAGTCGCCTACTCGGGTGAAGAGGTTACGGTCCAATCGGCCAGTGGCACGGTCGGGGCCGAGCTAGTCGAGATGCCGATTCTGAGACTGGGCTAAGCGGCCTTGTTCTTCTGCGCGGCGAAGTGGGCGTTGGCAAGAGACCCCAGCACATAGAGTCCGAGAGCTAAGAAGACAACAGCCCTCACCATGGCGCTGCTCTTTTCGTGCGGTTGCGAGACTTGGTAGCCCCAGAACCCGACTAAGCACAAGACCACCATGCCCAGAGACCGATATGCCATCGCAGGCTTTGTTGCCGTCAAGCGCACCAGGATCAGGATCAGCGCGCCAGCGGCCATGCCGATGCCGAGTGAGACAAAGCTTTTGGCCATGGCAAACCCCATAATCCCGCCTAGGATGTTCAGAATCCCATAGACGCGCAGGATGGTGTGTAGTCGAGTGTTGTTGTTCATGGTTTTAGTTTGAGAGGACGTGTTCGGCGATTTGCACGGCGTTCAGGGCCGCCCCTTTGAGTAGCTGATCACCCGCGATGAACAGCGAAACGGCGGATGGGTGGGATGCGTCGCGACGGATGCGTCCAACAAGGACATCATCCTGGCCCGAGGCTTCGCTCGGCATTGGGAAGTGGTTCGCGGCACGATCATCGACCAGGCGGACTCCGGGTGCAGCTTCGAGGGCGGCTCGCACGGCGTCTTCGCTGGGCGCGCTGTCCTCGAACTCAACGGTGACCGATTCGCTGTGCGCGCGCATGACCGGCACCCGAACGCAGGTGACGTTCATCGCGAGGTCAGGCAAGGCGAGGATCTTTCGGACCTCTTCTTTGACCTTTGCCTCCTCCTCGTTGTCTCCCTCCGCGTTGATGGCCGTGTTGTGGCTGAAGAGGTTGAAAGCGTAGATGTGCGGCATGATCCGAGGCGTCAGTGGCTTGCCTTCGAGCGCGTCGCGTGTCTGCTCGGCGAGTTCCTCCATCGCTGCTGCTCCCGCCCCGCTCGCACTTTGGTAGGTGCTGACAATGATCCGCTTGATTGTGCCCAGCTTGCGAAGCGGATGGACGGCCATAAGCAGGATCGCCGCTGTGCAGTTAGGGTTGGAGATCAGCTTGCAGCCTGCGGGGACCGCGTCCGGGTTCACTTCGGGGACTACAAGCGGGACGCTGGGATCCATCCGGAATGCGCTGGAGTTATCGATGACAAGCGCACCGCGTGAGGTCGCGGCTTCGGCGAACTCGCGGCTGCGCGTTGCCCCTGCGGAAAAGAACGCGACGTCGATGCCGTCAAATGAAGAGTCCTGAACCGCCTCGACCGTTACCGACTTACCGGCAAACTGCATGACCTTGCCAGCGCTTCGCTCGCTGGCAAGCAGACGGAGTTCGGCTATCGGCAGCCCCCGAGACTCGAAAAGCCTTAGAAACTCCTTCCCAACGGCTCCGGTTGCCCCGAGCACGGCCACGCGAACTGGCGACAGCATGCACCTATTGGTACCAGAGAGTGGTGACTTTTCGCTGGCGATATGCGAATGATTGGGGAGCTACTGCGGTAGACAAATACAATGAGACAGATGTTCGCCGAGCCGGGCTACAGGTTTTACTATCACCATTCGGTCACTGACGGCGAAATGTCTCACCGATCCGTGTTTCGCGGCGACGACCTAACACTTGTGCTCCAGTCGGCGACGCGCCGAAAACCGATGCGTTGGAGCGCGGATATCTCCTTCGATCACTTCTTCGTTCTGCTGAATCTGTCGGGCACTATGTTGGTGCGCAAATCGGGTGAGCCCGAAGCGACCATCGTACTGCCGAGGAGCCTCGTGGTGGCCTCAGGACCGGTTGTGGTCAGTGCGCTGCTGGGTCGTGGTGAGCACCGGCACCTTGTTTACAATTGGCCGTTCCAAGGGACCGAGTCGTTGCGCAAATGGTGGACCGAGGTTTCGGCCGAATCAGGCGTTGACGGAGCGGTGGGCGTGGCCTCATGCCCTACCGGCTCGTTCATCGGCGACGTCTTCGACACTTTGGTACTTAGCGCGGGCGAGAAGTCAGAGCGCAATCTGCCTAAGATCAGCGGCTCACTTGGGCTGGCGGTCGGCGAGGCGATGACAAACGCTGTGGCTTACCAACTGACTCAGGATCCCAAGAGCGAGTTTCCTGATGCCATCAGCGGTCTCATGTACGAGGTCCGGCAGCGACCGCAAGAGCCGTGGACCCTCCGCGAGGCTGCCTCGCACGCTGGCTATTCGCCTTTCCACCTCAGCCGTACGTTTAAGGCGTTTGTGGGATACGGTTTCCCCGAGTTTGTGGAGCGATGCCGTACCGAGCGAGCGATTGGGCGCGTGGTGACGGTCGGGCCCCAGATCGATGAGATTGCTGTCGAATCGGGATTTACGTCCTCGCAGGGCTTGCGTGACGCGTGCCGCGACTACCTCGGATTCTTGCCGAGTGAGATGCGGGCGTTTGGCCTGGAGCTCGTGGAAGCAGCTTCCTAAAGCGACAAGATCCGCGCGGCCGACTCCATGTCTTTGTCGCCGCGCCCACTCATGTTGACGACCACCCGGGTGCCCTCGGGCAACCATCCGGGAACGAACAGGGGTGCGAATGCATGGGCCGATTCGAATGCCGGGATCAACCCTTCCAACTCCGCTAGCTTACGAAATGCGGCGAGCGCATCCTCGTCGGTAACCGCCGAGTACGCGACGCGACCGGAATCCTTCAAGAAGGCGTGTTCTGCGCCTACGCCAGGGTAGTCGAGGCCTGCGGACACGCTGTGGGTTCCCAGGACTTGTCCGTCCTCGTCTTGCATCAGGTAGCTAAACGATCCGTGCAGCACCCCCGGCGAACCGACGCTCAGGGGGGCGGCGTGCTGGCCGGATGCGAGGCCCAGCCCACCCGCTTCGATCCCATAGAGCTTGACATCGGGGTCGTTGGCAAACCCTGCAAAGAATCCGATGGCGTTCGACCCGCCACCGACGCAGGCAATGCCCGCATCCGGTAGCCGACCATAGCGTTCGAGGTACTGGGCACGTACTTCGGTCCCGATGACCGATTGAAACTCACGCACCATGAAAGGATAGGGATGCGGACCCGCGGCTGTCCCGATGATGTAGTGGGTGTCGCCGACATTGGTGACCCAATCCCGCATCGCTTCGTTGAGGGCGTCCTTCAGGGTGCGCGTCCCGCTCGAAACGGGGTGCACCTGCGCGCCCAGCAGCTTCATGCGGAAGACATTGAGCTGCTGACGGGCGCAGTCCTCCTCGCCCATGTAGACTTCGCACTTCAGGCCAAACAGCGCGCAGACTGTGGCGGTCGCAACGCCGTGTTGCCCGGCACCGGTCTCGGCGATGATCCGCTTCTTGCCCATGCGCAGAGCGAGCAGGCACTGGCCGAGCGCATTGTTGATCTTGTGCGCCCCGGTGTGGTTCAGGTCTTCGCGCTTGATCGTAACCTGGTAGCCAGTGAGCTCGCTGAGGCGACGCGCTTCGGTAAGAGGCGTGGGCCGACCGACGTATTCACTCAGGGCTCGGTCAAACTCTGTCCGAAACGCTGGATCTGACCATGCCCGCTCGAACTCCTGGCCCAGTTCTTCAAGCGCAGGAATGAGCGTTTCGGGAACGTAACGCCCGCCATACGCGCCAAAGCGGCCGGAGGAGTCTGGTGGGGTGAGCATGTACTTATTATGCGACGAATCTCACGCGCCCGGAAACTGGATCTGGGTTAGCGGGTGGTTGATCGCGTATTGCTGGCTAGAGAATCGGTCCTTCTCCTGGCCCGCCTTGCGTCGGTGGTAGATACCTTGCGAATCCAGCTCCCATGCGTTCGTGTTGTCGTGGAACACCGGATCGAGCACTTGTTCGCGGACAAGTTGGATCAGACGGGGATCTTCGACGGGTACAAGAGCCTCGACGCGGCGATCCAGGTTGCGGCGCATCAGGTCCGCGCTGCCGATGAAAACCTCGGGGGTGCCGTGGTTGCCAAAATAGTAGACGCGACTGTGTTCAAGAAATCGCCCAACAACGCTACAAACCCGGATGTTCTCGCTTACTCCCGGTATTCCAGGTTGGAGGCAACAGATGCCGCGAACGATGAGGTCCACTTGGACTCCTGCTCCGCTGGCCTCGTAGAGGCTATCGACCACTTCCGGATCGACGAGTGCGTTCTGCTTGAAGATGATGCGCCCGCCGCCGTGCCGGCGGTGGTGGCGTGTCTCCCGCTCTATCCGGTCGATGATCCCTTCGCGCAGGTTGATCGGGGCGACGAGGAGCTTTCGGTAGGTTTGTTGTTTCGAGAAACCCGTCAAAAAGTTAAACAATTCACTGATGTCCTGAGTGATCTCGGGATCGCAGGTGAAGAGCCCGAGGTCCGTGTACACCCTTGCCGTGGCCGGATTGTAGTTGCCGGTGCCGATGTGCGCGTAAGTCATAAGCCCACCGGGCTCACGCCGCACGATCGAGCATAGCTTGGCGTGAGTTTTGAGCTCGGTGAAGCCAAACGTCACATGCACTCCGGCACGCTCCAACGCCCGTGCCCACGTTAGGTTGTTGCTCTCATCGAAGCGGGCTTTGAGCTCGACGAGCACGGCCACCTGCTTGCCAGCAGTTGCCGCGGCCATCAGCGAATCGACGATCGGGGATTTCTCGCCCACTCGATAGAGCGTCTGCTTGATCCCGACAACCAGCGGGTCCTGGGCCGCGCTGCTCACGAACTCCTCGACGGACCGGAAGCTGTCGTAAGGGTGGTGGACCAACACGTCCTTCTCGGAGATCGCATCGAAGATGTTTCGGGGCGACGAGAACTTATCGCTGGTGAACGGCGTGTGGGGTGCGTAGCGGAGGGAAGGCTTGTCGACGCTGGTGAGATCCCACAGCGAGTCCAGGGAGAGCATGTCCGGCAATTCCATCACGTCCTCCTGGTCGAGCTCAAGCAGGCGCATGAGAGTACGAATGGTCTCGCGCGGCATCGTCGGGCTGACTTGGAGCAAGACCGGGTCTCCGAAACGTCGCATGTGGATGGTTTTCTCGATGCTCGTGATGAGGTCGGCTGCCTCAAGTTCGCGAATCTCGATGTCAGCGTCGCGAAGCACTCGGAACGGGTGGGCTCCGCGGATCTGGACCCCCAAAAACAGATGCCTCAGGTTTGCTTTGATGAGGTCCTCGATGAGAACGTACTCATTGCGCCGCTTGGTGACGCGAACAAACC
>JAEURR010000005.1:300000-530515 GCA_016788115.1 Chthonomonas sp. | reverse complement strand
ACGCGGCGTCGCTGCATCAGGGTTTCCCCCATTGTGCAAGATTCCCAACTGCTGCCACCCGTAGGTGTGTGGGCCGTGTCTCAGTCCCACTCGGGGGGATCATCCTCTCAGACCCCCTACACGTCGTAGCCTTGGTAGGCCTTTACCCCACCAACTAGCTGATGTGTCATGAGCCGCTCCACAAGCGAAAAACCATTTAATTGCACGGGGATGCCCCCTCGCAATCACATTCGGTATTTATGGCATTTCTGCGTTTGTCCCGATCTTGTGGGCACGTTGCTCATGTATTACTCCGCCGTTCGCCACTAGGTCCGAAGACCTCGTTCGACTTGCATGTTTTAGGCACGCCGCCAGCGTTCGTCCTGAGCCATGATCAAACTCTCCGAAGAAAGTGTTCCTACTCCTGGCGAACCAGGCTTAGTTTTCATGGTATTTACTCAAATTTGAACGTTGGCCAAAAATAAATTTTGACTTTGTTCTATCAAGAACACGCATCCTTATTCAACTTTCAAGCTGCTTCCCGATGTCCGGGGCGAGTGATATTGTTCCGCATTCACCCCCCGGCTGTCAAGGCCCTAGGGGAAAATTCTCAAAATAGACGGTGCGATCCTCCGAGCTCCGCCGTCTTGTATCTCTTGCGGGCTCTCTACCCGCTCAACGCTCATTCACCCCCGGCAGCCTCACCACGGGTGAATTCTTGCGCTCTCACATTCCCTGCGACCGGGAAGATTTGTTCAAGTCGCGAGAATATTTTGCATATTCCTATGGTTTCGGTGACACTTCAGCCAAAGTTGCCGAAAGATTCTCGTACCATCAGGGTAACGGCCCCCGCGGAGTGCTGGGGCATGCTTGGAGAAGTGAAATGAGAAACAGACTTTTGATTCTTGCGCTCGGTATCGCCGCCGTTTCGATGAGCTCGACGGCGTCGGCGGTCGATCGGCGGTGGCTGACCGCAACGTCCGGCAACTGGAACGTCACTACCAACTGGTTCGCCACTGGAATACCTTCCGGGGACTCGGTCTACATCGACTACGCTCCCTATGCTCTCACCGGAGGGGTCGGCAACTTTACGACGACGATTTCAGACAGCTATACCATCAGCCAACTTTTCTCGCGAGCGAACATCACGCACAGCGGTGGAATCCTTACGATTCAGAACCCCGGTTCCGATGTGAAGGGGACTTATACGCTGAACGGTGGAAACCTTAACGTTCTGGCAAACGCGACGTTCGGCCCCGTCACCTTCAATTCGGGGAATATCAATGGAAATGGGCACACCATCACGGGCCTGTTTATGCTAGATACTGCGCCGAACAAACAATTCCAGGGCTCATGGGGAGTTAGCGGCAACACCCAATTCAAGGGCGGCGCGGTCTACGCTTTCGGCTCGACCCTGACCAACTCAGGAACCTTCCAGGTGATGGGGGACCTGATCTACCGCGACGGCATCATCAACAACTCAGGCATTCTCGAAAAGACCGCTGGCGCTGGCACCACGACGATGAACGAGGCGTGGAGCGGTGGCGCCGCTGGAGTGAACAACACCGGTACCGTCCGCTCCTCTTCCGGAACCCTTGCGCTAGCGGGATCGGGCACCTCGACTGGCACGTTTTCGGCGTCAGGAAGTGGCAAGGTGCGCTTTGCAGCGGGATCACCCGTGCTGAATGCAGGCGCATTCCTGGGCCCAGGAGATGTGGGTATGTATGGTGGAACACTCACCGCCAACGCGGGGGTCAACGGGCAGGACTTTGCACTCGAGGGTGGCAACCTCGGCGGATCCGGGCTTGTGCTCAACGGCAAGCTCATCCAGAGCGGCGGAAACGTCACCGGAACGGTGGTCGCCAACGGCGGCATGAACCAGAACGGTGGGGGAGATCGCTTCATCTACGGGTCCCTGACGGCTGGCGGCACGTCCACTTGGACTGGCGGCATCGTTTACTCTTTCAATGGAGCCTTCACTAACAGTGGGTCCATGCAAATCCAAGGTGACCTGACCTGGCGTGACGGTACCTTGACCAACAATGGGACGATCGCCAAGACCTCGGGTGTTGGGACTGCGATTCTCAACACGCCGTGGAGCGGCGGCACCATTTTGACGAAGAACCAAGGGACGATGACTTCGTCCAGTGGCGTGCTCGCGTTTGGCGCTAACGGCCTCCATACAGGCGGCACCTTTTCTGGCACTGGCTCCGGAACCGTGCAATTTGTCACGGGAAACCACACTATTACAGGCTGTACACTAGCAACTGGTTCTGCGGTCAACGGCGCAACACTCACGGTGACCGGGACGAACACGTTGAGCGGTACCCCCCAGTTCCTCGCTGGCACCATCACGGGTACTGGCAAGTTCGTCGGGAGTGCGCTCGTGTTCACAGGAGGCTCAAGCCGAAGTCTTTCCGGCTCAGTGGAGAACGCGGGCACGATCTACCTAGACGCGTCGAACACTTACGCGTACAGTTCTAGTTGGAAGAACTCCGGAATCTGGGATGTGCGCGCCGATGGATTCTTGCGCGATGGCGTGTTGCTCAACACGGGCATCCTGCGCAAAACGGCCGGAGCGGGCACGATGAGCTTTAACGAGGCTTGGAGCGGCGGCGCCCGCGGCGTTTCGAACCAAGGCCAGGTGCTCAGTACAAGCGGCGTGCTCGCGCTCCACGGCAGCGGAACCCACTCCGGGTTCTTCAACGGCACCGGTGGGGGCATTGTCACCTTCGCGGAAGGGAATCAGTCGCTCGTAACCGGCATGTCCACAGGAACCGGCGACGTTCGCGTGACGGGTGCGACGGTGAGCATCGTGAACGACGTGAGCGTCCAGAAATTCGCGGTGGATGGTGGCAACCTGACCGGCTCCGCGAATATGACCTGCACCGATCGATTCACGCAGCGGGGTGGAACACTCTCGGGAACGGGAACTCTGAACATGTTCGGCGGGGCCACGTTCACCACCTCGAACAGCAAAGCGGTGGGGCGAAAAGTCGTGATCCTCGGCAACTCGCTGTTCGATCAAGGCACCATTTATGCCTACACGGGAACGATCACGAACCAAGGCACGTTCCACATCGCGGGGGACCTGAGCATTCGCGACGGCATCTTCAACAACGAGGGAGTCCTGCAAAAGACAGCGGGCGCGGGCAGTGCGTTCATTGGCGAAGGCTGGAACGGCGGTCCTACTTCATTCAATAACAAGGGCACGGTGCAGTCGCTCTCAGGCGTCCTGCGACCTCTCAACAGCGGCACCCACTCGGGTGCATTCTATGGTTCGGGCGGAGGCACCTTCCAATTCACGAACGGGACGCACGTCATGCAAACCAACGCCACCATGGGGACGGGGTGCTACCTGAATGGTGCAACGATGACCCTTGCGGGTGCCGTCACCCTCGATGGATCTCCGAAAATGCTGAGCGGCACTCTGAACGGAGTCGGCAGCATCAACGGAGGAACATTGATGGTTGATGGAGCGTTCGGGCTTTCAGCGGACTTGACCTCCTTTAGCACGATCCAGCAAAACTCAACGATCTACTCGTACAACGGAACGATCCGCAACAAGGCCACCTATATTGTGAACGGACCACAATCACATCGCGATGGGTGGTTCATCAACGACGCGTTGATCCAGCGCGTGAACGGTGGAGGAACGTCGTACTTCAATCTGGGTTGGAGTGGCGGGCCGACAGGCTTTACGAACAACGGCACCCTCGAGTTGCTCGACGGAAACGTGGTGATGACCGCGGGCATGTCGAACTACAGCGCGGGCACCTTTGGCGGCGGCACGATCATCGTCAACGACAACTGCATGCTCTCGACGCAAGTGCCGCCTCCAGTTAAGAACGCCTCGCGCATTCGTCTACTGGGAGTCAACTCTGGCTTGCGGGATAACGCAAATCAAGACTTCCTGCGCAACATGGTCACCAACACGGGAAGCATCATCTACTCGGGTGGCCGTTCCCAAAGCGTGAGCGGCTCGGTGAACAACCAGGGTGATATTACGATGGGTACCGGAGGTACCTTCACGACGAGCCCTGCGGCCAGCACCTACACCCAATCCGCAGGGCTCACAATCATCGACGGAACGCTGACGACGAATGGCGTCACGCTCAGCGGTGGTTCGTTCCGCGGCAAGGGTACGGTGGGCTCAGCGATCAACCAGTCAAACGGAATCCTCGCTCCGGGTAACCCCACCGGGACCCTCACGACTGGTAACGTCACCATGACAGGCGGCCAGTACAGCGCGCGCATCGGCGGATACGCGGTGGGCCAGATCGGCAAGCTCGCGGGCGCAGCGGTCACCGTCGCTGGCAAGCTGGAAGTCAGCGTGCTTCCGGGCATGGTGGTCCAGCCAAACGACACGTTCCGCATCATCACCGGCACGAGCCGGGCGGGCACCTTCACCACCTTGCCACCGGCAGCAGACTGGTCGGTGATCTACGGCGGAACGTTTGTGGACATCAAGGCGAATCGGCAAATCATCGGGCAAGCCGTGGTCTCGGGCAAGGTCGATCTCAAGTCCTGGAACTTGAGCGTTACCACCATCCCGGTGACGATCCAGCTGAAGCAGGCTGGCAACGTCCTCGACACGAAGATCGTGAACTTGGATGCAAGTGGCAACTACTCGTTCGTCACTTCGGTGGGAGGCACCTACGACATCGTCGCCAAGGCCTCGCACTGGTTATCCGACAAACAGTCCAACGTCTTCATCGGCGACTCCGCGGTGACCGACGTGAACTTCAGCCTCATCAATGGCGACTGTAACGGCGACAACACCGTCGACTTCTTCGACTTCCTGGTGATGTCCGCGGGCTACGAGTCGACCACGGGCGATCCGGCCTACACCGCCAACATAGGTGCAGACCTGAACGGCGACGGCTCGATCGACCTCTTCGACTACTTCGTGATGAGCGAAGCTTGGGAACTGCAGGGCGAAGACTAATCTCGCGCCCCAGTCTAGCCCCGATCCTGGATAGGATCGGGGCTTTCTTTTGCCTCAGGCACTGCTGGAGTCCGCAACAATCCGTTGTACACTGAAGGGGCCTGATGAATCGTTATTGCTTGCTTGCTTTTGCTGTCCTCGCCTCCGCTACCGCGCTTGGACAGACCTACCGTTCTGACCGCCCGATTCGAGGCGTCTGGCTACGACCGCCCTCGACCATCTCTAGCCTAGAGACGAGCCTTCAAGCGTATGCCCGCGCGGGCATCACGGACCTGTACCTAGAGACCTTCTACCACGGCCTCAGCACGGGCAAGCAGGGGATCTTCAACAGCCGGTTCGGATACGACTACCTTGGCCAAGCGATCCCGCTCGCCGCACGCTACAACATCCGAGTTCATGCCTGGGTCGAAGCCGGCTACTGGCAATACCAGACCACCGGTGCCTACAACTTCACCTCGAACCCTGAGTGGCAGGTGAAAAGCATCGCTACCGGGGCGACCGGAGGCGATCAAGCTGGCCAAGTCTTCGCGAATCTGTGCCATCCCGGAGTGCAAGCCAAGCTCAGGGCCTACTGCACCGAACTGGCGGGCTACTCCGGACTCTGGGGCATTCAGACGGACTACCACCGCATGCCCATCGACGATGTCACCAACGACGTGTACAGCGCGCCTTGGAGCTACGAATCGTGGTCAAATGCGCAGTTCATGGCGATCTACGGGGCGGGCGCAGACATCTTTACGCAAGCCGACCGATCGACTAAGCCGTACTGGAATCAATTCCTCAATTGGCGACGTGCGGGCATCAGCGAGGCTGCACGGCAGATGTATCTCGGGATCAAGGACGGATCGGACGACATCCCGTTCGAGGGGGCGATTTTCGCGTCCGCGATGAGCAGCAGCGCTCAGATTGCCAAGTGCCAAGACTGGCCAAGCTGGTGCAGCGGCGGCTACCTGGATATGCCAACTCCGATGGCCTACGGCTCGCTGAGTGGCATCACCAGCGACTTGAACACCGCCAAGAGTTCCGCAGCAGGCAAACGGGTCGTTGCGGGCCTCGCGATCACGAGCGGCCACCCGGCGCTGACCGACCAACTCGACAAAACGAGGGATGCAGGCGTCGGAGATTTCATCCTCTGGGAAGGCAACCAGATTACGGCATCGATTGAGCCAACACTTCTCGCCTGGCTGCAGAACACAACCAATGCAAAGCCGATGCGCGCCGACCTGAACGACAATCGTGTGCTTGACGTGGCCGACTACCTCCAGTTCTTGACCGGGTACAGCGGCACGGCGGTCGGGGGCCAGTCTGCCGCACGCGCCAACATGGACGCTGACACGGATATCGACTCGAACGATCACAAACTCTTCCGCGAGGCCATCGCGGGATACCGCATCGGTCACTACGGCAAGCTCAGCAACGGTGACCGCACCCAGCTAAACCTAGCCCGAACGGCCGCACCCGCGGGTGGTGGCGCGACCGTGAAGAACGTCTACGACTTCGACAACGACGGCGACGTGGACGACATGGACTCGCGATGGATGGAGAAGTTCGGCGCGGCAGGCCCGTTCGCCTTCATCAGCGTCTCGCTCCAGGGCTCAAGCATTGGGCTCGGCTCACGGGACGTGCAGCTGGAGTGGCGCACCACCGGCAACGTGCCAATTACGACGTGGAATGACCGACCGGTCCTCAACAGCGGATTGATCGTCATTCCCACCCCAGGCGCAGGCAACTACAAACTCAGCCTGAAGTACAGCCACTGGCTCCGCCGCACCATCAACGTGACCGTCGGATCGACCGACGTGGCGAACGTGATCCTCTCTATGGTGAATGGAGATGTGAACGGAGACAACTTCATCGACTTGTTCGACTATCTCGCTTTCTCCGGTGCTTATGACGCGTCGACTGGTGACCCGACTTGGCTCGCCAATGCCGATTTCAATGAGGACGGCACGATTGACTTCTTCGACTACCTCATCTTGAGCGGCAACTACGAAACCGACGGCGACATCTAAACCGCAGCTAGCGCTTTGCGTCCTGGGTAGACGGCCAACGCTTTCTCCAGGATGTCCATCGCCAGGTTGAGCCGGTCGCATTCGAGCACGTAGGCGAATCGAACTTCGTCGATGCCGAGCCCAGGCGTCGCATAGAACCCGGTCGCAGGCGACACCATGACCGTGTGCCCTTCGTGCTCGAACGATTCCAGTAGCCACTGGCAAAACCGGTCGGCATCATCAATCGGTAGCCGTACCGTCGCATAAAATGCGCCGTCAATCCGGGGACAGAATACGCCCGGGATAGAATTCAGCCGCGCGACGAGCAGGTCTCTGCGCCGCATGTACTCGTCGCGGACGCACACGTAGTACTCGGGCGAGGTCTCGATGGCCGCTTCCACGCCGATCTGCGCGAGACCTGGGGGTGAGAGGCGCGCCATCGCGAATCGCAGCGCGGCGGACATCACCAGTTCGTTCTTGCTGACGATGAACCCAAGTCGCGCCCCGCAAAGCGAATAGCGCTTGGACACAGAATCCACCATCACTGCGTGCTGCTCCAGTCCCGCCATCTGCAGGATGCTGGGAACCTCGCTATCGGTGTAGTTGAACTCGCGGTAGACCTCGTCGGCAATCACGTACAGATCGTGCTTCAGCGCAACCTCGGCGAGGGCCTCCAGTTGCGCGCGATCATAGATCGTGCCCGTCGGGTTGCTCGGGTTACAAATGAGGATGGCACGGGTGCGGTCGTTGATTTGCTCGGCAAAGGCCCGGGCATCGGGCAAAGCGAAGTTGTCCTCGATGCGGGTGGTGATGGGCCGGATTACGACACCCGTGATCTGCGCGAACCCAAGGTAGTTCGCGTAGAACGGCTCGGGGACAATGACCTCATCCCCAGGATTGCAGCACGCTAGCATGGCGAAACAGATCGCTTCGCTTCCCGCTACCGTCACCAGCAACTGTGGCTCGGTCAGCTCGATCCCCAGCTGACGCTTGTAGAATTCGCGCATTTTCTTGCGCAAACTCGCATTGCCACCCGACGGTGAGTACTCCAGCACGCGGGGCCGACGGTCTCGCAGCGCGGTCCAGAACTCTTCAGGGGCCTCCAGGTCCGGTTGCCCGATGTTCAGGTGAATCACATCCACGCCGCGGGCCTTGGCCGCATCGGCGTACGGCAAGAGCTTGCGAATGGGCGAGGGCGGCATGGCGACTCCGCGGGCAGAGATCTGTGGCATGACGCTCTCCATTGTACTGCACGACCCTGCGGGTACTCTCGGACTCAATCCCCATGGAACTCTTGGACCAACTCAAGTACAACGCCGACGGGCTCATCCCTGCGATCATCCAGGACAGTGAGAACGGGCAGGTGCTGATGATGGCGTGGATGAACCGAGAGTCGTTGGTCCAGACCCTTGAGACCGGGCTGTGCACGTACTGGAGTCGGTCGCGGCAGAAATTCTGGGTGAAGGGGGAGAGCAGCGGTCACCTGCAGCATGTCGAGCGAATCACCATCGACTGCGACCTCGATACGCTCTTGATCTTCGTCAAGCAGGTCGGAGCGGCGTGCCACGACCATTACCGATCGTGCTTCTACCGCGATTTCGCGAAGGACGGTCTGACCGTCAACGCCGAGAAGCTGCCGGTCTAAGCGTCGACCGGCGCGCCACCCTTCTCTTCCGAGGCCCAGGCCGCTTGGGTCAGGCGTGCGACTTTGAGCGCGTCCTCGAACGTCGCGATGAGCGGAACCCGACCCAAGATGGCATCGACAAAGTGCTGGTCTGGGGTCCCCATCCCAGGCGGATTCTCCACCCGCAACTTCGTGCCGTTCTCCTCGACGATCGTGAGCTCTCCACCCCGCACATAAAACGTGGCCCGATCGCATGCGATAGTCAAATCTTCATGCCAGTTCGCGCCGTCGCCAAGAATGCAGACGCTGCCAAGCGCGCCGCCCTCGAATTGGATGTTCAATGTCGAGTTGATGTCCACCTCGGTCCCGCGGTGGTCAGTCAAGGCACTGACCCGCTTCGGAGCAAGCCCCGTCACCCAGAGCAGGATATCGAGCATATGGCTGCCCGAATCGTTGAGCTGCCCTCCACAGGAGAGCTCTTTCTTTTGTCGCCAGGTGTTGGCGGTAAGTCGCTTCCACTCTTGACTGAGAAGCGCGTGGACCATCTGCACCGCTCCGTACTTTCCCGAACCGATCAGCTCGCGAATGAGCAAGAACTCACCCTGGGTGTGGCGTTGATAACTCACCATGCCGACCTTCTTGGCCTTGTCGCGCGCGGCAATCACCTGATGGGCCTCTTCCACCGTTGCGACCAGTGGCTTCTCGCAGCACACGTGGCATTTGTGGCTGAACGCTTCCAAAATTTGGGGAGCATGGAAAGCGTGCGGGGTCTGGATAACGACCGCATCGAGCTTCACGTCGTCGTACATCGCCTCGGTGGTGGAGTAAGCGGGCACATCCGCGAGTTGCGGGTACGAGTTCCGGGTCTGGTCGATCTGATTCGCGCTTGGATCGACCATCGCCACAACCTTGGCATCCGAGACCTTCAGCATGTTTCCGATGCGGTAGCGGGCAAAGCCTCCCGCGCCGACGAATCCGATTCGAACGTTGCTCATCGTGGGCCATAGTACCGTTCGAGCCGCATCGTCGGCGTAGAATGGAAATGTTGATGAAGACAGTCTTCAAGTTTTTCGGAATTGCAGGAGCTTGCACGCTGGGAACGTTGGCGGCATTGCACATCTACAACTCGGTGCAGGCGAGTCAGGCCCTGTCGTACATTGGCACGCCCAAAAGCGCGGGCATCATCCAAGCCGAATCCACCGGCCCGCAAGGAACAGGAGTCGACTTTCGCGCTGCGAGCAAGAAGATTCTCCAGAGTGTGGTGAGCATCGACGCCTCGGGAAAGGTCGAAAACGTGTGGGGGGAGACCTTCGTGCGCGCCTTTGGCAGCGGCACGGGAGTGGTGATCTCCTCCAAGGGTCACATCATCACGAACAACCACGTGATCTCCAACCCTAACAACGGGGGTCTCGCCGAGTTCGTGAAAGTCCACCTCGCGAATGGCGATGTCGCTGCTGGCAAAGTCATCGGCAACGATCCACGCTCGGATCTCGCCGTCATCAAAGTCGATCGAACGGACTTGGTACCGGTCGAATTTGGCTCGATCAAGACTTTGGAGGTCGGGCAGTGGGTCATCGCAGCAGGAAGTCCGCTCGGTTACGACAACACCGTCAGCGTGGGAGTGATCAGCAGCCTGGGTCGCGCGGTTGATTTGAGCGAAGCCGGAGCCGCCCAGCGCGGCGGAGCCCCCTTCCTCGTGAACGCCATCCAGACGGATGCCGCCATCAATCCAGGCAACTCGGGTGGAGCGTTGTGCGACACCGCGGGAAATCTGGTCGGAATCAATACCGTCATCGCGACCAACACTGGAACGAACGTCGGGATCGGGTTTGCGATCCCGGTCGACCGGGTCCAACGCGTGGCCAATGACATCATCCAGTACGGTCGCGTTCGCTACGGGGTGCTCGGAATCGTGGAAGATCAGTTCCCTGGTCGCCTCAAGTACGAGAACGTGCGCAACGAGATCAAGGGAATGGTCGGAGCCGCTCCGCCCGAAGATGGGATCATCATCGTCCAAGTCGCCCCCGATAGCCCCGCCGCGAAAATCGGCATGGAGCGTCTAAGCATTCTTGTACAGATCGACAATATGCCCATCAAGTTGCCCATCGATCTTCGCAAAGCGCTCGCGGACAAATCGCCTGGCGAAACGATCCAGGTGAAGTATTGGAAAAAGGGAAAAATCGTGACTTCCCCGGCAACTTTACAGGAATTAGCCAACAATTAACATACGATCGCGGCCAGATGGAGCGAGCATTCGTCTCAAACTCCATGGGGCACGAATCGCCAGATTTCATGTCGATCTTTGCAGATGGTCTCCCGCAGTTCCTCGATATTCTCCCGCCCGTAGTCCGCGAGAAGCTGCAAACCTCACCTGACCTAGACAGCCTGGTCGAGGTGGTACTGGACTACGGACGTCCGGCAGAAATCCGCTACGGCGGCCGCGTCGAGCGGATGCAAAACGTGATGGTGTCCGAGCACGACATCGAGTACGTGGTCAAGTCAGTCGGCGATTTCGGTGACGACAACCGCGCCGGTATCGAGCGCACGCTTCATCGCGTATCGGGCATCAGGAATCGCCACGGCAAGGTCATCGGCCTTACGTGCCGCGTGGGCCGGGCGATGGAAGGGACTATCGATATCATCGACGATCTTGTCCGCAGCGGCAAGTCGATCTTGCTGCTGGGGCGACCGGGCGTCGGTAAGACCACTAAGCTTCGCGAAGTCGCCCGCGTGCTCGCAGACGATGTCGAGAAACGGGTCGTCATCGTGGACACCTCAAACGAAATCGCAGGCGACGGCGACGTACCCCACCCGGGCATTGGCAGCGCACGACGCATGCAGGTCCGTCGAACGAACGAGCAGCACTCGGTCATGATCGAAGCGGTCGAGAACCACATGCCGGAGGTCATCGTCATTGATGAGATCGGCAATGAGGCCGAGGCAATGGCCGCCCGCACCATCGCGGAGCGCGGGGTGCAGTTGGTCGGCACCGCCCACGGCCAGTCGCTAGAGAATTTGATGCTGAACCCGACCCTTTGCGACCTGATTGGTGGCATCCAGGCGGTCACGCTCTCGGACGATGAGGCGCGCCGACGCGGCACTCAGAAAACGGTGCTGGAGCGCAAAGCCCCACCAACCTTCGATGTCGTCGTCGAACTGCTGGAGTACGACCGGCTCGCCGTTCACAGCAACGTGCAGAAGACGGTCGATCTGATCCTCCGAGGGGTCCCGCCGAAGCCCGAAGTCCGGGTTCGTCGCGCGGGCAGTGTCGAGGTGGTGCAGATGGAAGTCGCACCCGATCTCGACGCCCCGGGCTTCAACGAGCGATTCCCGAGCCTCTCGCAGCGCCCGGAGGCCGAGCCACCCAAGCCTTCGCGCCGAAACGGCCGCCACGAAATCACCTCGCTACGCCCCATCGAGCCCGCTGCTGCCCCACCGCAGCCGCCGATGGAACGGCGAGATCCCAAGACTCCGAACTTACTGCGGATTTACCCGTACGGAATTGCGCGGACCCGCCTGGAGCGAGCGGTGCGCGAGCGAAAGGTCAACGCCTACATCGTCAACGACATCAGCCAGGCCGACGCGGTGATCGCGATGCGATCGACTTACCAGAGTCGGCCCGCCAAGCTGCGCGAGCTCAACCGACCGATCCTGACGGCGGTGGTGAAGAGCAACACGTTCAGCCAGATCGCCGCCGCGCTTGAGGACCTGATGGAGCAGTTCAGCAAGGTGCAAGACCATGAGTCGGGCGCGATCGACGACGTGGTGCATGGCGTCGAACAGGTGATGGCCACGAACCGGCCGGTTGAGCTCAAACCGCAGGACGCACGCAATCGAAAAATGCAGATCCAGCTAGCGGAGAGCAAGAAAATCGCGGCGGAAGCGGTCGGCCAAGAGCCGGATCGATACGTGCGATTGCTACCGACTCGGCTCGCTGACCGCTGAGTCGTCAGCTGCGGGACGAATGATCCTCAGGCTCGTAAGCCAAGCGGCGGTGACGCAGAGCGCGCACGCTGTGAACGGCGCATAACGTCCAATTTCAGGATTGATCGATTGTAGATTTCGGTACAGCCAGCCGCCCAGCGGCGCGCCAATAATCGCACCCAAGCCCTGGGCCGTCATGACCGCCCCGATATTCACCGCGCGGCGATTCGGGTCGATTTCGCTCACGCTGGCATACCACGCGGGGATGGCGAGCAAGAACCCGATACCCAGCGGAATACCGCCGAGCCCGAGTGCAAGCGTGCTGCGGAAGAATGGTACAAAACCACCTAAGGCAATAAACGAGACCCCGAGCGCACACAGTCCCATGCCCAAATGAACTGCCCGCGCACGACCAATCCGCTCGCCGTAGCGAGACATTGGCACCGACAAGGCCGCCATCGCTGCCGCCCCGGGCAGCACAAGCAACCCGAACTGGGTCTCGCTCATTTGGAACTGGTCCTTCGCGAAGAGTTTGATCACGACCATCGGGAATCCGATGCCCGCAAAGGTGATCAATCCAAGTGCAATGTACTCAGGAATTTGCTTCAAAGCTGACCAAAACTCAGCAAGGCCGCCGTGCTCGGTAGGTGAAGTGTCCGAAACCCGAGCGCGGTGTTCGCGACCGCTCGGGCAGCTACGATAGGCGGCGTAGGAAGCTCCCATGAAGAGCACCGCCGCGAAGTACAGCGAGGGTGTCCGCTCTCCGGTGAGTCCCGCGAGGTACTGACCGAAGACGTCATTGAAGATTCCACCAAGCGGCAACGCCAAGGCGATCCCCAGCAGGTAGCACGTGTTCAGCAGCGACATCGATTCCTGGCGCTCCTTTGCGGGCACCATGTCCCCCATGAGGGCAAATGCCGCGGGCCACAGCATCGCTGCCCCCAGGCCGTCAAGGACGCGAAGGAGCATGAGCGCAAGCGTCTCGCCCACCCCCCAGCCGGTGTGCGGCACAAGCATAGTGAGGAGCGCCGTGAAGACAGTCAGACCCGGCCCAATGACCATGAACCGACGACGACCCACCTTGTCCGCGAAGTGGCCCATCGGCCCTTTAAAGATCGCCTCGCTCAATAGGAAAGCCACGATGACGAGGCCGATGACGCCTTCGGAGAACTTCCGATCCTCGCGCAAGTAGACCGGCATCGTGGAAATGTTGAGGACCGCGTAACCGATTTCGGCGCACAGCGCGATGAGCAGTAGCTGTGCGACTCCTTTTCGTCTCCAGAGCGGAGCAGGTTGGGCAGCGGGAGATGTCTCCACCATGCCCCCTCAGTGTAGCGCATGCACCGAGAGCACCCGCAGGGCTTCGGACCGGGTAAGACAGACGTCATGCTTCGCCAAGCGGTCTTGATCACTCTTGCGCTGGTCAGCGCCCCTTCGGTGTCGGACGTCAGCCAGCGCCACATCGAACGGACCCTCGACGCCATCGCCACCGAGCCCATGCATGGGCGCATGACGCTCTCCAAAGGTCTCGGTGACGCCCAAGCGTTCATCGAGCGAGAGGTCCGGTCCATGGGATTGCAGCCTTACAGGGGAAGCTACCGACACACTTACGAGCTCACGGCTGGATACAAGATCGGTCCAGGCAATGAGGTCAATCTAAACGGGCAAACCCTGAAGATCGAGTCCGACTTCGTACCGCTTGCCAACAGTGCGCAGGACAAGAAAGTCACCGGAGAGCTCGTATGGGCCGGGCTCGGGATGGTCAACGACAGCCGCAACGATTACGCAAACCTCGACGTGAAGGGCAAGATCGTCGTGGTCTTCCGCGGAACTCCGGCGGAGGGACCTCGCTCGGGCAACGCCCAGAAAGCCAGGCTGGCCCTCGACCGAGGCGCGATCGGCATCGTCTTCCTCGGTCCGCAGATCGGGGGCGCGTTAGAGCTACCAAAGCTTGTGAGCGGCCAGGGGCTGGGACGAGCGTCGGGTCTCGTTGGAATCGCGATCCACCAGAAGTTTGCGAGAGCACTCCTGGGCAAGTCCTATGCCGATGAGTTGAAAGACCCTAAACCGCGCGTGCTGCCGGCCACTTTGAGCATGACCACCCATACCGAGCCGAACCGCGGGAAGGCGACGAACGTCATTGCCGTGCTCCCGGGGACGGACCCCAAGCTGCAATACGAGAGCATCATCGTCGGCGCCCACTTGGACCACCTGGGCTACGCCGAGACCGGCTCGCTCTCCGGGATGGAGCAAATCCACTTCGGGGCGGATGACAACGCAAGCGGATCGGCAGGCATCCTCGAAATCGCTCGCTACTTTGCGACGCACCGCACCAACCGCAGGACCCTGATTTTCCAGTGGTACTCCGGGGAGGAACTCGGGCTACTGGGGAGCGAGGCCTGGGCCAAAGACAACGTGAAAGCGCTGTCCAGAACCCACCTCATGGTCAACTTGGACATGATTGGCCGGTTGCGCAACGGTGAGCTGACCGTCTTCGGTGCCGACACGAGCCCAAGCCTACGTGGATTGCTCAGTGCGATGGAGCGGCCGGGAATCAAGCTGATACCCGTCGGCCAGAGCCCTGGGAACAGCGACCAGTACTCCTTCAGCCGTCGCGGGGTCCCCGTGCTTTTCGCCAACACGGGGCTGCATCAGGAGTACCACACCCACAAGGACACCATCGCCACGCTCAACATCCCGGGCATGGTCACGGTTTGCGAGTCGGTGATTGGAGTGATCAAGGCGGCTGACGCGCTCAACGAGCAGTTGAAGTTTTCGCCTACAGGCAACGTGCAGCCGAATCAACGCAGCGGCGAGCGGACTGGGCGCCGCGTCCGAACCGGATTCATCCCAGATATGAGTGGGTCGGGTCCCGGGCTGCTGATCACCGGCACGATCAACGGAAGTCCCGCCGCCCTGGCAGGGATCAAGGCTGGTGATCGACTACTGAAGTTCGATGGCAAACCGGTCAACGATGTCGAGGACTTGCAAGCGGTCCTGAGCACCGCGAAGCCCGGAGTCCCCGTGAAGCTGGTGATCCTGCGCGATGGTGCGGAAATCGAGGTGACGATCACCCCAACCGAAGCCCCTAACGCCGGCTAGGTTCGGCCCGGTAAAGCCGGTAGCCGCGCATGGAGCTGGACCCTGGGTCGAGCTCCATGCGCGTTCCGTTCTTCTGGATCGCCAGCAGATCGGCCTTGGACAGCCGATCTGGGCGAGTAATGATCCAAGTCGGCCCCTTGAGTGCGGAAATCTCTTGGGGCGTTTCGAGTTGCAGTACAGGCTGCTTTAGGTAGAAAACCACGCTCGGGTGGCTCGTCTCTTGCAGCTTGGCTTGGCCGGTGCCTAGGTCGCCGCCGCGCCGGGAAATCTGATACACGGCAACGGTGCCGCCTCCAGCTCGTGCCCGTTTTGCCAGGGCGTGGATCTCTGCATGCGAGTCGTTCGAGAACAACCCCTGATAGACGCCATAGAACGCCAGATTGGCGATCACGCACAGCGTCAACGCCCCAATCGCGAATCGTTGGAGCACCTTGGTATCGCTCCACTGAAACCGCGTCTGGGCCAGGTGCGCCCCGATAAGCAAGCTGAGCGGTGGGATGCACGGTGCGATGTAGTGCGGGAGCTTGCTGCCGCCCACGAAGAAGAAGATGAAGACGACCGACGCCCACGCAGCACACAGCCGCTTGAAGTCTCGCTCGGGGGATGCCGCATCGAGGAGCTTGGGCCACGCTCGCCGGATCTGAACCGACCAAGGGATCATTCCCACGAGCAGGATCGCCGGATAGTAGATCAGCGCGAGCAGCCCTGGTACGGTGTGCGCCTTGTCACCGCCTTGGAACCGCTTCACGTTCTGCTCGATCAGGAACTTCTCCACAAACAAGTCGCGATTGGCCAAGTAGCACGGGACGTACCACGAGGCGACCGCGAGTGCAAAGAGCGCGGTCCCGATCAGCCAGCCACCACGGAACTTGGGCCGGAGCGCAGGCATCCGCCAGAAAACCCAGCCGTACAGCAGCACAAACAGGACGCACCCCACCGGCCCCTTGGCCAGCACACTAACGCCCAGGAGAAACCCGGCAAGCCAACGCGCTCGCGGGCCGCCGTGCAGCGACTCCCAAAAGGCCAGCACCGCGCCGGTGATGCACAGCACCAGCAGAGCGTCCGTCATCATCATGCGACCGAGACCGACCCACAGGACGCTCGTCGCGCACACGAGCATGGCAAAGAGTCCCGCCCGGTCACCCAAGTACTTGTTCCCGGCTCGGTAGAGGACCCAATACACTCCGAGCGCGGCGAGGACACTCGGGAGACGCGGTCCGAGCGCATCGCCGAAGATCCAGATCAGTGGCTTGGCGAGCCAGTACAGAAGAATCGGTTTCTCGAACCAGGGAGCACCGTTGTAGAACGGGGTGATCCACTCGCCGCGCCACAGCATCTCACCGGTGACGGCTCCGTAAAACCCTTCGTCGAGGTCGAGGAGCCCGGTGAGCCACCATCCGAGCAACGGAAGCACTGCGATGAGCCACGCCCAGCGCATTACGACCGACTTGGAAGGCGTGGTTACCACCGGATGAGGTTTGCGCCCCAGACGAGGCCCGCGCCAAAGCCGACGGTCATCACGATCATGCCGGGCTTCAGTCGCCCTTCGGCTTCCGCCTCGTGAAGACCAATCGGAATCGAACCCCCGCTCGTATTCCCGTACTTGTGGACGTTGATAAAGACCTTCTCATCGGGGAGCTCGAGCCGCTTGGCCGCCGAGTCGATGATGCGGAGATTTGCCTGGTGCGGCACGAAGAGGTCGATGTCGCTGGCCTCCATGCCCGTTCGCTCAAGCAACCGACAACAAGCGTCGCCCATCGCGTTAACAGCGAAGCGGTACACCTCGGCACCCGCCATGAAGATGTGGCTACGGCATTTGGCCGACTCGGGCTCGCTGCGCGGGTGCAGACTGCCACCCGCACAAAGATTGATGTGCTGCGCGCCCGAACCGTCGGACAGCAGGATCGTGTCGATGAGGCCGCGGTCGGTATCGGTCTTCGCCTGAAGCACCGCTGCACCTGCGCCATCTCCGAAAAGAACGCAGGTCGAACGGTCCGTCCAATCCACAAACTTGGTCAGGGTATCGACGCCGACCACCAGCGCGGTTTTGCAACGCCCTGCTGCGATCATCGAGGCGGCGACGTCCGCGGAGTAGATGAATCCTGCGCACGCAGCCCCCACGTCCATCGCGCCTGCCTGCCGGATGCCCAGGGCCTCCTGAACCAGACACGCGGTGCTAGGGAATGGCATATCGCCGGTGACTGTGCCGCAGATCACCAACTCGACTTCTTCGGGAGTGACTCCGGCGCGCTCCAAAGCCATCTTTCCGGCTCGGGTCGCCAAGATGGCGCTCGATTCACCCGGGGCTGACATGCGTCGCTCTTTGATCCCCGTGCGCTGCGTGATCCATTCGTCGTTGGTGTCGACAATTCTCTCAAGATCGTGGTTGGTCAGGACCTTGTCAGGAACTGCCATACCCGTACCGACGATTACCGCTCGGGGATTCATAGGCGTCTATAGATGCTAAGTGCTCAGCGAGGACGACACACTCTCACGCATCTTCTCCAATAGGTTAGCATCCACGGCCCGCTGCGCGTAAAGCAGCGCGTTCTTTATCGCCTTGCTATTGCTCCGGCCATGGCAGATGAACGTGAGGCCATTCAGCCCGAGCAGCGGCATGCCGCCATACTCGGTGTAGTCCGTCTTCTTCCTCAGTGGTGCGAGCAAGCTACGAAGTGGCAAGTAAGGCAGCCTCGCGAGAGTGCCGGTCGGGAGGGCGTCTCGGATGCTGCCCATCATGAACTCGGCGATCCCCTCTGCGCTCTTCAAAACGATGTTGCCGACAAAGGCATCGCATAGGACGACGTCGGTCTCGCCGCGAAACATGTCCTTGCCCTCGATGTTCCCCTTGAACCAGTCGCGCTGGCTCAGCACGTGGTACGCGTGCTTGGCAAAAGCGTTCCCCTTCCCTTCCTCCTCGCCAATGTTTAGGAGGTGGACGCGAGGGTCTTTGATCCCCATCACGTGCTCGGCATAGATGCGACCTAGCAGCCCGAACTCAACGAGATTTGACGGGTCGATGTCCGGGGATGCGCCGGCGTCTAACAGCAAGAAATGGCCATGTCGGTGCGGGAAAACGGCGGCGATCGCCGGTCGGTGGATCCCCTTCATCTGACGCCAGCCAATGAGCGACGCTGCCGTCACCGCACCCGTGTTCCCTGCAGACACGACCGCGTCGGCGACGCCGGCCTTCACGAGCTCGATGCTGACCGCGATGCTGCTGTCTTTCTTCTTACGCAGTGCCTCAGTCGGCTTGTCGTCCATCGTCACGACCTCGCTGGCGGGGACGATGTTGATCTGCGGGGGCGCGGGGGTGGGCAGGTGAGCTTGGATCTGGGCGGGAATGCCGACGAGACTAATTGTGCCGTTAATGAACGGGGCCGCCTGGACCGCTCCGGCTACGATCTCGGCGGGGGCGTGGTCACCCCCCATCGCGTCGAGGGCGAGATTCAACCGGCGTCCTCCGACTCATCGTGCAGAAGCGACTTCAGCCGCTGCAGCTGGTCGTTTTGGGCAGCAGCGGTGCCCTCTTGGACTCGGCGCTGCTCGTGCGGGCAAGGCTCTTCCCAGCCGTGCTCGCACAGGACGGCCATCGGCAGATTCACCAAAAGTCCCTGGCGCACCAGTTTCTCCACCATCAAACTGTTCCCTTCAAAGAGAGGGTAATCCTCTTCGTCCTTCACCCGCGCGTAGTCGTCGTGCGAATACGTGCTCGGAGTCCCAATGACTTGGAACTGCTCTTCCATCCGGTACTCGATTTCCTGCTCCAGCGGGTGGCCGCAACGCGAACATTCGAGCACGCATCGGGTCTTGAACTCCCCTTCGACGAGCAAGACATTACCGGTGCTCACCGCCTCCAAATACCCTTCGACGGGGGACAAGAGGTCGATGTCTTCCTCTTCCGGAAGTTCGGTGCTGAGATCGACCGCGATCTCGCGACCGGGATGCTGAAGCGCATCATTCATATCCAAGAGGTCGTCGCGCTTCATGGGGATAAAAGTGTACCCAGCAGACGTCCACCGAACCGAACTGCGGTCGTATAATCAAGGCAGTGGCCGACATTCGTCTACCGATGGAAACGATCGACTCGCGACCGTTGCGAGTCATGTTTCTCGACCTAAACTCCTACTTTGCCAGCGTCCAGCAGGCAGAGCGGCCCGAGTTGCGCGGGAAGCCTGTCGGTGTCTGCGCAGTCCAGGCGGATTCGAGCTTCCTCATCGCCGCCAGCTACGAAGCTAAGGCGTTTGGGGTGAAGACCGGTACCCGTATCGGCGATGCCAAGCGGATGTGTCCCGGGCTCATCCTCGTGTCTGGCGGGCATCGGATCTATTCGCAATACCACGATCGCATTCTGGATGCGGTCGAAACGGTGCTGCCCATCGATCGAGTGTGCAGCATCGACGAGATGCAGTTTCGGCTGATCGGCAAGGAGCAGCAACCCGATGAGGCGGAGAAACTCGCGATGCGGATGAAGAAAGCGATCTGGGAGCAGGTCTCGCCCGCGATTCACTGCAGCATTGGCGTCGCCCCCAACGGGTTCCTCGCAAAGCTCGCGACCGACCTCCAGAAACCAAACGGCCTTGTATTCATCCACGGTCACGAGCTTCCGGACCGGCTCGCGCCGCTCGGACTCACCGAGTTCACGGGGATCAACCGCCGCATGGAAGCGCGGCTCAATGCGAAAGGAATCTTCTCCGCAGCCGACCTCATCAAGCTCAGCCGAACCGAACTCACCGCGGCCTTCGGCTCGATCTGGGGCGAGCGTTGGTGGTACCTCTTGAGGGGGTACGAGCTCGAAACCAAGACCGGCGAGAACCAATCGCTGGGCCACTCCCACGTCTTACCGCCGGATTTGCGGACGGATCAGGGAGCGCGCGAAGTCATGCTCCGGCTAATCCAAAAGGCGAGTGCTCGCCTCCGCGCGAGCGGGCTCTACGCGAGCTCGCTCTCCCTCCACGTACGCGGTATACGCCGCAGCTGGGATGCGCACACGCGGCTTTCGCCCACCCACGACAGCGTCCGCATCAATTCCGAGGCAATGCGTCTATGGGAAAAGCGAGACTTCGATGTCCCCACCCAAGTCGGACTCACCTTTCGCGAACTCTTACCGCTCGAGCAAGTTACATTCTCACTCTTCGAAGAGGGCCAGCCAGACAACGAAAGGCTGAACCAAGCGGTGGACGTCATCAACCACAAGTTCGGGAAGAACACAATCTACATCGCGGGGATGCACCAGGCCAAGGACACTGCCGAGGAACGAATCGCCTTCCAAAAGACTTCCCTCTTCGACGAAGGCGGCGAAAAGTCCCACCGCAAGCGCAAAAGCCCGTTCCGCCGCGCCTAAAATGAACCGTGGCATTTGAGCCCCTCGAGACGGATGAGAAGCTCGAAACGCCGGTCAAGCATCAGGCGGACATGGATACGCAAATGCTCGGCGGTTGTACGTTTTTCGTCGCCGTCAGCTTCCTGACCTACTTCGTCGCGGTGTGGCCGTTCATTGTGTTCGGCGATCTGCACACCCTGTCCGGGCTGCTCCGCGCAAGTCTTTTTGGGCTCCTACCAAGCTGTCTTTTCGGCGTCTATGCGATGCTCCGAGGGGGGCTCCCCGCCGCCACTGGGTTCGTGGGTGGATCACTCGCCGTCGCGATATTCGGATATCTTCGACTGGACCAACTTGCACTCGGCTACCAATTGCGCGAGATCGCCAAGCCCGAGTTCCCATTGCCGTGGGTCTGGCAAGCTCCTTTGGGGTACTTGCTACTGACCGTCGCGATCACGCTCGCGATGACCCCAAAAGTGTTCGATCCACCATCCAGAGATGGGGAGTAGCCGCCAATAGTTTCAATGAGGCATGCCGTACTGTGGCACCTCATCGGGGACTGATCCTTTGGCGAACCAGAGACACCTTCACGCGTACCAGAACACCCAGGTGACCAGCGCATCGCCGCTGCAACTCGTGATCATGCTTTACGATGGGGCGATACGCTTCGTCAAGCAGGGCCGTGAAGCGGTGGTGGCAGGCGACACGTTCAACCAGAATCGCTGCATCCAGAAGGCGCAGCGGATCGTGACCGAACTGATGTCGTGTCTGGACATGCACCGAGGTGGCGAGGTCGCCCAAAACCTGTTTGCACTCTACTCATACGCCTACAACGAGCTCGTGATGGGGAACATCGAAGACAACCCCGAGATGCTTGACCGGGCCATCAAAGTTCTTGAGGACCTACGGAGCAGCTGGGTAGAGCTCGACCGCCAACAGCGGACTGGATCCATAGGAGAGCTTGATGCCAAACCGAACGCAGCCTGAATTGCCGTCGGATCGACGGCTCATTGACCAGTACAGCCGACTCACTCTTGCGCTGCTTGCCGCAGTCCAGAGCGACCGACTTGACGAGATGTCACCCCTGCTATCCGAGCGGGAGACTGTGCTCGCCGAGCTGGAGACGCTGATCTCACTTTCGCCGCTCGCGATCCGCGAGCTGAACGCCGCGGTGGAAATGGACGACCGACTGAAGGTCGCCCTGAAGGCCGCACAAACGGACAATGTGAAGGGGCTCGTGGGACACTACGAAGACATGCGGGGGCGAAAGGCCTACGCGCCGAAGCAGCAAGAATTGGAAACGCTTGAGCAGGCCGGATAACCGGTCATGAGGCAAAAAAATAGCCGAGTAGCGGGAGAGGACAGCAAGTGCTACTCGGCAGGTATTCGGTTTTGTTGTCGCGGCCGGTGCAATTACGCTTCCCCGAGTCGCGATCTCCTTTCAAAGGTCTATCGGTCAAAGAGTCCCCAAAATGTGACAACAATTTTGAGAATTTTCTGTTCTAGGTTCAAATTTGCGCTTCTTTGAGCCTGCGAACTGTCCCAGAAGCCGACCAAGTAAACTGAGGAAACTATGCCAGTCATCGTAGATGTCGTCGCAAGAGAGATTCTCGACTCCCGCGGAAACCCCACCATCGAGGTAGACGCCCTTCTCGATGACGGCTCGTTCGGTCGAGCAGCCGTCCCCAGCGGAGCGAGCACCGGAGCGTTCGAAGCGGTCGAGCTTCGGGACGGTGACAAGTCGCGCTACGGCGGTAAGGGTGTCTTGCAAGCCGTCGAGAACGTGAACGAAGTCATCGCACCAAACCTGCTCGATCGGGACCCAACCGACCAAGCGGCGATGGACGCCGTGATGCTTGAACTCGATGGCACCGCGAATAAAGGCAAGCTGGGTGCCAATGCCATCCTCGGCTGCTCGCTGGCGATCGCCAAGGCCGCGGCCAGTGCGAGCGGACTCCCACTCTACAAGTATGTGGGCGGCGTCAGTGCCAACGTTCTGCCCGTGCCCATGATGAACATCCTCAACGGTGGACAGCACGCGGACTCGAACGTCGACTTCCAAGAGTTCATGGTGCTCCCGGTCGGTGCATCGAGTTTCAGCGAGGCGATGCAGTGGGGCTGCGAGGTGTATCACTGCCTCAAGGCCGTCCTGAAGAAGAAGAGCCTCGCAACCGGCGTCGGCGACGAAGGTGGATTTGCTCCAAACCTCGAGACTCAGGAGCTCGCACTCGACTACATCATCGAAGCCATCCAGAAGGTCGGCTTTGAACCGGGCAAGCAGATCTGGCTTGGCCTAGACTGTGCAGCCACCGAGTTCTTCGAGGGCGGTTTCTACAACTACAAGGCGGGGGCGGTCACGAAGCGCACGGGCGACCAGCAGGTCGAGTACCTGGCCGACCTTTGTACCAAGTACCCGATCATTTCAGTTGAGGACGGCATCGCCGAGGACGACTGGGCAAGTTGGTCCAAGCTCACGAAGGCGTTGGGCGACAAGGTCCAGCTCGTGGGTGACGACCTCTTCGTGACGAACGTTCAGCGACTGGGTCGCGGCATCGCAGAAGGCGTCGCGAACTCGATCCTCGTCAAGGTGAATCAAATCGGATCACTGACGGAGACCCTGAGCGCAGTAGAAATGGCCAAGCGCGCGGGCTACACCGCGGTGATGAGCCATCGCAGCGGCGAGACCGAAGACACGACGATCTCGCATCTGGCGGTTGCCACCAACTGTGGCCAAATCAAGACCGGTGCCCCGAACCGAACTGACCGAGTGGCGAAGTACAACGAGCTGCTTCGCATTGAAGAGTTGCTCGGCTCCAGCGCACAGTACGCCGGTCCAAGTGGATTCGGCAAGCTGGCTGGCCGACTCGCCTAAAGCGGCAACGAAGCTTGTAAGCCCGCTTGCTCCACTCGGAGCAAGCGGGCTTTGTTTTCGATACCGCCCCCGTAACCGCCCATCGATCCATCACGCTGGACGACCCGGTGACACGGCACGACGATTGCAATGCGATTCGAGCCGTTCGCGCGGCCAACCGCGCGCACCGCAGCTGCCGAGCCGACGGCTTTGGCGAGATCGAGATAGCTCCAGGTCTCACCGTACGGAATCTCACAGAGCTTGGCCCAGACGCGTTGCTGGAAGTCCGTCCCTGGCTGCTGCCAAGGAATGGTGAACGCGGTGAGCTCGCGCCGGAAGTAGGCGGCGAGTTGTGCCTCCAGCTCATCAAGCAGGGGCGACTCGCTTGGACCGTCGAACCGCTCCACTTTTTGACGCGTCAGTCGATCCTCCGAGTTGAACTCCAGCAGGTTCAGCAAGTTTCCGTCGGTCCCGGCGCGCAGGGTTCCGACCGGCGTTGCGATCAAGCGTTGAGCTACCAAGTTCCGGCCAGCTTTTCGCCCATGAAGTGGGTCAAATGTTCGATGTGATACGCATCGTGTAGTCCCATGAAACCGATCAGGTCGATCGTTCGCATGGGGCCGAAGTTCGGATGGGGGACTTCCCGCTGGAGCTGAGTTTCGGTCAGAGATCGGCAGTACGCCAAGTTCGCCTCGCGCTGAACCCTGAACTTCTCCAGCGATTGCCAGATCGGCTGGTCCGCGTAGCGCTGGGTAACGGCCCGCTCGCTTTCGTCGTAAGGGGTCACGACGTAGCCGTCTTGCTCCGCGGCACCCTTAATCCGCTCCAGGAAGATCGGCTCCCAATCCGCCAGGTGCGCGATCTCCTCAATGATGGTAAATCGATTTGGGTCGGGACGCTCGTGGAAGCGGGCCTCGGGGATCGTGTGAAGCAGGCGCTCCAGAGTGCCCGCCGTCAGGCTCGGGGCGACAAGGACGTAGGGATGCATGCGCTAAGCGTACAACTTTGACCGCAGAAGGCGCAACATGCGCGTAGGGCTGCCGACGGGCCAGGTAAATTCAGCGGTATGCCCGTGTCGGAGAAGATCAAACCACGAGCCCTGAAGCCAGGTGATACGATCGCCGTTTGCTCTCCCGCGTCGGCTATCGATGAAGATCGGCTCACGCGCGGTTGCGCGCTTATTGAGTCTCACGGCTACAAAACGAAACTCTCGAAGAACATCTACGACTCCAACGGCTACCTCGCGGGGGATGACCAAGTACGGGCGGCAGACCTAATGGCCGCATTTGAAGACCCAGAGGTGAGCGCGGTCATGTGCTCGCGCGGCGGTTACGGTTGTGCGCGGCTCTTTCCCTACATCGACCTGGACAAGATGGCCGCAAGCGGGAAGATGTTCATGGGGTTCAGCGATATCACCACGCTGCATTTGGCTCTCAATCGCCGGGGCCTGGTGACTTTCCACACCCCGATGCCGATCACGCTCAGCTATGACCGTGCGCCGTGGGTCCACGAGAGTTTCTTCAACCTGCTGAAAGGCGATGCCACCACCCCCACGGACGCCAAGCGCGCCGAGGTGCTCGTCCCGGGAGTGGCCGAAGGCGAAGTCACCGGCGGCTGTCTGTGCTTGCTTTGCGACTCGATCGGGACTCCCGACCCATTGACGACCCAAGGGAAGATTCTGGTCATCGAGGATGTGGATGAGTACCCGCATCGGATCGATGCCATGTTCACCCACCTGCTCAATACCGGCATTCTGCAGTCGTGCGCCGGCATCGTGATTGGCGAAATGACGAACACGAACGATCGGTACGACCCCACCATGGGCGGGCTCCCATGGGAGACGATCATCGCGGATCGGGTCAAACCCCTGGGGATCCCCACCATGACCAAGTTCCCGTTCGGGCACATGAAGACCATGCTGAGCGTCCCGCTTGGAGTGCGCGCGCGGATGGACACCGAAGCCGGAACCCTGACCTTCTTGGAGAACCCATGCGCTTAAAAAAACCTCTCATCGCCGCACTGCTCTGTACAGCTATTCCTGTTGCGGCAGATGCACAGATCTGGGAAAAGTTTCTCCGCCCCGGCCTGAGCTATCGGATGCAGACCGATCTCCTGACGCCGCGGCTCATCCACATCCTTCGGTACTCACCGGGCTCGCCTTTCATCCGCATGGTGCCCGAAGTTGCGGGCGGAGCGGTTTACGCGCTACCCGAGGACGGCGGCCGCGAGACCGTGAGCGCCATGGTCCAGCGAACCGGCGCGATCGCGGGCCTCAACGCCGACTTTTTCCCGTTTACCGGTGACCCGCTTGGACTCATGGTGCGCGATGGCGAGCTACTCTCAAGACCGGATAATCGCCGCATCGTCTTCGCGTGGGGCAAGGGCGCGAGCGCAACTGCACGCTGCGTATGGACTGCCAAGGCCGAAATTGCCCCGGGTGATTCCATCGAGATCAATGGCCTGAACGAGGCGTGCGGCGACAACATGCTGGTTCTCTACACCTCGTCGGCCAAGCAGGTCGTCAGTTCCGCGCCGTTCACGGCAATCGTCGTGAAGTCGCAGGATCACGGCCCATGGAAACCGAACGACAGCCGCGAAGTCGCAATTACCGAGATTCTGGAGAACCAAACCGCATACGTTCCGCCTGCGGACGGATTCGTGCTTGTCGCGCGGGGGACCAAGGCGACGCAAGCGAAGCGACTGCGCGCCGGTGATCCCCTGAAGCTCATCGGCCAGACCTCTGGGCTTGATTGGAAAAAGGTCGACCAAGTGGTTGGCGGCGGCCCGAACCTGATCACGCGCGGAGCGATCAATATCACCGCGGAGATGGAAGGGTTCAAGGCCGGTTTCATCACCACGAGGCATCCTCGTACCGCTCTCGGACGCACCGCACGTGGTGAGTTCCTGTTCGTCGCCATCGACGGGCGCCAAGACATGAGCGACGGGTGCACGCTCCAGGAATTGGCCGACATCATGCTGAACCTGAGTTGCACTGATGCGATCAATCTGGATGGCGGCGGTAGTACGACGCTGAACTTGCACGGGATCACCGTGAATCGACCCAGCGATGGCACCGAGCGCAAAGTTGCCAATGCCCTACTGTGGTTTGACAGCCGACCGGCTCCCGTCTCGCCACTTGAATACAAGATTCAGCCTCCGGCTCCGCTCGCCGCAGGAGTTGTCTCCCAGCTGAAGGTCTTCACCCAGCGCGGGTTCTACGTTCCGAACAGCGAGGTGATCTGGTCGGCAACGGGGGACGGCTGGATCGACCAAGGTGGCGGCTTGCGCGCGATGAAGGAAGGCAGTGTCAGCATCCAAGCGTGGGTCCGTGGAAAAACTCTGTCCCTGATCTTGCCGATCGCTGCGCCCAAAGTCGCAACTCCTGAACAAAAGTAAGAAAGTGCTTGGCATTTACGCCGGGAGAGGCTATGATGGGTTTGGTTATGTTCATTCGAACCACCCGTCAGGCTGACAAAAACTATGGACTGGACGCTCTCGCTCCGGTGCATCGTGTTGGCCAGTCGGTTGTCATCGTAGTCGTAGTACTTCTTTCCGTCTCACAAGCCTAGCTGGGAAGACAACACAACGATTCAACAAAAGAGGTCTTCCCAGAGCGGGAAGGCCTCTTCTGTTTGGCGAACCGGGTGTCAGCGCCGCCACCCGGTGGGTCCGAAGAAAGTGGCCAGGAGACTGCACCATGATAGAAGAAGAAGAACAACAGACAAGAAGCGGCGCGCGCATCGTGCTGGAATCGCTCGTGCGCGAGGGAGTCGAGACCCTTTTCGGTTATCCCGGAGGAGTGGTCCTGCCGCTCTACGACGAATTCCTGCACTGGCCCCAGATTCGCCATATCCTCGTGCGGCACGAACAGTGTGCCGCGCACATGGCCGATGGTTATGCTCGTGCCACTGGGCGCGTCGGGGTGTGTTTGGGCACCAGCGGCCCCGGCGCGACCAACCTCGTCACGGGCATCGCCAACGCGATGATGGATTCGGTTCCCATGGTCGTGCTCACCGGTCAAGTGAACACGTGGGCGATCGGCAAGGATGCGTTCCAAGAGACCGACATCCAGGGAATCACCATCCCAATCACTAAGCACAACTACCTGGTGACGAACGTGGACGACCTCCCATATGTAATGGCCGAGGCGTTCTACCTTGCCCGCACCGGCCGCAAGGGGCCTGTCCACGTGGACATCCCGAAAGACGTCTTTCTCGCCACGACCTCTGCGCCAGCACCCCGCACCATCGAGCGCAGGGGATACTACCTCCCCGGTGCGCCAAGTACGGCCTCGGTTCAAGAAGCAGTCTCCTTGCTCGCCGAGGCCATGCGCCCTGTTGCAATCGCTGGCGCAGGCGTGGTTTGGAGCGAAACCAGCAATGCGCTGCGTCAACTCGCCGAGAAGTGCGACCTGCCGATCATCAACTCGCTGCTCGGGCTCGGCGCGATCGATCGACACGATGTCCGTTCGCTGGGCATGATGGGTATGCACGGCGAAGCGACGGCCACGATCGCGGTCCAGCATGCCGACCTGGTCATCGGCATCGGGAACCGGTTCGATGACCGTCTGACCGGCAACACGCGCGGCTTTGCCCCTAACGCAAAGATCATCCACTTCGACATCGATGACAGCGAGTTTGGCAAGGCGGTGACCACCTATTGCCGCGTGCACGGAGACCTCGCACAGTCGTTACCGGCGTTCTTGGAAGCGGCTGAGCCCAAGAAACACACCGAATGGTGGGCCGAACTGAAGGGCTGGCAAAAGGAGTATCCGCTAGCCTTGCCGAGCGACGGCAAGTTCCTCTGTCGCCACGTCATGGCCGCACTAGACAAGCTCACGGACAGCGATGCGATCATCGCCACCGACGTGGGGCAGCACCAGATGTGGGCGGCGCAATTCTACAAGTTCCGTCGGCCGTTCCAATGGCTGAGCAGCGGAGGGCTGGGCACGATGGGATTTGGGTTCCCTGCCGCAGCGGGCGCGAAATTCGCGTGCCCGGATCAAGAAGTCTGGGCGGTGGTCGGCGACGGCGGGTTCCAGATGACCCTGCAAGAGTTGATGACCGTCGCGGAGAACCAGCTCGACGTGAAAATCTGCCTCATCAACAACGGCTTCCTCGGCATGGTCCGGCAGTGGCAAGAGTTGTTCTACGACAATCGCTACAGTCACGTGGCGATGGGCAATCCCGACTACGCCAAACTTGCCGAGGCGTACGGCATCCAGTTCTATCAATGCACGAAGGAAGAAGACTTGGAGGCAACGATCCAAGCCGCCCGGGCACACCGAGGGCCGGTTCTGTGCGAATTTGTTGTGGAAATGGAAGAAAACGTATACCCAATGGTCGCAGCTGGCGCGAGCAACGACAGCCTACTGATGGACCCCGCCCTGCAGGCATCTGAGGAGGTGTCGCGATGAAGAATCACACCATCACCGCCCTCGTCCAGGACGAGGCGGGCACGCTGAATCGGCTCGTTTCGCTCTTCCGCCGACGCGGCTACAACCTCGCCAGCCTCAATGTGGGAGTCAGCGAGCAGACGGGATTCTCGCGACTCACGGTTGTCGTGCAAGGTGACGATCAAGAAATGAACCTGTGCGTCTCGCAACTCCGCAAGCTCATCGACGTCGTCGAAGCGAATGAGCTGCCGACCGAGCACGGGATCCATCGCGAGCTCGCGCTCATAAAGGTCAATGCACTCGCGCACCAGCGTAGCGAGGTGCTGGAGGTTGTGCACATCGTCGGCGGCCGCGTCGCCCACCTAGGACAAGACGGCATGACCATCGAGTTTGCCGACGAGCCCAAGCAGATCGAGCATTTCATCTCTCTTCTGGAGCCGTACGGAGTCCAGGAGATCGTCCGGACGGGGCTGGTGGCGATGCGCACGAGCGGAGCTACCACCCGCTAGGTCAACATCAAGGAGGAAGCATATGGCAACGATTTATTACGAGAAGGACTGTAAACCGGCGGCGATTTTTGACCAGACGGTGGCGATTATTGGCTACGGAAGTCAGGGGCATGCCCACGCCCTGAACCTGAAAGACAGCGGCGCGCGCGTGCTGGTTGGACTGCACGCAGGTTCGAAGAGCCGGGCGGCAGCGGAAGCGGCGGGACTCGAAGTCGTGAGCGTGGCGGAGGCGGCCGCGAAGGCGGACGTCGTCATGCTCTGCGTTCCCGACGTCCCGATGAGCAAGATCTACAACGACGAAATGGCTGCATCTTTGCGTCCGGGATCGCTCGTCTTGTTCGCCCACGGGTTGAACATCCACTACGGTCTGATCAAACCGGCGGCAAACTTGGACGTCGGCATGGTCGCCCCGAAGGGCCCGGGCCACCGATTGCGCACCGAGTACGTCGCGGGTGCCGGGCTCCCGTGCCTCATCGCGATTCACCAGGACGCGACCGGCCGAGCCCGCGAGCGGGCGATGGCGTACGCCTGGGGTATCGGCGGCGCACGCGCGGGGATCCTGGAAACGACCTTCAAGGAAGAGACCGAAACCGATCTTTTCGGCGAGCAGTCGGTCTTGTGCGGCGGCCTCTCTGAGCTCATCAAGGCCGGATTTGAGACGCTCGTGCAAGCGGGCTACCAACCGGAGGCGGCGTACTTCGAGTGCCTGCACGAGACCAAGCTCATCGTCGATCTGATGTACGAGGGCGGGCTGAATTGGATGCGTTACAGCATCAGCGACACCGCCGAGTGGGGCGATTACGTCGCAGGCAAGCAGATCATCAACAGCGAATCGCGCGAGGCGATGAAGGAGATCTTGGCAAACATTCAGAGTGGCAAGTTCGTCCACGAGTGGGTCGCCGAGAACGAGGCGGGCCGGCCCGTGATGGAGGCTCGCCGTGCCGAGGAGCGTGCCCACCCGGTGGAGGCCGTCGGCAAGCAGCTTCGCAGCATGATGCCGTTCATCCAGGATAAGGAACCTCCGCAATGACGTGGGCTGGCCGGCCAGGCTTTGATCCAAAACACCGGTCGCGCACCCTGACCGAACAGCCCGACAAGACCGCGAATCGGGCCATGATGCGCGCGATGGGGCTTACTGATGCCGACCTACAACGACCGTGGGTCGGCGTCGCCACCGTCTGGAGCGAGGCGACACCGTGCAACGTGAACCTGGACGAGCAAGGAAAGCAGATCGCGCAGGCGGTGCATGCGTGCGGCGGCACGCCGCGGCGGTTCAACACCATCTCGGTCAGCGACGGCATCGGCATGGGCCACCAAGGGATGAAGGCTTCGCTCGTCTCGAGAGAGGTCATCGCGGATAGCGTCGAGCTGATGATGATGGCGCATGGCTACGATGCGCTCGTTGGGGTCGCGGGTTGCGACAAGAGCCTCCCCGGGATGCTTATGGCGATGGCCCGGCTAAACGTTCCGAGCATTTTCGTCTACGGCGGGACGATCATGCCCGGTCGGTACAAAGATCGCGACGTCACAATTCAAGACGCGTTCGAGGCGGCAGGGGCGTACGCGGCAGGCACGATCACCGCGGAGGAGTTGCACGCCATCGAATGCGCGGTCTGCCCCGGAGCCGGCGCATGCGGCGGACAGTACACGGCGAACACCATGGCCTGCGTCGCGGAAGCGCTGGGGATGGCGTTGCCGGGCTCCACTTCGGCGCCAGCAGTAAGCGAAGATCGTCGCGAGATTTTGGACCAGATCGGTATCGCGATGATGGAAGCAGCGCACAGTGGCCTGTTGCCCAGCGACATCATGACCCGCAAGGCATTCGAGAACGCGGTCATGGTGGGTGCGGCGACCGGCGGATCGACGAATATCGCGCTGCACCTGCCCGCGATCGCCCATGAGCTGGACATCAAACTTGACCTGGAAGATATTCATCGTATCAGCGAGCGGACTCCGACGCTGGCGAACCTAAGGCCCGGCGGCAAGTACGTGATGCTCGACCTCCACCAGGTTGGAGGTGTGCCGACCGTCCTAAAGGCCCTGCTGGATGCTGGCTGTCTGCACGGCGACGCGCTTTGCGTCAATGGACGCACGATGGATGCGAACCTTGCTGCCGTTGAGATTCCGGCGGATCAGGACGTCGTCTTTCGCGCCGATCAGCCTCTCTCGCCTACCGGCGGGTTGGTCGTTCTGCGCGGCAATCTGGCTCCCGAGGGCGGAGTCATGAAGACCACGGGCGTCTCCAAGACTCGCCACCAAGGTCCGGCGAGGGTCTTTGACTGCGAGGAGGCGGCGATGGCGGCCGTCCAAGCGCGCCAGATTCAGAAAGGGGACGTGGTGGTCATCCGATATGAAGGTCCAACCGGTGGTCCAGGGATGCGCGAGATGCTCGGAGTGACGGCCGCGATCGTGGGACAAGGATTGGGGTACGACGTCGCGCTCATGACGGACGGCCGGTTCTCAGGAGCGACCCGAGGGCTGATGGTGGGTCATATAGGTCCAGAAGCGCAGCGCGGCGGCCCGATTGCACTCATCCAGGATGGAGACCAAATCACGCTTGACATCGAAACGCGTGAACTAAGCGTCGCGCTGAGCGACGAGGTCTTGGAGCAGAGGAGACAGGGCTGGTCAGCTCCGAAACGCGATGTTCGCGGCGCACTGGCACGCTATGCGAAGCTTGTGGGTCCCGCATGCGACGGTGCTGTAACGCACTAGCGGCAGACGCGGAAAAGCCTTCCTGATCGTAAGGATCAGGAAGGCGAATCGATACGGCGCATGGGACAGCGCCAGCCTTAGTTCTTTCGACGTCGTCGCATCACAGCGACGACGCCCAGACCAAGCGCTGCGAAAGTAGCAGGCTCAGGCACCGGCGACGTCTGGATGTTCTGGTTGACGACGGCGAGGGCCGCAAGATCGTTGACCGGGGTGTCCAGAGCGCTCAGGGCGAACGTCTTGACGACGCGAATGCACTGCGTGGACTGCGTCAACGAAATCGTGTTCGAGTAGACCGTCGGACCACCCGCAACGAACGTGTACGAGTCGAAGCCGATCAGGCCCGTCACCGTATTCGTGTTGCAGTCGAGGTTGTAGATTGACTCAGTGAACGCGACCGTGCCGCTACCCTGCAGGGCTGTGCCCAGGGCAACTCCGACAACGTTTGCTACCATCATCGAGCTGCTATCAGCATCGTACTGGATGGTCAGGTTGCCAGTGCGCATCGGGGCCGTTGCATCGCTCACAACCGCCATGGGCGTGAAGAAGCTGATTGCGTTCCCCGAAGACCAGTAGCTCGAAAAGTTCGACAACGGAGCCGCACTGATCGAGACGTTTGAAAAAGTGACTGCATTTGCAACACCTGCAACCGCTACAAGCGTTGCGAGCGTAGCCATGCGCTTAGTACCATTCGCCATATTCATACTTCCTTTCAACTAGATTAAGAGGGGAGACCCCTCAAATAACAATGCTATTGTATCAAAAATCTTGCCATAGTTACCCGGCATTAGTACCGGTTCGACTATTCGCTCTTGGCGATTGAGGCTCTTTGCCTGGTTCCAACCTGAAGTCTGTGAGGCCCCTACTTTTCAGATGGGGCCTCATGACTCACATATTAGAAGGCGGGCCTGATAACCCGAACCTTTACTTTCGTCGTCGGCGCGATGCCAACGCAACGACACCAAGTGCCATCGCGGCGATGCTGGCGGGCTCAGGCACAACCTTGATGTTCTGGTTGACAATTGCCAGAGCTGCCAAGTCCGTTGCCGGGCTGTTCGGTGCGTCCAAAGTGAACGCCTTCTTGGCTCGGAACCACTTCACCGGCTTGCTGAAGGTGATCGTGTTCGAATAGACGGTGTTCGTACCCGAGAAGACGTGGGTATCGAAACCGATCAGGCCGAGCTCGTTCGCGTTCGGACCAGGACCATCGAGCTCCATGACGAGCTCAACGAAGCTGACCGTACCGGTGCCGAGCAGAGCCGTTCCCAGCGCGATGCCAACCTGGTTGGCGATCATCATCGGGCCACTCTGTGCGTCGTACTGAATGTTCAGCGTGGCCGATCGCAGCGGAGCCTTGGCATCTCCAACCGAAGCGTTCGGCGTGAAGAAGCTAATCGCGTTACCCGAGATCGAGTGGCTCGAACCGAGATTCAACGGTGGGCTCTGAATGATGATATTCGAAAAAGTCACAGCCTGAGCAACGCCCGAAACTGCTACGAGTAGACCAAAAGTCGCGATGCGACGATTAAGTCGAGTCATTATCCGCCTCCTTTCCTTCTGTGTAAACAACTCCACTGAGGGCAATCCCGCTCAGTGTTATATGAGATACAAGGCCATTATATCAAACACCTGGTAAAAGGATGCCAGTATTATTGCCTTGTTTGCCGCAACTTTGTCACGCCGCATTGCGAGAGCGGTTCAATTTTTGCTGCTCTTGCTTAGACGCACCAACACATCGTACGCCGCAACATCGAGCAAGACCATTTTGACCCAATAGCGCAGTTTCTCGTCGTCAGTCATCTTAGTGACGTCAACGCTGGGATCGAACGCTTTGGGATTCAGCGCATTGCGTGCCGCGGCCAGTTGACCCGTGTTCAGGGTCTTCTTCAGAACCTCAAGCACGTTTGTCGTGTTCATCTCGATGATGATTCCGCGGGCGCGATTCATCTTCGCGAAGGCGACAAGATACTCGGAGAGCACGCTTACCTCCGGGACCTTCCCTTCTTTATAGGCGCTTTCGATCGCGGGATCGAGCTTTTTCTCCAGTTCCTTCAGCGTGTCGCGCTCGGCCGCTTCGGTCTTTTTCACATTGGCGCGTGCCTTTTCGACTTCGGTGAGGACGGCGCTGAGCTGCTTCTTAGTCATCAACACCGGCAAGATTTGGTTCAGGAGGTCGAGCTCGCGGACCTTGCGCAGGACACGGTCGGCCGTCCCGACGTCGGTTTTTTCATCGGCTCGCGCCATGGTCGGCATGGCGAGACAAAGCGACAGGGCCACGATCGGCAAAACCAGACGACGCGCTACTTTGAGTGAGTTCATAACCTTGATTGCTCCGAACCTTCGGACGTTCCCGGCCGGGCGAGCGAGACCATGAGCCCGGCTCCCACGACTTGACAATGGACGAACAGGAGCCCCAAAAGTGTCACCGCTGCCCAGCCCCAGCCGGTGAGCGCTCCGCGCTGGATCGCGCCTGCCGCCCCGAGGCCGATGAGGCCCGCCAGGAGCAGCACGGCACCGCCGATCAGCCACAGTGCGCTGCGCCCAACCCGTGATGCCCGCGGGATCCTCTCAATGGCCGTTCTAAGCTGGGATTCACGGCCGCGCATGCGGATTCCATAACAAATCCACAGCACAAAGCTCACCCCGGATTGAAGCCAGATCATCCTGAACCCCAAGGTTACCGCCTCGAGATCGGGCAATTGGGGTTCCGAACGCGCCACAATAGGTTAAGAAAGCAATATGACACTCCGTGGCTATTACGACAATCGGATTGAGCAAATCCGTTCAGAAGTCGTGCGGATGGCAAACGTCTCCAGCGAAATGATTGAGCTCGCGGTTGAAGCAGCGAGCAGCGGCAACGCATCACGCGCGGAGGAAGTCATCGCGCGCGACGATCAGGTCGACTTCCTCGAAGAGGAGGTCATTCGCAACACAGTTCTACTGGTGATGCAGGAGATGCCCGTCGCGGGCGATCTTCGCATCCTTACTTCGACACTCGGCGTGATTGGTGAGATCGAGAAGGTCGCAGACGACGCGGTGAAGCTCGCGCGGCGGGCCAAGACGGTCGAAGGCAAGTTCCCCGGCGAGATGCGCGCCGCTCTCATCGACATGGGTGTAGCCGCCCGCCGCGCGCTCGCCTCAGCCATTCGTCTGTACACCCAGTACGAGCCGGAACTAGCCGCTGAAGTGATCGACGGCGACGAAGAGATTGATACCATGTACGCCGTGGCATGCCACCGGCTCGTGGAGCTCATCCAAGCCAAGCCCGCGGAGACCGACGACTACCTTGCGACGATGGAGATCTTCCACGCGCTAGAGCACATTTCGGACCGAAGCGTCGCCATCGCCAAGCGCATGCGCGTGCACTACGAGTCTTCGTCCCGCACGAGCTGAAGCCCGATCCGGGTGATGCGTCGCCGGGCCATGTTCTCGACCCGCAGGGTGCCCAACTCCGTCGCGACCGAGTCGCCCAACTTGGCCATTCGGCCAAGCTGATCGATCATGACCTGGGCCAGCGTATCGGTCGAGATATCACTGGAGTCGTCTTCGCGACCGAGGAACTCAAGCAACTCATCGTATCGCACGTCAGCGCGCATGCTGATGCGTCGTTCCGCGACCTTCTCGATAGCAGGTCGCTCGGCTTCGACTTGGTCGTCCATCTCACCGAAGACCTCTTCGACGACATCCTCCAGCGTGATGAGTCCGCTCGTTCCGCCGTACTCGTCCACGACGATGACCAGGTGAGTGCGCGATTCGCGCATGCGGGAGACGATGCGGTTTAGGCTGAGGTTTTCGGGGACCACTTCGACGGGACGCAGGTGCTTCTCAAGCTCAAAATCGGCATCGCCCCAGTGACGGAGAAGATCGTTTGCATAGAGGATCCCGACGATGTCGTCCAGGTCCTCGCGGCACACCGGCACGCGGCTGTGCCCGCACTTAGCCATCTCCACGAGCAGCGACTCTTTGGGCGTCTCGAGCGAAAGCCACTTCATGTCCAGGCGGTGGATCATCACGTCGTCCGCGTCGAGCTCGTCGAACCGCAGCGCTTTGCTCACGACGCTTGCGTGCTCCTCTTCGAGTGCGCCCTCGCTCGTACCCGATCGCACAAGGAGCATCAACTCTTCCTTCGAGAGTTTTGCGTTGTCCGGGTTCGCCTCGACTCGAATCAGCTTCAGAATCCCGCGGCCAGAGACTTGCACGAGCCACACCAACGGCGACAGGGCCGTCGTAAACACCTTCAGCGGCACAATCGTGACGACGGCGACTCGCTCGGCGTGCTGCAAGCTGACGTACTTCGGTACGAGCTCGCCCACGACCACCATGACGAAGGTCACGAGAACCAGCGAGCAGGCGACGCTCACGCCACGATTGACGCTGCTACCCAACCATCCGGAGATCGCCTCGGTGAAGACCGGCTCGGTGATCGCGCCCATTCCGATGCCGACCATCGTGATTGCGATCTGGATGGAAGCGATGTACCGGGGAGTGTTTGCCATCTCGGCCAAGAGGATCCGGGCCGACCGGCTTCCCGCCTTTGCGAGTGATTCGATACGGCTACGCCGCGCCCCCACCAGTCCGTACTCGGCGGCCACAAACATGGCGTTGCTGAGTACAAGCAAGATGCTTACGAACCACTGCCAGGAACCCCCGCTTCCCATGTAGGCAGTTATTTTAGCAGACTGGACTCAGGATCACTGCCCCAGCGGCTTGCCGGGTGCCTTGATGACTTGGATGGTGCCGATTCCACGTGGAATCCGAATCCAGACAAACGGGCTTGTGCTGTCTTGCTTCGCGAACATCGGCGCGGTCTCCTCATAGTAGTTGACCGTGATCTGGCCCCGGTTGATCTGCTGCACGTCGATGACTCGCACGCCGTAGCCTGCGGTGTATCGACGCCCAAGGTGGATGGCGATCAGGTTCTCGCGGTCCCAATCGACGTCCACATCCGGCAGTTCTTGGCCCGAGAAGTACTGGTTGCCATAGTGGGCGTACTCCCGCTGACTGCGCATGATCACATGCATCTGCGAGAGTGCACCCGAGTATTGGCCGTTCCAGAGCGTGCGGTATGGAACGATCTGAGGGTAGTCGACTTGCCGGTGACAGGCGCAGGCGCAGTTCGCGAGGCAACCGCGCGAGCATCGACAGTCGGGGACCGGCGCATAGATGGTCCGACTCTCGCGCAGGGTGCCCACGAACCGGGGAACGCCCGAAGTGCGCTTGATGCGGATGAGCACGTAGGGCGAGGTCATCACACTTGCGGTCGCGCTCCCCCGCGCGGGGGTCTCTTCGACGTAGCGCACCCAAAGCGTGTTCTGCTCCAGCTCGATGGATTGGACAAACACCCGGTAGCCGCCGGATGTGCGTCTGCCCAGGTGGATCGCGAAGATCTGTTCGGTGTTCCAGTCGACGTCGGTCGGTGCGCACCCTTGCAGGTTCTGCTGCCAGTAACGTTGGAAGTCACCTTCTGTCGCCAGAGCGACCGCCGAGTACTTCGTGGCATTGCACTGCGTGCCCGAGGAGTAGGTGCTCCAGCGGACCACCGGTTTGCCCTGCATGTCGAACTGCGCGACACCGAACGCAGCGCACAGGAGAACGCACAATGCGAGCCAGAATTTCATAAGGTCCCTCACCTTACATAACGCACGGACCGGTGCCAGGTTTCACAGGGGTCAAACACAGCGCTGCCCCGGCCATAAGGCTCGGGGCAGCGAGTGTCAGTCGATCCTAGAAGCGATAGCCGAGGAAGAACCCAAATGCGTTCCCCTTCACGCCGCCGCCATCAGTCGTCCACAGCAGTCCGCCCTCGGCGAACACGGTGTCGCTGAGTTCCTTGCCCAGTGCGAATCGCATGGCATAAGCGGTTTTAGCCTTCTTGACGTCGATGTGGGCGATTCCAGCACCCACCATGATGTAGGTGCGCTGAGTCGCCTCCGGATCCTTGTCGACGTTGATGCGCTGGTTGTACAGCACCGGGAAGATGTTGCCCTTGGCACCGCTGCCGCTCTTGCCGTACCAGTCGGCGCTGAGATAGGCTTCGCCGGTCTTCGCGAGCGAACGAACCGGGAAGTCGAGACCGATGGCAAGCATGTTGCCCGTGATCTTTCGGGTTGCGCCTTCGAGCGGATAGACCGCACCAAGTCGAAGTCGAAGGCCGGTGGCATCGATGCCTCCGACGGTCGGTTGTGCTAATGACAAGCTGGCCATCGCGGCCGTGGCGAGAAGTACGAGCGTTCGCTTCATGCAGTTCATCTCCTGAAAATCCTGATGTTGCCTTTCGGCTCGCCGCAGTTTACACAGTCCGAGGCGTCGGCGTGCTCAGATCGGCTCAAAGTAGGGGCAGGTAAACTCGCCGCTCCCATGTCTGAACGCGTTGCCGACCTTGATCGCACAGAAACCGAGTACATGCCGGTAGGCCAGCCCCAACAGGAGCCCCCTTCGGTGGGCGTCGCCGTCCTACGTGAGCTCGTTCTTGAATTGGGTTGCGAAGAGCTACCAGCCATGGCGGTCCGCCAAGCCATGGACGACCTCGCCAAGAACATTACTTCGCGCTTGGCCGAGGCAAACATCAGCCATGGAGAGGTCCAGACGTACGCGACCCCCCGGCGATTGATCGTCGGTATCTCATCGGTTGTCGAGCGACAGCCAGACAGCGAGAAGGAAGTGCGTGGACCGTCTGTGAAAGTCGCATTTGACGCTGCTAATGCTCCGACGGGCGCATTGCTCGGCTTCTGCAAATCGCAAGGCGTAGACCCAAATTCGGTAACCAACGACGGCGAGTACGTGTGGATTCGCAAGAAGAACGAGGGCCAACCGACCGCGGAGTTGTTGACAAAAATCTTGCCGGACGCGATCTGCGCCCTCACATTTCCCAAGTCGATGCGCTGGGGCACCGCCAAGATGCGGTTCGCCCGGCCGATCCGATGGATCCTCGCAGTTTACGACCATGCTCCTGTATCCTTTTCGATCGAAACTGTCGAGTCGGGTTCGAGTTCCGTGGGTCACCGGTTCATGTCCCCCACCACTTTTCAAGCGAAGACGCTGGCAGAGCTGCTTTCTGGCTTGCGCGAGCGGTTCGTCGAGCCCGATCCGATCCTCCGCGAGCGGATGATCCGAGACGAATCGCGCAAAATCGCCCCCGGGATGGTCGAATTCGACGATATGCTGGTGGACGAGAACGTCTTCCTCACGGAGTGGCCGATGCCCGTCTTGGGGACCTTCCGGGAAGAGTTCATGATATTGCCCGAACCTGTCCTGATCACCGCGATGGCCAAGCATGAGCGGACGTTCCCCGTGCGCAGCGGCGACGGCAAGCTCACCCAGCACTTCATCGCCGTTCGTAACTCGGGACACCCAGACGCCGTGAGCGAGGGGTATGAGTGGGTCCTCAACGCCCGGTTCAATGATGCCAAGTTTTTCTACGACGAGGACCGCAAGCGGACCTTCGACGAGTTCCTGCAACGCACCGAAGCGATGATGTTCCAAGAGGAGCTGGGCTCGGTCCGATTGCGCTGCGACCGGCTGGCCGCACTCGCCCGGCGCATTGCCACGGACTGGATCGGAGAGACCGCAGGCGATCAAGCAAGCATGGCGGGTCTGTACGCAAAGGCGGACCTCAGCACGGGCTTGGTCAGCGAGCTCTCGTCCCTCCAAGGGGTCATAGGCGGAGAATACGCCCGCCAAGCCGGGTTGCCCGGTCCGGTGGCCGATGCTATCGCTGGCCAGTATCGGCTTTCCAGCAACCTTCCCGCCGACACCCTCGGTGAGCAGCTCGCGGTCTGCGTCTGCGTGGCAGACCAGATTGACAAGCTCGCGGGCTACCTCGGGGTTGGTTTGACTCCCACCGGATCAAGCGATCCATTCGGCCTGCGCCGCGCTGTGAACCTCGTCATCGAGGCCGGCCTGCCGGGTTCGGCAGATCGTTGGTTTGACTACGCGAGCGAGCAGTATCTGGCGCACTCGCTTCCACACAATGCCGAATCCATGCGCGCTGCGCTTGTCCCCATCTTCAAGGGCCGATACGAAGTCGCGTTCGAAGAAGTCCGGCACGACATCGTGCAGGCCGCCCTCGCCGACGACCTAACGACCCTGGCAAATCCGACACTTATCGCGGGCCGCGTCGAGGCCCTGAGCCAGCTCGCACCGGTGGTTGAGTTTGTACAGGCGGCCACGCGACCCATCAATATCGTGCGCGCCGCGGAGAAGAAGGGGATTGCGATCCAGCGCAACGGTCTTGCAGCGGTCGATGTCGCGAGTCTGGATTCTGCCGAGGGCGTGGCGTTGCGCGATGCGGCCATGCAGGCGATCCCGCTCGGTGAAGATATCGATGCGGCACTCGACTCCGTGCGCGCACTCCAAGGGCCCATCAATGCGTTCTTCGAGGCGACGATGGTCATGGTGGACGACACCAAGGTCCGAGATGCTCGTCTGTCCCTGCTCGCAGAGGTCAGCGACCTGCTGCTGAGCTACGGCGACTTCACCGCACTCGTCATCGAAGGCTAAAACTTCGCCGTCGTGAATCGCATCTTGAGCAGGCTGCGGATCTGCATCACCGTGAACCCGATGAGGATCGCGCCCATCACCCACGCGGCGGCGGTGGCGTATCCGAACTTCAGATACATAAACGCGTTCTGCCAGATTTCCAGGCCGATCGTCTGAGTCGCGTAGAGCGGTCCACCAAAGGTCAAGACGAAGATATTCTCCATCGCCTTGAATCCGGCGATGAACACCCCGAGCAAGTTGATGAGGATGAGCGGCTTCAGCCCCGGCATGGTGATGAAGAGGATCTTGCTCCACCACGAAGCGCCGTCAAGATCGGCAGCTTCGTACCGCTCCGAGGGGATGTTCTTGAGTGCGGCCAGGTACAGGATCGAACCGGGACCCGCGCCCGCCCAGATACCAGGCAACACGACGGCAAACATCGCGAGAGACGGATCTCCGAGCCAGTCGTGCGCCTTGGCGATTGGCTCAAGGCCAACCCACGTAACGATCGGATTGATCGTGTCGATGATGGGTAGCAAGAGCGTGTTCAGCAGCCCTTGGTCCGTCTTGTCGTACATCTGCCGCCACAGCAGCGAAATCACGATGGGACTCGTCATCGCCGGGAGGTAGAAGAGCGTTCGGAAGAGCGTCTTGAACCGGGGGATCTCATTGAGTGCAAGCGCCAGCATGATAGGCAAGAGGAACCCTATGGCGAGGCTCAGGATCACGTACAGGAAGCTGTTCGTCAGCGCCTTATAGAACAAGGGCGACGTAAAGACGGCGATGAAGTTGTCCAGCCCGACCCAGCTTGCCCCTTTGGTGATGCGGTAATCCTGGAATGCAATCTTCAGACCGCTCGCGAGAGGATAGTAACTCCATACGAGCAGGCTCAGGGCTGCGGGACCCAGACATAACGCCATGAAGGTGTACACCCTGCGCCGGACCGTGCCTGCCGCAAGGCTCTCCTGCTCAACCACCCGCGTTGCGCGTGCCCTGCGAACCGAACGCACGACCAAGGGCACGAGCACGAGTAGCAACGCGATGAGGATGCCGGTCGCCCAGCCGCGCTGACGCGCCATGACGTCGGCCGGTTTGTAGCCCAGCAGCTTCTCGTTCATCTCCCGCTCGGCCGTCGCCAGAATCTCCTTCGCCGAGGTGTTCGGCTGCGTCCGCGCGCGGTCCAGAACGTTATCGAGGACGCTATAGACCTGCTGGCAGTTGCGACCGTATGGCTCGGGGTGCCCATTTTTGAAGATGTCTTTGCTCGCCTGGACATAGGCGGGATCGACCTGTTTGGCGAGGTCTGGATAGCCAAACTTCTCCAGATACACGGGGTTGACCTGGTTCGCCATACCGAGCTCGACGAACTTATCGGTACTCACCCGGGCGGCATCGTCGCCCGCGAAGTAGCGGATGAACTTCCAGCAAGCAGCGAGCTTCTCAGGATCCTTGACGTTGGCATTGATCGCCCACATGCCCGCGTTGATCTCGTTGCTGGGGCCAGCTGGGCCAGCAGGCATGGCCGAAATGCCGATGAGCTGCATCGGGATGTCCACCGCGCCCGCAAGTTGGACGTCGTTCGTGTACGCAAACCACATCGCGGTTTTGCCCTGACGTATGTCCCCCGAAAAGTCGGTGGAGAGGCGCGCCATTGGGCCGTAACGCTTGCCATCCTTGCCGATCCAGGTCTCCAGCACCAACCGGCGGAACATCTCGACCGCCTTCTCCCCTGCAGGAGTGTTGATCGCGGACTTCCAGGACTTGCCATCACCCGGGACGACGATCTCGCCGCCCGCCTGGTACACGAAATTGCTCCAGTGGTATCCCTGCGGCGTGCTGAAGATGAATGCGGCCCGGTTCGGGTCGGATTCGACCAACTTTCGACCGTATGCAATGAACTCATCCCAGTTCTTTGGCGGCTTACTGGGGTCGAGGCCCGCCTCGAGGAAGAAGTCGCGACGGTAGTTCAGGCCGAGCGCGACGTGAAAGAACGGTACCGAATAGATTTGCCCGTTGTAGCTGGTCAAAACCTTACGGATAATCGGGCTCGTCCGGTCCATCACGTCCGGGTTCTGGGCAATCAGATCGTCGAGCGGGCGAATGAAGCCCTGATCGATAAAGTTGTAGTACTGCCGGAAGTTAACGTACAGAACGTCCGGAGCATTCGCTCCCGCCATCGCCATGAGCATCAGCGAGTCGGCTTGGGCACCGACGAGCTCAAGGCCCCCCGCGTTGACGACCCGTACATCTGAGTTGGCTTTGTGGAACGCGTCAAAAACAGCGCGGCGCGCCAAGCTTCGAGGGTCGATGGCTTCTTTGGGTGGGATGCCGTACCCCGGACCCGGCAGCATGCGCACGGTCACCTCAGCCCGACCGAGCGTCGCGCTGAGCAGCAAGAGACCGACCCACAACCACCGCAGTTGCATGAGGCTTGGGTTTACCCTAAGCCGCTACTTCCGCTTCTTCGCGGGGATCAGCTGAGTGTAAACGTCGACAAATCCTTGCACCGTGATCTTCTTCAGCATGGATGCGAGCGCGTCCATCGCCACCCCATCCGAGTCCTTCACGCGGATACACGCTTTTCCCATGTCCAGCTTCTTTCCGGTCGCTTTCCACTCCTCGATGAACTGGGCCTGGTGCTCAGTATTGATGTAGAGGCAGAACGCGTAGATGCCAATGTGGTTCTTCTGCGAGGCGATGCCCAGGAACGGGAGCGGTTGGGTCTTGTCGCAGTGATAGCCCGCAGGATAGAGGGAGAACGGGACAAAGTAGCCAATCGCGCCGTACTGCATCCCTTCTTCGAATCCAGGATTGATGTTCTTCCTGACCACGTCACGGATCGCTTCCATCGAAACACGACGATCTTCAGGCAACGATATGAGGTATTCCTCAACGGTTTTTGCGTCGCTGGTCATGGCGCAGTTGTACCCAACATGTGCAAGACTGCTATAATCTTGTCTAGCATTTCGGGCCACTACAGGTTCGATTCGTAAGGAGAAGCCATTGGCAGAAAAGACCGCACCCAATGATCGTGAGCGTGCCTTAGAGCTCGCCCTGAACCAAGTCGAAAAGTCGTTCGGTAAGGGCGCGATCATGCGTCTCGGCACGGGCGAGCGAGAGATCATCGAGTCGGTTCCGACCGGATCGCTGAGCCTGGACATCGCCCTCGGTGTTGGCGGCCTGCCTCGCGGACGGATCACCGAAATCTACGGCGCTGAGTCGAGCGGTAAGACGACCATCGCCTTGCACACCGTCGCCGAGTGCCAGCGCCGTGGTGGCCTCGCACTCTACGTGGACGCCGAGCACGCGCTGGACACCGAGTATGCCCGCGCGCTTGGGGTGGACATCGATCGACTCTACATCAGCCAGCCTACGACCGGTGAAGAAGCGCTCGAAATCATGGACGCGATCATCCGATCCGGCGCGGTTGACATCGTCGTTCTGGACTCCGTTGCGGCTCTCGTACCGAAGGCCGAAATCGAAGGCGAAATGGGCGATAGCCACGTCGGTATCCAGGCGCGCATGATGAGCCAGGCGCTCCGTAAGCTTGGCGGTAGCATCAACAAGTCCAAAGCGGTCTGCATCTTCATCAACCAGCTTCGCGAGAAGATCGGCGTCATGTACGGCAACCCCGAGACCACTCCCGGCGGCCGCGCTCTGAAGTTCTGGGCGTCGGTTCGACTCGAAGTCCGACGTGCCGATGCCATCAAGGTCGGAACCGACCAGATCGGCACACGCACCAAGGTGAAGGTCGTCAAGAACAAGGTTGCTCCGCCGTTCAAGACGGCCGAGTTTGACATGATCTACGGCGAAGGGATTAGCCGCACCGGCGACGTGCTCGACAACGCCGTCGCACGCAATATCATCGGCAAGGCGGGCACCTACTTCAACTACGGCGATGTCCGACTCGGTCAGGGTCGCGAGAACGCTCGACAGTTCCTGAAGGACAACCCGAGCGTCTTTGAAGAGATCGAAAACCGCTTGCGTGAGACGTTCAAATCTGAGCGCACCTCGGCGGTCGTTGATGTCCCCGAGCCAGAGGCGGTCGAGGCCCAATAGCCGGACTAAGTGTGCCAATGAGCGATCGCGCGCTGCTGATCGCCTTGCGTTGCTTGCGCCGTCGAGACCATCTTGAGGCGGAGCTGAAGGCTGCCTTGGAGCGAGAGCAACTCGGTCACGAATGGGACCGAGTTCGCCACAAGCTGCACGAGTGGCGTTTCTTGGATGACCATCGGACGGCGAGTGTGCTCACCGAGCGACGCCAAGAGAAGGGGTACGGCAAGGAACGGATCCTCGCCGAGCTCGATGCAAAGGGTGCGGATCCCGAGATCTTGGCCGAGATCGAGGCTTGGTTCGACCCTGCTGCAGAAGCAGACCGGGCGGGCCATCTCCTTCGCAAGAAGTATCTTCCTTCGGATGCGCCGATCAAGGGTGCCCGATATCTGGCCGGACGCGGGTTCGACGAAGACATCGTCCGATCCGTGGTCGAAGCGTACTTCGAGGCCTCGCTGGAGGGTGCTGAGTGAACGTCTCGGTCACCGCCTTCGTCGTCGATCTCATCCTGGCGATCGGTTTCAGCGCGCTCATCACGTACGTGCTGATGAACCGGCGCATCCAGGCGATGCGTGAGCGCGAAGTCGCCCAAGAGTCGGCCATTGCAAACCTTCGGTCCGAAGTCGAAGAGGCCAAAAAGCTCGCCCTCCTGGAAGCGATGGAGGAAGAGAAGCGAGCGCGCGAGCGGCTCGAAGCTCGCGAAGAGAAGCTAGAAGAGCGCACCGCGCTTATGGAATCGCAAGAAGCCGAACTTCACAGCCGATCCACAAACCTGAACTCGCGCGAGGCCGATCTCACCCAGAAGATGGAGTCTCTTGCGGGCCTGAACGCCGACGAGGCCCGCGCACTCGTGCTCGCGAAAGCCGAGGCGGAGGCAGCGGAAACGGCGCGGCAAATCGCCAAGACCATTGAAAGCGAAGCCGCCGCGGACGCGCAACGCACCGCCCGTAAGCTCGTCATCGGGACGATGGAGCGCGCGCACGTGGACATTATCACTGAGTCCACCGTCGCGGTCGTGACGCTTCCCAGCGAGGAGATGAAGGGGCGCATCATCGGCCGGGAGGGGCGAAACATCCGCGCCTTTGAGCAGGTCGCCGGTGTCGATCTGATCGTGGACGATACGCCGGAAACGGTCGTGATCTCGTGCTTCGATCCGATCCGCCGCGAAACCGCCCGGCTCGCTCTGATGAACCTGATGGTCGATGGGCGCATCCACCCGGGGCGGATCGAGGAACTGTACGAGAAGGCGCAGCAAGAGGTTCAGCGGACCATTCGCGAGTCGGGTGAGCGCGCGTGTGACCGAGCCCAGGTGGCAGGGTTGCCGTCCGCAGTCATCGAGCAAATGGGGGCACTACGATTCCGCTCCAGCTACGCACAAAACGTTCTGGACCACAGCGTCGAAGTCGCCCAGCTTGCGGCGCACCTGGCCGCCGAACTCGGCTGCAACGAGGAAGTCGCACGTACCGCCGGGTTCCTGCACGACATCGGCAAAGCGCTCGGCAGCGAGTACGACTCGCGGCACGCCATCGCCGGGATGCAGTACCTGGAGCAACAAGGGCTGAACCGGCCGGTTCGCCATGCGGTGGGCGCGCACCATCGAGAAATCGAACCCGAGACCGAAGAGGCGCAATTGGTCATCATCGCCGACTCCATGAGTGCGAGCCGCCCGGGTGCTCGGCGCGAGAACCTCGACAACTACGTCAAGCGGCTGGGGGCACTCGAAGCCATCGCGAACAGCTTCGAAGGGGTTGAACGGAGTTTCGCCGTACAAGCAGGCCGAGAGCTGCGACTGATCGTACGTCCAAACGACTTGGACGATGCGGGCGCGGCTAAGCTGGCCAAAGCCGTAGCCAAGCGGATTGAGACGGAAACCGAGTACCCCGGCCAGGTGAAGATCACCGTCATCCGCGAGGTGCGAATCTCGGAGGTTGCCAAGTGACCTACCGCATTCTGTTCCTTGGTGACATCGTGGGCAAGCGTGGTCGGCGCGCCGTCGCGGAATTTTTGCCCGGCCTGCAAGAAGACTATAGGCCGCTCTTCACCATTGTCAACGGCGAAAACTCTGCTGGCGGAGTGGGGATCACCCCGGACATCTGCCGCGAGCTCTTCAAGCTTAACGTGGATGCGATCACGCTGGGCAATCACGCCTTCAACAAGAAGGAGATTATCGAGACGTTCGCCACCGATGCACCCGTCGTTCGACCAGCGAACATGCCGCCCAGTGCACCCGGACGCGGTCTGACGTCAGTTGAGCGGGACGGAATCTTGTTGCACATCATGAACGTGTGCGGTCGCGTCTTCCTTGATGGTTACGACGATCCCTTCGCGTGCATCGACGGATTGCTCGCGCAGTGCGCCAGCCCGCATCGGCTCCTCGACTTTCATGCCGAGGCGACAAGCGAGAAGATCGCGATGGGCTATCATTGCGAAGGTAGGGTGACGGCGGTGCTGGGAACCCATACGCACGTGACGACGGCGGATGAAACGATCCTCGAGATGGGGACCGCTTACATCACCGACGTGGGAATGTGTGGGCCCAGAAACAGCGTATTGGGGATGGAGCGGGAGATTATTCTCCGCAAGTTCCGGACCTCGATGCCCGAAAGATTTGAAGTCTCTGACGAACCTGGATGTATCGCTGGGGTGGTCATTGACGTCGAAAGAGATACTGGACGCGCCGTAGCCATCGAGCGAGTGCGTCGCGAATCGGCAGGATAACAACACATGAAGACCTGGACAGTAATTGGTAGTATCGCGCTTTGCGCCTGGGCCGCCGCCGCGCCGTCGGTCGTGCTCTACAGCCCCACGCGCACGGTGAAGGACCAGGGGGTGAGCCTGACCGGTTGGGGGAGCGGTAGCATCGCTGAGACCGATGAGGCCGCTTACGAAGGCACAAACAGCATTCGCATCAGCACACGCAACTTCTTCCAGGGCGGGCGCATCGTCTTTGCCAACGCCGTCGATTTCTCTGAAGCAGCCGCGGATCCAAACAATTTGCTTCGCGTCGCCGTTAAGCTGGCGGACAGTACCCAGACGATGGGCGGCGGACCGGGCGCGCGGTCAGGCGGACCCGGGGCGTCATCCACCTCGGGAGGCGGCGGTATGGCCGGCGATGAAGGTGCTGAGCGCGGCGGCGGCGATCCTTCGGGCGGTGTCCGGGGAGGTCCTGGCAGCGGCAGCGGCACCACGACTCCGGCAACTCCGACGGCCTTTGACCAAATCCGTATGATCGTGACGACTTCGGACGGGCTCAAGAGCGAAGTCTTCTTGAAGTTCGGAGCGGCTGGCGAGAACGGTTGGCGCATGGTTTCCGCTCCCCTGCAAGCGATTAGTGGTTTTGCCCGCACGAACAAGAAGGTCGTAGAAGTCGCTTTCAGCGGCAACTCGGTCGGGACGTTTTACATCGGTGAAGTTCGCAGCATCAACGATGCGACCCCGATCAGCGGCGAGCCGACTTTCCGTGAGCGCAATATTGGCCTCGGCGAAGAGCTCCAGTTCTCGGCAATCGGATACGGCGGATCGTCTACCCTGCGCTACACGTGGGATTTCGACTCTGCAGATGGCATCCAGGTGGACGCCGAAGGTCAAACCGTCAAGCGCCGATTCAGAAAGTCGGGCAGCTACGTGGTGACGGTGACGATCTCTGACCTCTTCGGGCTGAAGAAACCGTACTCCACCACACTGAACGTCAAGGTCAACTGACCATTTCGAAAAGCCTGCCCCGGGACCACCCGCGGCGGGCTTTTTTGTGCCAATCTGAAACGTGCATTGACAGAATGGTCAATTCGGCATAAACTGAAAATAGTTAGTTGAATCTCAGGGTTCCAGGGGCAAGCAATGGCCACGTATAATCCCGATTCTTATGCATATCGATACTCGCACCTCGCCGACGAAGAGGTGGTGAGTCTGGCCCGCACGGGGCTGACCGATGCCACTGAGTGCATCGTCGCCCGATATCGCAATTTTGTTCGCCTGAAGGCACTTGGCTTCTACGTGTCTGGTGGTGACACCGAAGATGTGATCCAAGAAGGGATGATCGGCTTGTGTCGCGCCATCCGCGATTATCGTCCCGACAGGCTCCCACGCTTCCGACCCTTCGCCGAGCTCTGCGTCACTCGACAGATCATCTCTGCTGTGAAGGGCGCGACGCGCAGTAAGCGAGCAGGAGACGCCCGAACGGTCTCGCTGGATGCCGAGTACGGCGAGCAACAATTGGCCGAGCTGGTGGCTGACGAACGGAGCGTCAATCCCGAGCGACTCCTGCTCCAGAAAGAATTCCCCAAAGAGATCCGCCAGTTGATGGAGCGCAAGCTCAGCCCAATGGAGATCTGCGTCCTCAAGAGATACTTGGCGGGCCAGAGCTACATCGAAATGGGGGAGGCGCTGCATTGCCCGCCCAAGACGGTGGACAACGCCCTCCAGCGCGTGCGCAAGAAGATCGGCCCGACGCTCCGCAACTAGCGCGGGGTATCGTGGTTCGCAGATCATGAAGACACGGGTTCTGACCGCGATCTTGCTCATCGGGATTGCGCTTGGAGCGATTTTCGCACCTTGGAAATGGCCGCTACTCGGACTCGGTTTCGTCTTGGTTGGCATCGGCGGCCATGAACTGTCCAAGCTGCTACGGAGCGGCGCGATCGTTACAGTGCTTGCGGCGCTTGCCTATGCTGGCTTTGCACTGGGCAGCGACTGGTCGATCGGGAAGGGGCCTTATCTGGCGTTGCTGGCGGCAACTCTGATGCTGGGTTTTATAGGCTGCTTAAAGAAGCCACTTCACTCACTTTCCGGACTCTATTTGGCTGCGCCGCTGGCCGCTTGCGTCTGGCTGCAGCAGCTTGGGCCGCTCATGCTTTTGCTCGCCCTCGTCCCCGTATGGGCGGGTGACACCGCAGCTATCTTCGCCGGTCGGGCCTGGGGCAAGACCAAGCTCATGCCCACAATCTCACCCAACAAGACCTGGGAAGGGTCGGCCGCCCACGCCGTCAGCGCGATGGCCGCTGGCGCACTACTCTCGACTCACAACCTGGGCTTGGGAATCGCCGCTGGCGCGATCTGTACCGTCTTCGGTCAGGCCGGGGACCTCTTCGAGAGCTACATGAAGAGGCGGGCAGGGGTGAAAGACAGCGGCACCCTTTTGCCGGGGCACGGCGGCGTACTCGACCGCATCGACGCCATGCTGCTGACCGCCGTCCCCGTCGCGCTCCTGATCTACTGCTGGCCTGCAAGGTAGGCTACGCGAGTGGCAGTGATCGAAGTCGAGCGGCTAAGCAAAGCCTATACCGCAACCAAGAAGGAATCGGGGATCGCCGGGGCGTTCAAAGCGCTGCTGACGCGCAAGGTCGAACACATCCACGCGGTGCGCGAAGTCTCGTTTAGCCTCGCGGAGGGCGAGATCGTTGGGTTTCTCGGGCCGAACGGTGCTGGCAAGACCACGACGATCAAGATGCTCTCGGGAATCTTGTACCCCAGTGGCGGGTCTGCAACTGTACTTGGCTTCACGCCATTCCAACGCGACCCGCGCATGCTGCGCCAGATGAGCCTGGTCATGGGCAACAAGATGCAGCTCTGGTGGGACTTGCCCGCTCGCGAGAGCTTTCTCGTGATGAAAGAGCTGTACGACGTTCCGGACGCGGACTACAAGAAGCGATTGGACTTTCTGGCCGATCACCTACAAATCGGCGCGAAACTTGACACTCAAGTTCGAAAACTCAGCCTGGGAGAGCGAATGAAGTGCGAGCTCGTAGCTGCGCTGCTCCATCGGCCACGCGTCGTCTTCCTCGATGAACCCACCATCGGGCTCGATGTTGTCTCACAGAAACGGATACGCGACTTTCTAAAGGTACTGAACCAGGAGGATGGGAGCACGATTCTGCTCACCAGCCACTACATGCAGGACGTCGAAGCGCTATGCGAGCGCGTGATCATGATCAACAACGGATCTATGGCGTTTGAGGGAACACTGGAAGCGCTAACCGCTCAAATGGACCCGCAAAAGCGGCTCCGTATCACCTTTAAGGGCGAAGCACCCGTTGATCGATTTGAGAGTGTGATCGAGACCTTTGATGGCGGGGTCGTCATCACCGCCCCGCGGAATGAGACTCCCGCACTTGCTGCGAGCATCCTCAGCAACTACGATGTTGCCGACATCGCGATCGAAGACCCGCCGATTGAGGAGATCGTCACCAAGCTAATGGAGAGCACCGGCTAAGGCACGTTTCACGTGAAACGATAGGGTGCACGGTACAATGTGTGAGTCTTTCAAGACAGGAAAGCTCAACAATGATAGAAGTAGATCTCGCACCGCGCTACGACGCGTCGCTCGTAGAGTCGAAGTGGTATGCCGCCTGGGAGGCGGCTGGCTTGTTCAAGCCAAGCCCCGACACATCTCGCCCCACGTTCACTATCACGATTCCGCCGCCCAACATCACGGGATCGCTGCACATGGGACACTCCCTCTGCTACCCGTTGCAGGATCTGGCTGGACGATTTCGTCGGCTTCGCGGCGATCGTGTGCTCATCCTGCCGGGGCAGGACCATGCAGGCATCGCAACCCAGAGCGTGGTGGACAAGCAGCTGCGCAAAGAGGGCGTCTCTGCAGCAAAGATAGGTCGCGAGAAGTTCATCGAGCGCGTGTGGGAGTGGCGCGAAGAGAGTGGAAGTACGATCATCAGCCAGTTCCGGCAGCTGGGTTGTGCGTTCGATTGGGGCCGAAGTCGGTTCACCCTTGACCAAGGCTATGCCGATGCGGTGCTCAAAGTTTTCATTGATTGGTTTGATCGGGGGCTGATTTACCGCGGTAAGCGCGTGGTGAACTGGGATCCGGTACTGCGAACGAGCGTGAGCGACATCGAAACGGAGCGCAAAGTCGTCCGTGGCAAGCTCTACCATGTTCGCTATCCATTCGAAGATGGCTCGGGCGAAGTCGTGATTGCGACGACGCGACCCGAAACCATGCTTGCCGACGTGGCCGTGGCGGTCCATCCGTCCGATGACCGATATAAGGCGCTTGTCGGCAAGAACCTCGTTCTTCCGCTCATGAATCGACTGATTCCGCTCATTGCGGACCCGTATCCCGATCCGACTTTCGGAACAGGTGCAGTCAAAATCACTCCTGCGCACGACCCCAACGACTTCGAAGTAGGGGTCCGGGCCGGACTCTCGATGCCGGTGGTGCTCGATGAAACGGGCAAGGTCACTGGAGACTGCGGACCCTACGAGAGTCTGGACCGCTATGAAGCGCGAAAGCGGATTGTGGCCGACTTAGAAGCCTCCGGTCACCTGGTCAAGGTCGAGGACCATGAGATCGCATTGATCGTGAGCGAGCGCTCCGGCGAAGTCGTCGAGCCGCTGCTCAGTGAGCAGTGGTTCGTGAAACAGACCGAACTCGCAGGACCCGCCATGGAGGCCGTGCGCCAGGGTCGCATTCGATTCATTCCGGACCGCTACAACAAAGTTTTCCTAGACTGGCTGGAGAATATCCGGGATTGGTGCATCAGCCGGCAGTTGTGGTGGGGGCACCGCATCCCGGTTTACTACACCGAGTCTGGCGCGAGCATCGCGGCCATGTCTTTGGAAGACGCTCAGGCTAAGGCAGGCGCAGACAAGATCGTCCGCCAAGATGACGATGTGCTCGATACTTGGTTCAGCAGCGGTTTGTGGCCCTTCGCAACGCTCGGATGGCCCGAAAGGACGGACGATCTTGCCGCTTTCTACCCGACTTCCCTTCTCGTCACCGACCGTAACATCATCAATCTATGGGTCGCGCGCATGGTGATGATGGGCATGGACTTCGTAGGCGATATCCCGTTCAGCGAGGTGTACATCCACGCGACGGTGCTCACCGAGGACGGCCGCCGCATGAGCAAGAGCTTGGGGACAGGCATCGACCCGCGCGGGGTGATTGAGAGCATCGGCGCGGACGCACTCCGGTATACGCTGCTGTCGCAGTCGGGCATGAACCAAGAGATTCGGTACAGCGATCGTCGAACTGAGGACGCTCGCAACTTCTGCAACAAGATCTGGAACGCCTCGCGATTCGTTCTAATGAACCTGGACGGCTACAGCGGGGCCAAGCCGGAGAAGCTCGAGATAGTTGACGAGTGGTTGCTCAGTCGCCTCGCCGCGATCGAGAAGATCGCTCGCGAAGGGTACGAGGGTTACGACGTGCAGGCGGTTGCCGGAGCGCTGTACAGCTTCTTCTGGTCCGATTTCTGCGACTGGTACATCGAGGTGAGCAAGCATCGCATGCAGGACGAAGCCCAGCGCGCCGTACCCCAGTGGGTGCTGAGCCAGGCGCTACGCGCGTTCCTGATCATGCTCCACCCGATCATGCCGCATATCACCGAAGAGATCTATGCTCATCTGCCGGTCGAAGGGAAAACCCCGTTCGTGGCGGAGGAGTGCTGGCCTGCGTGGGTGGCGGACTACTCGCAGCCGGACGCCGAACAGACCGTCAGTCAGTGGTTTGAGTTCACCCGTGGAGTGCGAGGGTTGCGTGCGGAGATCGGCATGGGTGCACTCAAAGAGGCACTTCCCTGCTTCTACGAGGGTGACCTACTCGGCGGAGAGGAGGTCATCCGATCCCAGGCCAAGCTCGCAACGCTCACTCCAGGCAAGCCGCAAGGACGGTTCCTAAGCACGACGGTCTCAGGAGTCGACTTCCACCTGCCGGTCGAAGGGATTATCGACGCTGAGAAGGAGATTGCGCGTATCGTCCGCGAGACCGAGAAGTCGGTCGTCGAGCGCGACAAGCTAGCTGCTCGCCTGGCGAACCCGCAGTTCACCGAGCGCGCCAAGCCAGAGATAGTCGAGAGAGAGAGAGCGAATCTTGCCGAGCTCGACGCACTTATCGGCAAGCTCGAAGAGCGTAAGAAGCTGTTCGGCGGCTAGGGCGCTAGTGCAAATCCGGCGGCGGTAGGGCGAAACTCCACTTCGCCCTGCCGGTCCGTCCGCCAAACACGGCAATGTACGGCCCTGAGACGCTCCAGGACGCCCGCATTGGGGTGGCCGTAGGTATTGTTGCGTCCGCAGCTCACCAGACCCCATTTGGGCTGCGTACGCATCAAGAACTCTGCAGATGTGGATCCGCCGCTGCCGTGGTGGCCAAGCTTCAAGAGATCCACCGGGCCAACTAACCCACGCGCTACGAGGTCGTACTCCACGTTCGCCGAAGCGTCGCCCATCAGCAGGGCCGAGGATTTTCCCATCGTCACCCATGTGAGCAACGAGCCGTCATTGTCGTTGTCTGGCTGCTCGCCCGGGGGCGCGACGATCCTCAGCGAAGCGCGATTGAAGGTGAGCGTACGCTGGGAGGACACCCACAGAACCCGATCGGAAGTAATGCGAGAGAGCGCCAACGTGCGGAGCATGTCCGGGTGCTGGCGAAAAGCCTCGTTCACGAAGACCTTCCCTACTGCGAAGTGCCGACTCACCGAGATGAGGCCCCCCACGTGGTCCGAGTCGGGATGGGTGAGAATAATCGCGTCGATGTGGCGTACTCCCAGATCGTAGAGTTGCGGCACCGCAAGCGATTCGCCCGCATCTAGGACGTCGTTCCGCGCGGCCGAGTCGACCAGCACCGTCGTCCCCCCACTCTGAATGACCGTGCAATCGCCCTGGCCCACCTGCAAGAAGACGATGCGATCTGGAGAGTCAGCGGGACTTGCGCGCAGCACACTCTGGCCCAAAAGGCCCGCCAAAACCAGCGCGCTTAGGATGCTAAGCCGGTCGCCAATGGGGCCGCCAAAGGATAAGCGCCATGCCATAGATCACCACCAACCACCAGACTGAGAAAGGAGCCACCGAAGTCCACACAGACGGGCTTGCCGCCACACGAGCCAATCCGGCCACGAAGTCGAGCGCGATCCCAACGATCGGCGCGATCACCGGATTGAGGAACCCGAACGCCACGCTGGAGACCACCCAGCCCCCCATGCCGACCCACACGAGCAGCGAATACGGAATCTCGGCGAGCAGCGTTGCCACTCCTCCAGCCAAGGGCACGGCATGGAAATGGTAGGCGGCTAGCGGCGACGAGAAGATCCATCCACTGAGGGCGAGGAAAACACCGGCTTGGACCCGCTGCCCAAAGGTCCAACGGCTCGCCGATTGCCAGTCGAACGGGTATAGCGACAGCCCGAAGAGGCAGGCGTACGAGATCTGAAACCCTACGTCGAAGAGCGTCATCGGTGCAAGCAAGACGTTGACAATGAACACCAGCGACAGCGCGCTGAGGCTATCGTATTCGCGACGGAAACCGTACGCCAGGAAGTAGAGCACCGCCATTCCATATGCTCGTATGACCGATGCAGTCATTCCTGCTGCGGCCACGTAGAGCAATAAAAGCGCAGAGATGAGACAAAGGACCGTCCATCTTGGCAACGGAAGCCACTTTCCAGCCCAGAAAAGTGCCGCGGAAATCAAAAGGATGTTCGATCCCGATGCAGCCATCAGGTGCGCCAAGCCTGATCGCTGGAACGCTTGGCTGGTGTCGAGGTCGAGGTCTCCTCGGTGGTTGAAGCACATTGCGTCGAGCAGTGCCGACCGCTCCGAGTTCAACAGCCGATCGGAGTAGGCCAAGAAGTTCGACCGGACGGCCAGCCCAAGCCGCCAGATGTACGCTCCCCGTTCCGCGACCTCGGGCTCCATGCTCGTTTTGAGCTGCGCACTGATGCCCTGTTGAGTCATCCGCCGCTCCGCGGCCTCCCCAAGTGGCGCGATCCACCCGCTCAGTTCGACTCGGTCACCCCACGAGACGTCCCATCGTTGCCGTGTTGTGACGAGGAACCGCTCCGCACCGCTGCTACCAATGAACGAGTAGCCGTCCGTTGTTGTTTGCGGAAGCGAGACGATGTCGACCGTCTTGCGCGCGTATCGCTCCTCATGGACAGGTTTCACGGCCGGCCCCGGAGCAAGGAATGCGCCTACAAGATACGAAGGAACGAGCATTGCGACTGTAGCCCAGCGTCTGCTCATCAATAAAGGTAACAGTAGCAAGAGGGGGGCGTAGGCAAAAAACGGCGCGGACATTCCCGCTCCCAACCCGACGGCAACCATGAGGAGCGGTCGGGATTTCCAGGGATCGGCCATCGGTTGCTAATCCTTCAGGGGGTCCGGCGCCGCTTCCCAGTCTCGGCGCGGGGGGCGGGTGCCAATCCGCATCTGCGTGAACAGTTCCTCGCCCGCTGCCTCGTTCATCATCGCCAGGATGCGGTCCTTCTGAAATCGCAACTCCTGCTCCCAAGCGTTTCCTTTGGCCGCAATCCAAAGTGTCCCATGGTCGTACCGATCTGGGACGCAACGCTCGCCCAAGACGGGTCCGGCAAACTCCTTCCATCGCCGCACAATGGGTTGCGCGCGGCTCGCCCTTAGCACCTCGGGCCGATCGACCGAAAGTGCGAGCAGATCGGAAAGCCGTCTCATCGCTGTGACACCACACCTTGTCGTACCTCAAAATGCCGGGCTTGCTTCATCAAATCTTCGCCCGCCTGCTCTGGTTCCGTACAAGTAATGCAGACTTGGCCGCCATGTTCGAGTCCCAATTGAATCAAGTTCGACCGGCGGTGTTTATCCAAATCCGAGAATATGTCATCGAGCAAAAGGATCGGTGACGCGCGCAAGATCTGTCTTGCAACCGCCAGCCCCGCCATCTTCAAAGCGATCATTGCGCTCCGCTGCTGACCCTGTGATCCGTACAACTTGATCTCTAACTCATTGATCGTAAAGTAGATATCATCCCGATGGGGTCCGATCTGAGTCGCCCCTCGGTGGATCTCCACGCTCCGATGGTGCCGGTAAGCAGCACTGAGCTCATCGGGCGTCGCCCCAGGGTCTTTCGGCATGTAGACCACCCCGAGGATTTCGCCATTCGCCAATTGGCGATGGAAGCCGGTTGCTTCGCCTGCGAGCCGACGTACGTAGTCGTGGCGCAGCTCTCGCAATGCGGCACCGTGCTCGCACAGTTCTGCCTCCCAGACCTCAAACGACTCGGACTCCACCGTCTGCTCTTGTGCCATCTTCAGCAAAGCGTTTCTCTGGTCCACTGCCCGGCGATAGTGAGCCAAATGCCTGAGATACCCCGCCGAGAGCTGGGAGAGCGCCAAATCGACGAACAGACGCCTTTCTGACGGTTCTCCGCGGAGGACCTCCAGGTCTCGAGTCGTGAATGTCACGGTCGGTAGCCGTCCGAGCAAGTCCGCCGCGCGGCTCAAACCCATGTCGTTCAAAAGAGCTCGCTTGCGAACGCCTCGCCTGAGTTGAACCTCTACGGTGGTCGAGTGCTCCACCAGCTCGCCTCGGATCCTCGCCTCTTCGCACCCATGGCGAATGGCTTCGGCGTCCCGGTGGCCTCGTAGCAGCTGCGCCGTCGAGATGAGCGCGATGGCCTCCAGGAGGTTGGTTTTCCCTTGGGCGTTCTGACCGTAGACGAGGTTGAGCCCCGCACTCAGCTCAATGTGGGCCTCTTCGTAGTTCCGGAAGTCGCGGATCGCCAGGGTCTTCAGCATGAATATTCTAAGAAGAGGTGTTTAGAGAAAGAGATTATGATTACTATTATGGGATTCGAGAATGTGGATAACTCTCGGTGTAATTGTAGGTCTGCCGCTCGAAACTGACCTGAAGGAACCTAAGCCTGTAATAGAACGCCTATCGGCGCACCGTGGAAAACCGTGTGGGTAAATCGCTCTATGTATAGGTTTCAATCCGTGGGTTTTCCCATGTCGAGACCCCCCCAAACTCGATCCATCAGTTTTCCACCGATTGTCACACGAGCTTGTGTAAACGTCCGAATTTCATGACCACAGCCTCAATCAGATAGACGTCGTGCACTCCGTCCAGATGCGAGATCTGCGAGCGTACGCGGAACGGCTCCCAGACCGTTTCCAGCAGCTTGGCTTGGTATTGCGGGCTGAGTTGCGGGAACCGATCGGCAAGTCGTTTCAGCGCCACGTACTCTTCCAAGCTCATCGAGCGGAGCTCGCCCACGTGCTGTTCCAGCGGGTGGATACCCATCTTGTGCGGCGAGACTTCGAAGATCGGCTTTTCGTTCCCGGTGTGGATGACCATGGTATCCGCGGCAATATCGCCAAGTCTCTGGCCTCTCGGATTGATAAACATCGAGATGAGCCCGAAAGTATAGAACGCGGGCAGGAAGTCGGCTGGCCGGAGGAAGTTTCGGTAGACCGCCGCGCGGAATGTGAGCGGCGTTCCATCGGTCATCACGACGCGGATCTTCATCGCCTTCTTCCCGAGCGTGTTGCCGTTCCAGAGCCCCTCGGTCAGGATAAAGAAAATGAATGGCAAGAACAATCCGAACCTTTGCAGGAGCGAAACCACGAACTCCATGCCCAGAGCGCCTAAGGCGAACGTACAGACCCAAACAAGTGCACCAAAGATCAGGAGGTCCAGCAAATGCGCCTGAATACGGCTTCCCGCGCGGGCCACCCGGTAAGATAGCGACACCTTCTCGGGAGTGAGTACGGCGACCTCGTGAATCACGAAAACGATGCTACCTCTGGAGTTCGCGGCGGATGATTCCCACGCGTCGATTCTGGGCGCTGATTGCGGTAGGGATAGGCCTCGCGTTGCTCGGCGCGGTTGTTCCGGGCATGGAGCGGGTGGTGATGCCGTACAACCTCATCCTATTTGTGTTGCTGTTCCTCACCGGCCTTGCCGTGCCCCGAGCCAAGTACCTGCGGATCGAACGGTCGCACGATATGGCGCTGTCCGTCCGCCAACCCAACAAGATCTCGCTCACCGTCTTTAACGATGCAGGTGTGCCGATCCGGGGCCGGGTTCGCGAGGGTTCGCCGGAGTTCATGCAGGTGTCGCAAGTCGAGTTCAAGCTTGCGATTCCGGCGCGGCGCAGCCACGCGTTGGAGTATCACCTCACGCCAGATACTCGGGGTGAAGAGCGGTTCCGTGACGTGACCCTTCGACTCTTAGCCCCGCTGGGTCTAGTGGAGGTGGAGCGAACTCTGCCGGGGACTGGGGTCATCCACGTGTACCCAAACGTGCTAGCGTTGCGCGAATACGATCTGCTGAAGCAGCGCGGCAAGCTCAGCATGATGGGGATTCGCCAGACGCGAATCCGGGGCCAGGGCACCGAGTTTGAGTCGCTTCGCGAGTACCACCACGACGATTATCGCCGCATCGACTGGAAGTCTTCTGCCCGCCGAAACAAGCTTGTCGTTCGGGACTACGAGGTCGAGCGGAACCAAAACGTCATCGTCTGCCTCGATATCGGCCGCGCGATGCTCGCCGAGGTTGATGGCGTCGGCAAGCTGGATCTGTGTCTAGATGCGTGCCTGATGCTCTTGCATGCTGCCCGGAGCGAAGGAGATCAGACTGGGCTCATGGTGTTTAGCGACCGCGTGCACCAGTTCATCCCACCGGGCAAGGGTCGCCAGCAAAACGGCGCGATCATGGACGCAGTGCACGACCTGGATGCCGTGCCCGTCGAGGCGAACTACGACGAGGCGTTCAACTACCTGCGGTCACGGTGGAAGCGCCGCTCGCTCATCGCAGTCTTTACCGACAGTGAAGACGAGGCCCATGCCCGCACCCTCACCCGCGCCCTGTCCCCCGTGTGCCGACACCATTTGGTGCTGCTGGTGCGTGTCTCGGACCCGCGCATCAAGGAACTACAGCAGTTGCCGCTGGCGTCACCGAAGGACCTGTTCCTGCGAAGTGCCGCACTATGGTACAGCTCCGAGCGGCGGCGGGCGGAGAGCGTCTTGGCCGGATCGGGGGTCAAAAGCGTGGACAGCGAGCCCAAAGATCTGACCCAAGCACTGGTCTCCACGTACCTGCTCGTTAAGGAAACCGCACGACTTTAGGGGTCGGCTTACCGGCGGCTGGTATCCTTAGAGCTCTTATGCCAGACCCCATGATCCGCAACATTGGCATCATCGCGCACGTCGACCACGGAAAGACGACGCTCGTTGATGCTATTTTCCGCCAGGCTGGCATCTTCCGCTCCAACCAGAACATCGAAGATCGGGTCATGGACAACAGCGACCTAGAGCGCGAAAAGGGGATCACCATCCTTTCTAAGGTGGCCAGCGTCCGGTACAAGGATTACAAAGTTAATATTGTAGACACGCCTGGTCACGCGGATTTTGGTGGCGAAGTCGAACGTGTGCTGAGCATGGTCGACGGCGTTCTGCTCGTCGTTGACGCTTTCGAGGGGCCGATGCCGCAGACACGATTCGTGCTGAAGAAGGCGTTCGCGAACAAGCTCAAGCCGATCGTTTGTGTCAATAAAATCGACAGGCCCGGCGCGCGTCCGCACGAGGCGTACGACAAGACGATCGATCTCTTCATCGACCTCGGAGCGGACGAGGAAGACCTTTTCTTCCCCCACATTTACACGAGCGGGGCCGCTGGATTTGCACGCAGCGAGCCCGATGGCACCGAAACGGACATGCGCGAGTTGTTCGAGACGGTAATCAATTCAGTGCCACCTCCTGCTGTAGAATTAGATGGGCCGTTTATGCTCCAGATCAATAATCTGGACTACAGTGAATACCTTGGTCGGATGTTCGGTGGAAAGATCCTGCGCGGCAGCGTCAAGGTTGGCGACCGTCTCCAGCACTTGAAACCTGACCAGGACAAGAAGCAGGCATTCAACGTGACCAAGCTCTGGGTTTACGAGGGAATCGAACTGCAGGAGGTTACCGAGGCCCGCGCGGGAGAGATCGTCATGCTGGCTGGTATCGACAACGTCGGCTTGTTCGATACGATCGCCGCGCCCGATACGATCGCCGCGATTCCCGCCGTGCAGATCGAGCCGAGCACGCTCAGCATGAATTTCTATGCGAACCAGTCCCCGCTGGCAGGCAAGGACGGCGGTAAGTTCCTTACCATCCACAAGATTCGCGAGCGACTGGAGAAGGAAGAGCACATCTCGGTCTCCATCAAGATTGATCCCGACGCCGCGACGGACACCGTGAAGGTAAATGCACGCGGAGAACTTCAGCTCGCGATCCTCATCGAGACTATGCGCCGCGAGGGATACGAAATGGCCATCTCCCGCCCTCAAGTCATCATTCGGCGCGACGAGCAAGGCGAGCGGACCGAACCGTACGAGGTGGTGACGCTGGAACTCCCGAGCGAGTCGATGGGGAGCGTGATGGAGGAGTTGGCCCGACGTAAGGGTGAGCTGCGAGACATGCTGCAGGAGAACGACTCAGTTCGGCTGGAGTACAACATCCCGACGCGCGGTTTGATTGGTTTCCGAACGATTTATCTCACACTCACGCGTGGCCTCGGGACGATCTCCTCGCTCTTCGATGGCTATCAGCCGTACAAGGGCGAAGTCGTGAGCCGCACCCAGGGTTCGCTCATCGCCAAGGACCCGGGCAAGATCACCCGGTACGCCTACGAGAACGTTCAAGAGCGAGGCATGCTGTTCTTCCCGGTCGGCACCGAAGTTTACGGCGGAATGGTGATCGGGGCGAATGCTCGCGATGAGGACATGGTCGTAAACATTACGCTCCAAAAGGCGGCGACGAACATGCGCTCGGCCAGCGCCGACGCGACGACCGTGCTGGATTCGCACAAAGAATTCTCACTTGAGCAGGCTCTCGCTTGGCTTCGGGACGACGAGCTTCTCGAAGTCACCCCCCGGATGCTGAGGTTTCGCAAGAAGCTTCTGGACCATAGCGAGCGCCGAGTGGCAGAACGACGAAGCGAGGCAACAGTCTGAACAATGGGACACTGGAGTAAGAACTTGGCAAAGACAATTTGGATCACCGCAGCGGCGGGCGCGGCCCTGGCCGCTTACGGACTCTTCGCGCAGGCACCGCGTGGCATCGGACCATCCCCGGATCTCACCCGAATGCGGGTGATGACCTACAACATCGAGTGGTTCAACGCCTTCCAGCCCAAAGCGCGCAACGAAAACCTGAGATCGGTGATTCGGTCCGTCAACCCCGACATCGTGGGCGTACAAGAGGTCGAGAATACTTTTGCTCTGAGCAAGATTTTCGACAAGAATTGGTCCATCGGACTGCTAAACAGCAAAGAGGAGAAGCAAAATCTTGGAATTGCTGTGCGCAAGCCGTACGTGCTGCGAGAGTACAAGATGATGTTTCCTTCGCCTGCAGACGACTTTGCGTTCCCCGGCAAGCGCGACGTGCTCCACGCCGTGATCGAGACGCCCAGCAGGGACCAGCTGGACGTTTTCGTCGTTCACTTCAAGAGTCGTCGAGGCGGCCGTTTGACGACCGACCCGCAGCGTCATGCCGCCGCCGAGAAGTTGGGCGAGGCGATCCGAAACCTCAACTTGCCCAACGTCATCGTGCTCGGCGACTTCAACGATTCGCCGCTTGACACAACGCTGACCAAGCTAGCGGCCAGCGCAACCTACAATGCCGCACCGATGGTGAACCTCACGCAACCTTTGTACGAAGCGGACGGGGTCTCCATAGGCCTCCACGACCTTTACAAGGGCAAACCAATCGCTCCGGTCGTCGCAGGTGCATTTGCGGACAACGAGCGACTGAAGGGCAAGGACTACAAGTTTCCGGACGATGTGAAGGTCACCCAGACTCTCTTCGACAATATCGTGGTCTCTGCGCCGCTGCGCCACAGTGTCAAGGATCCTGGTGCGGTGATCTACTCAGGCGAAGATGCGTTGCGCGGCAAGCCAGGCACGGGCGCAGATCGTGCTCTGGCCTCAGACCACTTGCCGGTATACGCGGACTTTGTGCTTCCGCTGAAGAAAACGGCGCACTAGCCCAGATCGCGGCCGACGCGTTCCAACAACCACAATGCGCATTCCAGCTTCGACTGGACTGCGCTTTGTTCTTCTTGACTTGCGGTGATCAGTGTTAGCTGGTTCGTGTCCGATTCAAAACCAGTGTTCGCGCCGGAGATATCGTTTGCCACGATGGCATAGACGCCTTTCTTCGCGAGCTTCTCGCGAGCGATCTGGAGATCGCCAGTAGGCTCTGCGGCAAAGGCAATGACGCGCGCCTTGGGCTGCGCCGCCTTTGCCAGCGCAGCGATGATGTCCGGATTGGGCACGAGCGAGAGCTGTAGTTCAGCGTCACTCCGACGGATCTTGCCAGCAGATGGGGCCGCGGGCCGATAGTCGGCGACCGCAGCCGCACCGAGGATCAAGTCCGCCTGGGGAGCAAACGGCTGGGCTGCCGCCAGCATCTCTTGGGCGGTGCGCACCCGGTGCACGGCCGCTTGCCCAGGCAAAGGCGCGGCCGCAGGGCCGGTGACGACGGTGACCTCAGCCCCCATCAGCAGCGCAGCGCGTGCGAGCGCGGCCCCCATCTTGCCACTTGATCGATTGGTGACGTAACGCGCGGCATCGATGGGCTCTTGCGTCGGCCCCGAGGTGATGAGGACCCGCTTGCCCGCGAGCAAGCGCGTGGTGCTCAAGATCGTGAGGACCGCGGCCAGGATCCGGTCGATGCTGGCAAGCTTTCCCTGACCATTTTCGCCACACGCGACATCACCGGAGTCGGGCTCAACCACGGTTGCGGCGCGTGACCGCAGCGTGGCCATCGAAGCTAGAACGCTGTCGGTTTTCCACATCGTCGGGTTCATCGCCGGGGCCAGCACCACGGGGGCGGTCGTCGCCAGAGCTAGCGTCGTGAGCATGTCGTCGCCGATCCCCGCCGCAAGTTTGTTCAGGGTGTTGGCGGTCGCGGGGGCCACTACCACTACTTCGGCCCAGCGCGCCCAGTCGATGTGCGCCATCTTGCCCACTTCGGGCTCTTCGAATGCGGAGCTGAGACAGGGCTCACCCGTAAGTGCTTCGAAGAGGGCCGGGCGGACGAATTCTGCCGCGGCATCGGTCAAGCAGACTCGAACTTGGCAGCCAGCGCGCATGAGTTCGCGGGCGAGGTCGGCCGCTCGGTATGCGGCGACACTCCCTGAAACTCCTAAGACAACCCGTCGCTTATCCAACGCACTCCCGACTCACGATCGACTCAAGCTCTTGGATGACCCTGTCCAGATCGTCGTTTACCACGCGATGTTGGTAGCGCGGGGCGTGCTCAATCTCGGCATGGGCTGCAGCCAGCCGACGCTCAATCTGCTCGGGGCTATCCGAACCGCGCCCTCGAATCCGGCGATCCAATTCTTCGATCGACGGCGGCATGACGAAGATCGTCAGTGCGTCGGGGCGCAGCTCCATCGCGTCTAGCGCGCCCGCCACGTCGATTTTTAGCACAGCGCAAGCGCCCGCCTCTATCATCGCATTCATATCGTGGAGCGGCGTCGCGTACAAGTTTCCATATACTTCTTTGTACTCCAGGAAGGCCCCTTCCGCTGCCATCTCTTGAAACCGTTCGCGGGTGACGAAGTGGTAGTCCAGTCCCTCGATCTCACCTTCGCGCTTGCTCCGCGTGGTGTAGCTGATCACCCGCTGGATGCGCTCGTTGACACGTCCCCACTCGACCAGGATCGTGTCCTTGCCGACTCCGCTCGGTCCGCTGAATATGATCAATCTTCCGCTCATGCGTTTAACACATCCATCAGCCGCGCCGCAACCTTGAGGGGGTCATGGCGGACGTAATCCATTTCGTTCATGAAATTGCCGGAGACCACCCGAAAGCCAAGTGCTCGAATCCGCTCGACATCGGCTTCGACAACGTACTGATCTGAATTTCGGTACTTGTCGACCGTGCCTTGAGTGGGACGGCCGGTGTTTACCAGCACATGATCAAAGATGCGCCGGTCAACATTCGCTTGGATCGCGGTTACGTGTTCGGCAGCGGTGAAGGAGTCGCTCTCCCCGGGTTGGGTCATGACGTTGCAGACGTACGCCTTCACGGCCTTGGCATTGTGCACTGCGTCGGCCATGCCCGGGATGAGGAGGTTCGGAATGACCGATGTGAATACGCTTCCCGGGCCAATGATGATCATATCGGCCTCTTCGATGGCGGTGCTGGCGTCCGGGAACGGAGCGACATCCATCGGATCGAGGTAGATCCGGCGGATCCTCTTGCCCGCGGCGACGATGGTCGTTTCGCCGCAGACCTCGCTGCCGTCATCCATGAGCGCACGGAGTCGCACTGTCTGGGTCGTGCTAGGCAGCACCCGCCCGCGGATGTTCAGAACTTCGCTCGCCATGGCCAGGGCCCGGTCAAGGTCACCGTCTGCCTGCTCCACGAGGCCAGCGATGAGCAAGTTGCCGATGCTGTGCCCTGCGAGCGAGCCCTTCGCCTTGGCAAATCGATGCTGGAAAAGGTCGGTCATGAGCTTTTCCGCGTCGGCGAGCGCGACCAAACAGTTGCGCATGTCGCCCGGGGGCACGATTCCCATCTCGCGTGATAGCCGCCCCGAACTCCCGCCGTCGTCGGTCACCGTCACGATTGCCGTGATGTTGCTGGTGTGGTGCTTCAGGCCGCGCAGGAGTGTCGACAGCCCGGTACCGCCGCCCATCGCCACGATGCGGGGACCGGCGGAAAGCTGCTGCCGTCGAACGAACGTATTCACGATCTTGTCCGAGCGGCTGGCGGGGGCCATCACTTGGTAGAAGCGGCGCTGGAGGCTCCTGAGCCCGGTGAAAGCGAGATAGAACCCCAGCACGAGGCAGACACCGCCGAGCACGTGGTTAAACTGTGCCGCGCGGTCTATCCCCACCCACCGCTCGATGAACCCATTCCACAGCTTGCCAAGGTTGAGGATGATCGGCAGTGCAGTCTGAATGAAACTCAGGCTCAAGCCAAACAGGAGGACCAGCAGACCGATCCCCGCGCGGACGATAGGTTTTCGCAGTCCGGCGGTCGGCGCCAAGAGGCGCCGCATCCGATGACGATTAATCATCCTTCTCCGAATCGGGTAGGAACTGATGGAGGATGGAGCAGGTCAGCGAAAAGACGACGCTGGCGACAAGCGCCGCAAGGTAGTTGTCAGCGTGAAATCCGAAATTGAGAGTGGAGACCAGGAAGAACATCAGTCCGTTGATCGCGACGGCCGCCAGACCAAATGTCAGGCAGTTGAGGGGGATGGCCAGGAACTTCAGGAGCCGACCCAGCGTGGTGTTCACAAGCGTGAGCACGGCGACCCCAATGAACAGATTCATCACGTCGGAGCTTGAGCCAACTTGGACACTGAAGCCTTTCATGAACAGGCTCGTGACCAAGCCCGTCACGATGAGTGCCAGCACCGTCAACGCCCACTTCAAGAAAAATCGCTTCATACCGACTCCGAGTCCTTATTGTAGCGCTTTGCACTGGTAGTCTCATCAGTCATGCGTTCCTGGCTTGCACTCTGCCTGTGGCTTTGTTTCGCTAGCTTTGCGTGGTCAACCCCAACCGTCATCTGCCTGGACCCAGGGCATCCTTCGGAGGTCGGCCCGGGCACCCGGGGCAAGGTGCTCACCGAGATGGGGTTCGCTTGGACCATCGCCAAGCAGCTTGAGAGGCAGTTGCAGAAGGAAGGGTTCAAGGTTGTCATGACCAAGAGCTCCGAAAAGCAGCACGTTACGAATCGAGAGCGGGCTCAGATCGCCAATCGGTCCAAAGCTGCGCTGATGCTAAGGCTGCATTGCGACTATGCCCCCGGCGAATCCGGATTCGCTACGTTTTTCGCGGACACGAAAGGCAAGCAAGGCAACGAAACCGGTCCATCGGACGCGGTGCTGGACCAGGTGCGGCCCATGGCCAAGGCGTTTCACATCGCGGCCACCAAGGAACTGAAGGGGAAGCTCGGTGATCGAGGATTGCGGACGGATCGACAGACCGCGGTCGGCAAAAAGTACGGCGCGCTGATCGGCAGCATTTTCAGTGAAGTTCCTTCCGTCTTGGTGGAAATGTGCGTGCTCAACAACCCGAAAGATGAGAAATGGGTCCGCACTGAGGCTGGCAAGTCGCAGATGGTACGTGCGCTGCTTGCCGGTATTCGTGCCGCTTTGGGAGCTCGGCTTGAACCAAAATGACATGCAGGCCGTCCTTTCAATCGCTCGGGGTAGAGCGAGAAAGACGGGAGGGTGCGCAAAATCCCCCCCGATTCGGTCTAAAATGCTCGAACTGAGGGAATTGCGTCACCGTGCGTTCCGCACGCGTGAGGACGCAAACGAGGTGGACTGAAAACTTATGGATCGCATGCCATTGGACCAGTGGCTCTTGCAAAAGGGCTTCATTACCGGAGAACAGTTAAATGAAGCGAAGAGAGTCCAGCAGCAGTCCGGGCAGAAGGATATCGGCAGAGTCGTCATTGACCTGAAAATGGTTGGTGAGCGTGAAGTCGTGCAAGGCCGCGCTCAAGAAGCTGGCGTTCCCTTCGTCAACCTCGATGACATCACGATCGAGAGTTCGGCGCTAAACGTCGTCCCCGATCGCTTGGTCAAGAACCATAACGTCATCCCTGTCCGCAAAGACGACGTGGGCCTCTGGCTAGCGATGAAGGACATTAACGACATCGCCGCTCAGGACGATATCCGCATGGTGTCTGGGCTACGCGTCAAGCCCGTCATGGCCGTCCCCGGGGCCATCGAGGACGCGATCCGCAAGTATTACAGTTCCCCCGTGGCCACTGCCGTGGGTGGCGAGACCGCACCAGCCAAGCGCGAAGAAGCATCGCCCGCCGCCCAACCCGCGGGTGACATGCGCCGAATCATGGCCGAAGCCGCCGTGGGTCGTGGAAGCGAAGACGACGAGACCCCGGATGCCGAAGCTGAGAAGATGGCCGAGCAGGCGCCGATCATTCGGCTCGCAAACGCGGTAATCCAGCAAGCCATTTTTGACCGTGCATCGGACATCCACGTCGAGCCCCAGGTCCGTGGCGTCCGCGTCCGGTACCGTGTGGACGGTGTTCTTGCCGAAGCCATGACTGTCCCCAAGAACCTTCAGGCCCCGCTCATCAGCCGTTTGAAGATCATGGCGGACATGAACATCGCCGAGCGCCGCGTCCCGCAAGACGGTCGTATCGAAGTTCGCCACCAGGGCAAAGAGTTTGATCTTCGCGTAAGCTCGATCCCCACGCCATTCGGCGAAAAGATCGTTATGCGTATTCTGGACAAGTCGAGCGTCATGATCGGCTTGGGCAAACTCGGATTTACCGAAGAGAATCAGCTCAAAATCGAAGAGCTCACTGCTCAGCCGAACGGATTGTTCCTCTGTACGGGACCCACCGGTTCGGGCAAAACCACGACCCAGTATTCGGTGCTTAACAAGCTGAACTCGGTCGGGGTGAACATCGTGACCGTCGAAGATCCGGTCGAGTACCAGATCGGCGGTATCGCCCAGGTGCAGGTGAACAAGAAGGCGGGACTGAACTTCGCCAACGCGCTCCGCGCCTTCCTCCGTCAGGACCCGGACATCATCATGGTCGGTGAAATGCGCGACTTGGAAACGGCCGAAATCGCCATTGAGTCGTCGCTCACGGGCCACTTGGTATTGTCCACCCTGCACACGAACGATGCGCCTTCGGCCACCCTACGTATGGTCGACATGGGTGTCGAGCCCTACCTCATCGCGGCGACCCTCATCGGCTGTCTCGCCCAGCGACTGGGACGACGGATTGACCCTGACCACCGCGAGTCGTACGAAGTGACTCAGATGGATTTGCGACGATTTGGATTCAAGGTCGAAGACCCCGAAGCGAAAGTGCAACTATGGCGTGGCATCCCCGCAGAGACGAACAAGATGTCGGGCTTCCGCGGCCGAACCGGCTTCCACGAGCTCATGTGCATGAACACGGAGATCGCTGAGCTGATCGTGCGCCGCGCGCCGCTAAACGATATCAAAGCCGCCGCCAAGGCGAACGGCATGCAAGAGCTGCGCGAAGACGGATTGGGCAAGGTGCTTGCGGGCGTAACGACGCCCGACGAAGTCATGCGCGTCGTCTTCACCGCCGGTTTCTAGTTCGGGCTAGGGAGACGGCTCTGGCGTGGCCGGAGTCTGCGACGGGTCATCTTTTGACCACCGCTTGACCATGTTTGCAACGGTGTCATCCTCGTACGGCCAGTCGCTGAGACCCATGTCTTCAGCCGAGAGTTTTAACTCCTTGCCGAGCATGATCACGGGGATCACATGGCGGTCGGTCTTGTCTGAATCGACCCCCTTCATGGCGAGCAAGTGCTCCAGGAAATCCGCCTTGGCCTGCACGTAGGCTTCACCGGACTTCTCCTCGACGTGCGCGCGAATCCTACACAGCTCTCCATGGGCCATGAGCGCAAACCCGCGAGAGTCCTCAAGGTTGTCAGAGTGGGCTAGAACAAAGTGGCCAGCCTGTTCATAGACTTCGCCCGCTTCCAAGAATCGGCTTTCTCTTCGGAGTCGCTGTGCGTGTAGCTCGAACGGCAGGACATCGCTTGGGTTTGCCCTCACGTGCTTCTCCTCTTCATCAGCCGCCTCCTCTAGCTTGAAGTAGTACAGCGCCAATATGCCGATTGCGCCAAGGGCGACGCCGATGAGCCACAGAGTCCCCGGCTTCGGATCGCCGCCCGAGCTTGTCCCGAGAAATCGAACGAACGCGGAGACCAGCAGTGCACCCGTTGCGCCAATGAGTAGCGCCACCTCAAACCCCTTGAAGTTCAACAGTTCCGCCTTGGCCTTCTTGGTGTCTTTGCCGCTCGTTACAGCGTCGACGTATCGGCTCAGCCCGAGCATAAGCAGATACGGAAGGGGGGCAAGGATCATGAGCTCAATAGCCTGGAGGGCTGACTCAAGGAACTTTCCGTGACCTTCTCCAGCAGCCTCAGGAACAAGTTTGAACTCTGAGAGCATTGCGATCCCGTACTTTTGGAGAGCCAGTACGTATGCCACGACCATACCGAAGGCGGCCACAATCGTCACTAGGTTCAATGAGTTCCTGATGAGCGCGAGCACCGTGCTGCCGAGCCCCGAATTGAGTCCTCCGGTCGCCGAACGGCTGGGCTTTGAGAGGTAGGTCGAGAGCGGGTGGATTCGCTCGTTCACGAACGCCTTCCAAGGGAGCGTGACCCTCCGCCCATGTGTCGAGGCCGGGACTCCGAGGTAAGCGTGGTCGAAGTGGCGCTTATCTTCGACCATCCGTTCTATTACAGACCAATACTGAGCGGGGGCCCATCGATGCGCCATAGCTACCCTCCGAACAATATTGTCACATGCCTTCCAGGCTTGGTTAGCGGCTACCGTTAGCGGCTGCTTCGTTGCAAGCAGGATCGGTAACGCACCGGGAGCGAGCCACGATTTGTACCAGCCAGCGAATGAGTCGCGAATGTTCATTGTCGGGAACACCGCGACGGGCAGCGTCGTGGTTGGCTCGCCGCTCAGCACGACATTGATGACACTAGCGTGGTAATGTCGGCGCAGCAACTTGGGCCGGTTGCCGGTACTCGCGTTGCATATGAACCACGCGAACTGCATCGTCGTGCTGCTCAGGACCAACTTCTTGATATGCGCAAACTGCCCACTCGAAACAATGCTGCGAATGCCGGAAGAGCGCTGAACATCCCAGGAGCCGTCTGCGTGCAGCTTAAATCGGATCTTGCGCCGTGCGAATGTCCGCACAACCGCATAGAATATCGCAAGAAACGCAATGGCCAGCGGCCAATAGTTACCCCACAGCTCGACGAGACGGTTCTTCACAAGTGACCCCAGGGTAGCTTCATCGGCCGGCGCGTGGGGACCATTGAAAAGGAGCTCGCTCTGCGCGGCGACGACTGTCAGAGCCCACAGCCCAAATCGAAACGACTGGGATGTGATAAACCAAACCAACCACTCCCATGGACTCATATTCGGGCAGTCGGGAGGAACGAAACAGATCCGGTATGGGGGTTGTGATCCGCTCGGAACCTGATAATTCGACACAGAGCGAGTCAGCGCATCATGACAAGTAAGAAACGGTCTCGTGCATACCCCGAAGTGATGCACGATGACCGCGGCTGTGAACGAGCAGGCAGTCAGGTGAAAAGGGTGCCCCAGAAAAGCCTTGTTCGCTATGATCTGAGTGAGCGTGGCGCACGCAACAGGACTCAGAATCAACCACTTTGAAGGCGCATGGCTCGGCTCAGACAAGTAGAAATGGCGTTTCACCGGGCCAGCCGACACTGCGGCCCGTGGCTTCTTCGAGGGCCAAGGAATATAGATCGCCCAACAGAGATTGGTCAACAGGCACAGGCCCAGGTAAACAACGGCGATAACGAGCAGTGCGAGGAACCAGTTGCGATCAGCCAGCGAGTGAAGATTATCGAGCCACATGGGTAATGGGTTAGCCAACCGTCACTCCTACCAATGCAGTCAATACCAAGCCAGGCTTGTCAGCAAATGAGGTTGCGTCACGCATGCGATCCTATCATATACGATTCAGCTAGAGCACTAATACTTTACGACAATTTTGCCAGGCTTTCAGCGCAACGAATCCTGCGGCCTCTCCAATCGAGGCCCTCAGATCTCGAACCTTATCCGCGCAAGTTGCGTCCATCCACCAGGAACTGGAGTAGACTTGCCGAATCTGGCTGTGTGTCCGAGCCTGTCTCGCTGGCCACGGTTGCAACACAGACCTCCCTGAGCGAAGAATGGACCAATACAACAATTCTGGCCAAGTGCCTCCGATGGCACGCCCCATGCAGGCGCCACCCATGCAGGCCCCCCCTGCTGCCCCTGCCCAAGCGCCGCTGGGCCAGCGCCGCACCCTCGAAGATCTTCACATCGACGAACTACTTGGCATCATCGTCGACAAGAAGGCGTCAGACCTTCACATCTGCACCGACGCCGAGCCCGTCATCCGCGAAGACGGTGCGCTCAAGCGACTGACTCAGTACGAGCGCTTCACTCCCCCGGTGACTCAGCGGATGCTGTACGAGATCATCTCGGACGACAACATCCACAAGTTTGAGACCTCGAAAGAGCTCGACTTCTCCTACAGTCTCCCGGTACCGCCAGAGCAGCGCGTGCCCGGGGGTCCATCAGTCCGCGCCCGGTTCCGTGTGAACCTGTACCGTGAGCGTGGTTCGGTCGCTGCCGCGTTTCGACTCATTTCGAGCAGCATCCCTACGTGCCGGGATTTGAACCTGCCGCCGATCTTGGAGCAATTGACCGAGCGTCCGCGCGGTCTCATCCTGGTGACCGGCCCGACCGGTTCGGGCAAGTCGACATCGCTCGCCGCGATGATCAACTTCATCAACACGAACAAGTCGCACCACATCATCACGATCGAAGACCCCATCGAATATCTCCACACGCACAAGCTCTCGATCATCAACCAGCGCGAGCTGGGTGCGGACACGCTCACCTTCAACGCCGCCCTGCGCGCGAGCCTTCGCGAGGACCCGGACGTCTTGCTCGTAGGTGAAATGCGAGATACCGAGACGATCGCCCTCGCGATCACCGCCGCTGAAACCGGCCACTTGGTCTTTGCGACCCTGCACACGAACAGCGCAGCCGAATCGATCGACCGTATGATCGACGTCTTCCCCCCTGGGCAGCAGGAGCAGATCCGCATTCAGCTGGCGAACAACGTTGTCGCCATTATCTCGCAGCAATTGCTTCCGAGACTTGGCGCACCAGGCCGCGTCCCCGCGAATGAGATCATGATCGCGAGCCCGGCCATCCGCAACCTCATCCGCGAGAACAAGACTCACCAGATCAACTCGATGATCCAGACGAGCGGTGGCATCGGCATGATCACCATGGACCAGTGTCTGCGAGACCTCTACAACAAGGGCCTCGTAACGATGGACGAAATCATGACGCGAGCCATCAACGTCGAAGAATTAAAGAAAATGCTGAACACCACGGCTGCTGTGGGTCAACCCGGCGCACGGCCTGGCCGATAAGGAGTAGAGAACATGCCCGTTTACAGCTATACATTCAATGACGCATCAGGCGGCATGCAAAAGGGCACCGCAGAAGCAGAAAGCGAAGAACTACTGCGTGCACGGTTCTCTGAGCAGGGCTTCACGGTCACCGAAGTCACTGTCATCAAGGGCGCAAAGGTCAAGAAGCAGAAGAGCTATGGCAAGGTCAAGCTCGGCAACCTCTCGGTTTTCTGTCGGCAGTTCTCCACCATGGTGGACGCAGGCGTATCCCTGGTCCGGTGCCTGGACGTTCTCGGTCGCCAGACTCAGGATCCCAAGCTCAAGAAGATCCTTCTGGACATCGGCGAACGGGTTGAAGGCGGTGAATCGCTCAGCCGTTCGATGATGCGCCACCCGCGCACATTTAACAACCTCTTCATCGGTTTGATCAAGGCCGGTGAAGTCGGTGGTGTCTTGGAAGAGTCCTTGCAGCGTCTGTCTCAGTTCTTGGAAAAGGACGTCGAGCTCCGCCGCAAGGTCAAGGCCGCACTTACCTATCCGGTGCTCGTTATGGTCGCCGCGCTCGGTATCGTCATCTTCCTCGTCGCATGGGTCGTCCCGAACTTCGCCAAGCTGTTCGCCGACATCGGCATGAAGCCCGAAGAGTTCCCGGCGATGACTAAGTTCCTCGTCGACCTCTCGGCTACATTCGCCGAGCGCTGGTGGATCTATCTGGTCACCATCGTCGTCGTGGTTGTTGCGTGGAAGATGTTCAAATCGACCCACTTTGGGTTGCGCGTCGCGGACCGCATCAAGCTCAAGATCCCAGTCTTCGGGAAGCTTCACCATAAGGTCTGCATGGCCCGGTTCAGCCGGACGATGGGCACGCTGCTCACCTCGGGTGTCCCCATCCTCCAAGCCATGGAGACGGTCTCGGGTACGGTCGGCAACTCAATCATGAGCGACGCCGTCCTCAACGCTCGAGCCCGCATCCGAGAAGGAGACCGCATCGGCGATCCTCTTGAGGCCAGCCGCCTCTTCCCGCCGATGGTCGTGCACATGATCGGCGTCGGCGAAGAGTCGGGTTCGTTGGACTACATGCTCCAGAAGATTGCGGACTTCTACGAGGCCGAAGTCGAGGCGACGCTGTCGTCGCTTACGGCCGCACTTGAGCCGCTCCTCATCGTCTTCCTCGGATTTGTGGTTGGCTTCATCGTCATTGCGATGATGCTTCCGCTCGTGAAGGTTATCGAAAGCCTGTCCTCGGGCAGCGCCTCAGAGAGCTAAAATATCACTGTCTCGGGCCGCGACCTGCGCGACGGGTCGCGGCCTTTTCTTCGTCTGATGAGCATCCAAGACACCCTGATCCGTCCCATAACTGCCCTGGCGGTGCGGTGCGAAGCCTTGGAAACCTCTGCCTCGATCGGGGTCGCGGGCCGTCGGATGCTCGAAGAGGGACTACCATTCCTACCCCTGCTTGAAGACGGCAACATCATTGGGGTCGTCCGCCAGCAGGCCATCGTGACCGCCCTCGCCCAGGGGATGGATCGAAACGATCCGGTCGCCCCGCTGCGTTCACCGACGCCGCCAGCGATCCGCGCATCAGCGACAGGAGCCGTTGCCCTTCGCAAGTTTGAAGAGGAGCAGGTCGATGCGCTCATTGTCATGGACGCGAACAAGCGCCTTCTCGGCGTCTTGCTCCCCGCGCATCTGGCCTCCGCGCCCGAACCCACCCGACTCCCCCGGGTTGGGGGTATGGCGACGCCGTTCGGCGTGTACCTCACCGACGGTGTCCATGGTGCCGGAGCAGTGGGTTGGCATCTCGCCGCTTCGGGCGCGCTGATGATGACACTCCATCTGATCGCCGGTGTCATCACGACCCAACTTCTCGACTTCCTGAATGTGGGCGCACTGTCCTTTGGGGTGCAGTCGTTTTTGCTCGCGACTCTGTGGTCGCTTCTCTTTCTTCTTGGGTTGCGGCTGCTGCCGTTGGCCGGGATTCACGCAGCCGAGCACATGACCGTGCACGCCCTGGAACGAGGAGAGCCGCTGGAGCTTGAGGTCGTGCGCCGCATGCCCCGCGTCCACCCTCGGTGCGGGACAAACTTCGCTGCCGCTGCGCTCGTGTTCTTGGGCGTCAGCAGCGCCCAGTGGCTGCCCGATACCGAGATCCAGTCGCTGGTCGCGGCCGTCATCGCGCTGGGCACATGGCGTCCGCTGGGGAGCGCTCTCCAGAAGTACTTCACGACCCGACCCCCTTCCGATGCTCAGATCCAAATGGGAATCCGGGCTGGTCAAGCGCTCGTCAAGAAGCACGAAAGCGACCCACGCACGTGGGCGCCGCTCATGAGTCGCTTGTGGACATCGGGGTTGCCGTTCGTTCTGGCGGGGGCGGTCGGCAGTACGCTCCTGTTCGTTGCGTTGGCAGAATGGGTTCCTGCCTTCAGCTTCCTGAAGGTATACTTATAAACTCAAAATCATGAGCCCTGCCCTGTACAACGTGTTGCTAAGTGTCGCAGTCCTCGTCGCGGTACTGTTCATCATCCTCGTGATCATCACGGGCAAGGGCGATGCCATGTCGGGCGGCGGTTCGATCCGCACCACCTATAAGGGCAAGCAGAGCATCGAAGACCAGATCGGTCGCATGACGATGATGCTCGGCATCGGATTTATGGGCCTCATGCTCATCCTCGATGTCGTCAACAGCCGCATGAAGTAAGCGGCCCTTCGCATGGCGCACGCCATCTCGATCCTTCACACCAACGATTTTCACGGCCATCTCACGGGTGCGCGCGTCGCCGAGCTGGCCGCAGCCCGCGAGTCCGTTGACCTTTACTTTGACTGCGGGGACGCCATCAAGACGGGCAACCTGGGGATCCCGCTTGCCCCCGAGGAAGCGTGGACTCGACTGGCCGAAAGCCGTTGCGATGCGAGCGTCCTCGGCAACCGTGAGACCCACGTGCTCGAAAGCGCGTTCCGCCGCAAGCTTGAGGGGGCAACTCACCCGATCCTCGTGGCAAACCTACGTATGCGGAGCGGTGCGCTGTTCCTGCCGGGCTCGCAAATCTTCGAGCGGCACGGAGTCCTCGTCGGAGTTTTTGGCGTGATGGTGCCGATGGTGACGGAGCGGATGGTCACTGCTCGGGCAAGCCAGTTATTGTGGGACCCGCCCATCGAGACCGCCGCGCGCGTCGTGGCGGAACTCCGACCGAACGTGGACCTACTCATCGCGTTGACCCACATCGGCATCAGCCAGGATCGCAAGCTTGCCGAGGCGGTCTCTGGGATCGATGTCATTCTCGGTGGCCACTCGCACACGGTCCTCGAGACTCCCGAGCGGGTGGGGGAGACCTGGATCGCCCAAGGCGGGGCCCACGGGCGGTACTTTGGGCGCTACGAGTGGACTCCGGCAGCCCTCACCGGAGGATTGGTTCAGTTCGGGGCGGGTTCGGCGTAGGCTATACTAGACCCTATGAGCCAGCAACTTCCCGAGTGGCTTAAGATTCGCATCCCTCGACCGGACACCATCAAACAGGTCGAGCAAATGATGCGGACCAAGAACCTTCACACGGTGTGCGAGAGCGCGCGCTGCCCGAACTTGCCCGAGTGTTGGAGCAAGAAGACGGCCACCTTCATGATCCTCGGCAATACGTGCACCCGCAGTTGCGGTTTCTGCGCGATCAAAGTTGGCCGGGGCGAAGAGCTCGACATTTTTGAGCCCAAGAACGTCGCCCTCACCGCCCGCACGATGGGCATGAAGCACGTCGTCGTCACGAGCGTCGCCCGAGACGACTTGGCAGACCAAGGCGCGGGTCAGTTCGCGAAGACGATTGAGGCGCTCCATCGAGAAGTGCCGGAGATCATCGTCGAGATCTTGACGCCGGACTTCAAAGGCCGAGAAGACTGTCTGCGAACCGTGTGCGCCGCGCATCCGGAGATCTACAACCACAACATCGAAACGGTTGAGCGACTGCATACGATCGTGCGGCCCCAAGCCAAGTACGCCCGCACCATGCAGCTTCTGGAGATGGTGCGCACCATCGATTCAACGATCTACACGAAGAGCGGCATCATGCTCGGACTTGGAGAGACGCGCGAGGAGGTCATCAAGACCCTGTCCGACCTACGCGCAATCGGGGTGGACGCCGTCACCATCGGCCAGTACTTACGCCCGACCATGAAGCACTTGCCCGTCGTCGAGTACATCCACCCCGACGTCTTCAAGGAGTACGAGACGATCGGCGAAGAGATGGGCTTTGCGTTTGTCGCGAGCGGCCCATTCATCCGCAGCAGCTACAACGCGATCGCCTTTAGCGAGAAGGTCATGAAGGAGCGACTGGAACGGGTGGGAGCACATATCGAAGCCGCCGGTTTAGGCGCTTGATGAATCTGCCGCGAGGTGCGGTCGTCTACTTAGATTAAGCATGGCGCGGCGGATTCTTGACCGGATCTTGCACGGCGGAGAGTGGCTCTCGGCCCTGGCCGCATCGTGGATCCCGTTTCTGCTGCTCCTTGCGCTCTCCATCCTGTACTTGATTGGCGCGGCGCAGACTTTGCTTGCTCCCGGCGCCCCGGTCCAAGTCACCTACGATGCGCAGAAGGGCCGCTATCGTCTGCGGGCCGAAAGCTACGCGATCTACCCGCTGGAAAAGATGGCGATCCTGCAGGGTGTCCGGTTGATGGATGAGTCGGGCCGTCTGGTGGGCCAGATCGGAACTCTCCGCGCATCGATTCAGAAGGGTGCGGTGCACGTCAAAGCGCAGCGCGGGCTGGTCCAGGTGACCCGACGCAAAGACCTCGACTTCTCAATCGCCGACGTACTCCCGCCCTCGCAAGACGAAGGCCCATCGACTCCGGCAGAGATCCTCCTAGAAGATATCCAGCTCATCTACCGCGACGCCAGCGCCTTGCCCGAACTGCGCACCGAACTCACGGTGAAGTCGGCCCACATCGCCATCGCCGACGGCAAAGGGGTCGCCCGGGGCAAGCTATTGCTCCCACGTGGCGAGGCGGTTCCAGTCTCGGCGCGCTGGAACGACACCGGCGGTATCTACGTCGAGGCGAACTCACCGCGCGCCGAACTCGGCTGGGCCCTACCGCACGTCTCACGGTGGCTGTCAGGTGATGAGCAGAAGCTCCTCGCCAATTCCCGGGCCGAATCGCTCGTCTCACGTACCGATTTCACCTTGACGCTAGAGCCTAAGATGCCGCTGAAGTACACAGTTCAGGCGGACCTGGTCGGCCGGGGTATCACCGTGCCGGACTACGCACGCAACGCTTCGGTCCAAGGCAAATTGTCGCTGGTCACCGATCAGTTGACGATCAATGCGACCGTGAACGAAATCGGCCGCAACGCCAGACTCGATGGCGTGATCGACTGGCAGCGCGAGCTGGTGCTGCTGGGCAATCTCAAGGCGAGCGCGGCGAACCACCGCGCAGTATGGAAGCCTCTGTTAGCGGTGCTGCCGCGCGATCTTGCCGTGGACCGACCCGCATTCGATGGCAGCGTGGCGTGGAAAGGAGACGACTACGAGCTCGCCGGTACGCTTCGGGCCGACCGAATCAGCTACGCGGGCGAACAAGCCCGGTCCGTGAACGCCGCCGCAAAGTTTAACTCTAGCGGCATGCAGTTAAACATTCGCAAAGCGACGAGCTTTGGCTCGCCCCTGCGCGGCAGTCTGACTTACCGCTTCAAAGGGGGCCAGCTCTCGGGCTTTGCGCGCACCACCAAGCCGGTTGCGCTTGGGCCTTTGGCTGGGCGATTCGGGGTCGAAGGGCTGACCGGCTATGCAAACGTCACCGCCCTTTTCGACGTCGCCCGGGGTAAGCCGCGGGTTGAATTCGCGATGCAAGGCAGCGGAACATACACGCAAGAGGGGTTTGACCCGATTCGAATGTCCCGCATCGACGCGCGCGCGACCTATCAAGACGGCATGCTCGCGCTGCATCGGGTGCGCACGTCCGGGCCCCTCGGCAGCGCCGCGGCTCACGGACGAGTGAACCTGACCAAGCGCTCACTCGACGTTCAACTTGACTCTGGTGGGCTGGACCTGAGCCCGTGGAGCAACGAGATTGGTGGCGTTGCTCGGTTCGCAGGGCGCGTGCACGGCGGCTTTGATAGCCCGGTGCTTGAGGGCAAAATCGGAGTTACTGATGCCGAAGTCGCGGGTCGGCCCATCGCTCGTTTCACGAGCGATGTCTGGCTGAAGAACAACCTCCTCAAGCTCTCCGACGCGACGCTCGCGGCCGAGGAAGGAAAGCTGAGCGGACAACTCGCGCTCGATCTAAAGCGCAAGACCCTGCAGGGCTCAATGCTGGCGAGCCAGTTGCAGCTTGCGGATTGGACCCAAGATGCCGCGATCTCCGGCGTTCTGACCGCGGGCCCCATCCAGATCGGAGGCACCTTCGATGAACCTGTTGCTACCGTCGACCTCGCGGCGGACAAGGTTCTTGCGAAAGAGTACGCATTCACGAACATTCGCGGCCGGGTGACCGCGGACAAGCACGGGCTAAAGATCGAGAAGGCTGGGTTCACGCTCGGCGAGGGGTCGGCCACGGTCGAGGGGCACAGCGACTACGACGGGCGAAACTTCGCGCTGAAAGCGTTTGTGGATGCGCTGGACTTGAATGCGGTCGTCAGGGGACCCGCGGTCCCGGACATCCAAGGGCGCATCTCGGGCAAAATCGACCTGTCGCGCAAGGATGGCGAATTCGACGCCAGTGACTCCGAGTTGAAGCTCAAGGACTTGCGCGTCGAGGGAGCGGCACTCGGTTCGGGAACGATCATTGCCAAGACCGCAGCCGGTCGCACGACGGGCTCCATCAGCGTTGGCCAAGACAACCGCTACATCCTCGGCGAGAACCTGAGCTACGATTCGAAATCGAAAGAAATCGGCGGTGAGCTGACACTCTTCAATGCGCCGGTCGCGGATTGGGTTCAGCCGTCCACCTTGCGCAAGCGGGGCGTTCCCGAGGAGTGGGTGAATGCCCTGGCTGAAACCTCGGGCAACGTCACAGCCGCACTCAAGGCAAACGGCACGACCGACAATCCAGTGGTGTCTCTGGACGAATTCTCGGTTGAGAACTTCGTGATTTCCGGGAGGAACGCAGGCGAACTAACCGCCAAGGGCGAGTACGGGTCGACCGGTCTGACCGTCAAATCGTTGCTATGGAATGTGGGCCGCGCAGCAGGCGACGAGCGCGCATTCGTCCCCTTCGTTCGGGCGAAGGGGTTCTGGGGATCCGACGGCACTGTGGACTTTCGCGACATCCGAATTGGCGATTTCGACCTCTCTTGGCTCCATACGGTCCGTCCCGACTGGCCCGAAATCCAGGCCCTTGTCTCGACGACTATTGACGTAATCGGCGCGATCTCCAAGCCGACGCTCACGGGCACGCTGGCGGCTACGTACCTCGGCAACAACATCGATCCTGAGGATCCGCAGCTGCCGAACATTAACCTCGATACGGTCAGCCTTCGGGATGGAATCTTGCGCATAGGCGGCGCTTTCACCGTGCAAGAGTTCTCCGGGACCGTCGAGGGTACGGTGCCACTGGAGGCGTTCGATGAGCGCCGTCCAAACCCCGATCCCTTCTCGATTGTACTGAAGGCCAATGAGCGGGATCTGCACGACATGGTCCGTGCGTTCCCGGGTTTGGATCCAGAGCGCTCAAGCGGCAAGCTTGGCGGTTCGCTTGCCATCACAGGCACGCTCGGCGATACCAAGATCGTGGGTGGCCTGAACCTGGCGAACGGCTCTATCGCCGCGAAGGACGTCGCCACCAGCCTCCAGAACATGAATCTAGCCGCGAACTGGTCGAATTCCCAGCTCCAAGTCAAGGGTTCGGCGGCAAGCAGCGCAGGCGGCACACTCGCGATGGACTGGATGGCGCGAACGCCCAATCCGCTTGAAGAGGAGATCGACCTCGCCTCGTTCCTGAGTGGATCGGTTCTCTCCGGGAACCTCCGGACGGACAACTTCCGGTTCGTGCACGAGCCCAACACGCCCAGCAAGAAAATCGATTTAACGCTCGCGCCGACCACACTGTTCGCCTCCGGGAGCCTGAAATCGCCCGAAATCCGTGGCGATCTGCTGTTCTCGAACGTGGACTTCACCGTCCCCGAAACGGGCGAGCCGGGAGATCCGGTCGAGTATCTGATCAACCCGATTTTCAGGGCGGTCAACTTGCGCTTGACGAACCCCGCGATTGTTCGCACGGCCTCGACCACGCTCACGATGACGGGAGGCGGCAAGCTGGACGGATCGGCGCAGCAGCCCCAGGCTTACGCCAAGTTCCGATTGGCGGACGGCAAGTTCACGCTACCGAATGCCGTCATAGACCTGGAAGAAGACGGCGAGATCGAGTTTCGGTACGACTCGCTGCTGGCGACGGAAGCCTCCTCCCGGCTCGATCTTCGCCTGGTTGGCCGCACCCAGGTGACGGCGCGCAGCTTCACCGACTCACCCGAGCGGTACGAGGTGTTGTTGCAGATCAACGGCAACCTGCTTGAGCCGGGTGGGCTTGTCCTCCGCGCGACCAGCGATCCGCCCGACTTGAGCGAGTCGGAGATTCTCGCGATTCTCGGTCAGAAGGAGCTCATTGAGCAGATCGCACGCGGCACTGGCCGCAACCAGCAGGACGCACTTCAAGGGGCTGCGTTGACCCTGGCGACCCCGCTTCTGAGCGGCTACCTGACTCAGCCGTTGGCACGCGGGTTCAAGCTGGACTACCTCTCGGTCGAATACAACCCGTTCGACGGCTACATCGGAACCGCATCCAAGACCCTTGGAAAAGGATTGACGCTCACCGGCCGACGCCAGCTCACGGACCCCATCAGTGGTGGCATCCGCAAATACGACATCCGCCTGACCTACCGAATTCCGAGTAGAAACCGGCTCCTATCGCGACTTCGATTCGGGATCGGCGTGGACGAGCTGCGGCCATGGAAGATCACCATCGACTATTTCACGCGCATTCGCCTGTAAATTTGGAAGAACTAGGACCCCACGCAACGGTACTAGGCATGAAGCGTCTAAAATGATCGAAGTGCTTCCTGGAGGGACCGATTGACCAAAGGATTGACCGTTTTTGCCATCGCTATGCTCGTCGCCGCCAACGCTGCCGCTCAGACAGGCGGCGGAACGGTTCGCGAAGTGATTGTCCGGGGGAACCAGTACATCGCCAGCGAGAGCATCATGACGGCTATGAGCCTCACGACGGGGCGACCCTACGATGCTTCGAAGATCCTAGCGGACAAGCGGGCCATCGAGAACCTCGGCCTTTTCAAGGACGTCAAGGTCCTCTCCCAGCCGATCACTGAAACGGACTGGCGCATTATCGTCGAGGTCGCGGAAAACGCCTACATCAAGGAGATTCGCATTTCAGGCAACACCGTCGTAGCCACCAAGGATCTGTTGGCGCTCGTTCGGCAGCCGGTGAACGCCGTCTTTAGTTTTCTGAACATCGCGCCCACTAGCGATGCGGTGAGCGCGCTGTACGAGAAGCGCGGCTACTACGCTCAGGCTGAACTCGAGCCACTGGAGGATTCTCCCGGCACGCTCAATGTTCGCATCATCGAGCGCGCGGTCAACGAGATCAAGGTCACCGGCCTGCAGCGCACCCGACCCAGCGTTGTCCGACGGCTGATGAAAACCGAGCCAGGTCAGGCGTTCAGCGAGCAGAAGTGGGCCATCGATCGACGCCGTTTGGAAAGCACGGGCTGGTTCGAAGCGCTTGAGGCAAGCAGCGAACCGACCGCCGATATCGGCAAATTCAACCTGTTGCTCGACGTCAAAGAGATGCGTACCGCGCAGATCGGTTTCGGCGCGTCTCTCGACCCGCGCAGCCGCCTTGCTGGCTCGCTCCGCTTCAACGATTCGAACTGGAACGGGCTCGGCCAGACACTTGGACTGCTGCTGCAGCAGGACACTGCGGGCAAAGGTTTGAGTACGAGCTTCGAGTTTGCAAACCCATACATGGATTCGCGCGATACGCAAATGGCGTTCAGCGCCTACAGCCGCGTAAGCAGCTACTTCACGGGTTCGGGCATCGGCAACAACGACTCGCCGAACGACCAAGACTTCGACGAGCGCCGAACGGGAGCATCGCTCGGGTTCTCGCGTCCGGTCAGCCGCGATTGGACCGTTTCCCTCGGCTCTTCTTTCGAGCGGATTTCGACCATCGACCGTCGCACGAACATCAACAACAACGCCAATATCGACTTCATCCAGCAAGACGGTGACCTACTGGGTTTCCGTATGGGACTTGCCCGCGATCGCCGCGATGTCCCGCTGGATCCTGCCGAAGGTGACTACTTCCGCTTCTTGCTCGAGCCGTATTTGACGCACATTACGAAGATCGGTGGAAACGTCGGCGCGAACACGGACATCCTTGGCAAGCACAAGTTCCTCCGCTCGACGTTCGAGTACAAGTCGTTCTGGAGCAAGCGGCCCAAGGACCCGAAGAAGCTCGCCGATCCGCGAAACGTCATCGCATTCCGAGCGCGGTACAGCCGCATCGACGGCGCGGTGCCGTTCTTCGAGCAGATCTTTGTCGGGGGTGCGGACTCGCTCCGCGGGTACAGCGACCAGCGTTTCTGGGGCAAGCAGGCGTTTGTCACCACGCTGGAGTACCGTAAGCCTGTCCAGAAGAGCTTTAACCTGATCGGCTTCGTCGATTACGGTGGAGCGTGGGGCGGGTACGGCTCGTTGAATAACTTCAAGCAGAGCCCCTCTCTCAAGACCCAGCTCGGATACGGCGTCGGTGTTTCCTTCCGCACTCCCCTCGGTGCGATCCGAGTGGATCTCGGCTTCAACGAAAAGGGTGGCAACCGCACCCACTTCTCGATCGGAGGCAGCTTCTAAGCCGCCCACAAACAACCATTATGAAAATCAACACTTCAATGTTTGGATGGATCGTCGCCGCAGCGCTGGCGGTCACACTCGGGACGGCCGGATTCCAGAGCGGGTCCGAGAAGACCGGGGTCGTGGACATGCAGCGCATGGTTTCCACGAGTGAACTTGGGCTTAAGAACGAGCAAACTCTGAACGCCGCGCTGGCGTCGCGCCGGGACCTCCTGGATTTCATCCGCAAGTACGGCGTTTTGACCACGGACCAGGCCAACAAGCTGCGCACCCTGACTCTGAAGGAGAACGCGACCGAGGCCGATAAGGCCGAGATCAACCGCATCCGCAAGGAAGTCATGGATGCCAGCGACAACCGCAACAAGCTGCTGCAGAAGCCGAACCCGACCGATGCCGACCGACTGGCTCTTCAGGACTATAACAACCGTGCTCAGACGATGGGCGAAGTGATGGGCCAGTGGAGCGAGGAGTTCCAGAACGAGCTTGATCAGATCGAAACGTCGGTTCGCACGGCGACGGTCACCAAGGCCCGTCAGGTGCTGAAGGACCTCGCCAAGCAGCAGGGGTACAGCGTCGTCTTCGAGGCAAGTGTCGCGCCGTACGGAGCAAACGATCTCACGGAGGCGGGCGTGAAGGCCCTGAATGCGGCGCGGTAAGCCGCAGCTCCATTGGATTCTGCTGGGCGTAGTGCTCGCCGGGTGCGCAAGCCCGGCACTACGCCCCGTCACCGTGGACCTTTCGCGGGTCAACATTCCCGCGCGGACGGTGGCCACCACCGAAGTTTCTCTCACCACTGCCGCGCTCGGACCGGCCGAAACTGCAGCGATCTCTGCGCTGCCCGCCGCGAACTTGGGCGAATCTCCTCTTGATTCCGGCGTCAACTGGTCTGCCCGGATGGAGGCGAACCGTGAGCGGACCATCAAGCGCCTTCGCTCGTCGCTTGAGAAACAGTACCTGCGCGAAGTCACGGATGATGAAGAGGCGCGTGCGTCGGAGTCACGACCCTCGGTCGATGCCCTGATCAGCGAGGGATATGACCAGATCGACCGTCGGTTCGTCGCAACATCGGACGAGATGGGCCGTCTGCGGACCAAACTAGCGAACCGGATTGGCCACCCCGATCGTGGAGCAATGACGCCGATTCTCTGGCGACCGTGGATGATGGGTGGATCCCAGCATGTGGTCCCCATCCGCGAAGAGATCGATCGAATGGATGCAAGATTCGACCGCGATGTCGCCGCGATCCTTCGTGACATCGACGTTGGAGTGGACGCTTGGATCGTCTCGAACCGGGTCCGCACCGCCTTGCTCGAAGATCAGGCGCTCCAACGCGCTTGGAGCGAGGCGAAGGCCCGCGCCAACCGCGACCTCTTTGACCCCAGCGCTAACGCCACAGTGGACGTACCGAAGTTTGCTCCTGGCATCGGCGGTGCGCAAATCACCACGATGCCCCTGGGTAGCGTCAAGGTGCCTGCACCGTCGCGAAAATCTCAGCGTCTGCCCGCCGCTCCGTCCAAGGCACTGCTGGAAGAGGTGCAGATCTGGGCGAAGCTGCGCGGCTACCGCATCGTTACGAGCACGGGTCGAGGCGCACGAGACGCGACCGACGAGTTTCTCAATTGGCGCAGCGAGGCACGCCCATGACGCTCAGTGAATTGGCGACGCTCCTGGGCGGCGAACTGCGCGGTCCAGCCGACCTTGAAATCACTCGACCGGTCGAAGCGGGCAACCCGGACCCGCATGGAATCACGTTTGGGGAGAAAGAGGCGTTTCTGGCAAAGATTCGGGGGAGCGGTGTTGGGGCGGCTCTCGTCCCCATGGACGCTTCCGAACTCGATGTGCCAACTATCCGGCTAGCCCATCCGCGGGCGGCATTTGGCCGGGTGCTGGCCATGTTCGACCGTCCCCTTCCACTTGGTCGCGGCATCCATTCGTCCGCCGTCATTGAGCCCGGCGCGTCGGTTGCTTCTGACGCAAGGATCGGCCCTGGAGTGGTAATCCAAGCCGGAGCCACCGTCGGCTCCGGAGCGGTCATTCATGCACTCAGTTTCATCGGTGAGGGGTGCAGCGTCGGGGCGAATACCGTCATCTACCCCCGCGTGGTGCTAGTCCAAGATGTTCGTGTCGGCGAACGTTGCATCATCCACTCCGGCGCGGTCCTGGGTGCCGATGGATTCGGGTTTGCTTGGGACGGTAGTGCGCACCGTAAAGTCCCCCAAGTCGGTGGCGTACTCATCGGTGACGATGTGGAGATCGGCGCGAATACGACCATCGACCGAGCAACCTGCGGCGACACTGTCATCGGTAGTGGTACAAAGATTGACAACCTGGTGCAGATCGCGCACAACGCGAAAGTTGGCCACCACACCGTGATTGCGGCGTGCGTTGCGATGGCGGGTAGTTCCTCGGTCGGCAATGGAGTCGTAGTGGCCGGCCAGGCAGCGATCACCGACCATGCGTCGGTGGCAGACGGTAGCGTCCTCGGTGGGCGCACCGGCGTGACCAAGGACATCACAATCGCTGGAGAATACTGGGGTACCCCGGCCATCCCCGTGAAGGAAGAGCTGCGGCGACTTGCCTCGATTCGCTCGATTCCCGAGCTCCAAAAACGGATCGCAGCCCTGGAGAAGTTACTTCAAAATGATCGAGATTAAACGGAAAACTATTACTGAACCTGTTTCTTTTAGCGGGCTGAGTCTCCACGGGGGCCAGGCTGTTACTGTCACCGTCCACCCCGGGGAAAATGGCATCGCGTTTCGGTACGGCGCAAACCGCTACGCGGCAGTGCCATCGGAAGTCACCGACACGACGCGCTGCACCAAGCTGGGTGAGATCAGCACTATTGAGCACCTCATGAGTGCGCTCGCCGTTGCCGGTATCACTGACTGCGAGGTCGAAGTTTCCGGCGCGCCAGAGCTTCCGGGTCTCGACGGTTGTGCTCAAGCTTACTTCTCGAAAATTATGCAGATGCCGCATCAGGCGCTCCCCGCTCGGACCATCGACGGTCTGTTCGCCCGGGTGTACGAGAAAGGCGAAGCCCACGAGATCGCCATGGGTCGCGGTGAAGGCCGGTGGCGCTACACATTCACGAGCGGTGATCGGTTTCCGGGATTGCAGGAGTTCGAAGTGGTACTCACACCCGGGGTTTACGCCGCGGAGGTAGCGCCTGCGCGCACCTTCGCCTTTGAGTCAGAGCTTCCGGCGCTCAAGCAGATGGGGCTAGGTCAGGGGCTCGACGAGCAAAGCGCCTTTGCGATCGGGAAGGCCAGATACCTCGGAACGCCACGGTTCGCCGACGAGCCCGCACGCCACAAACTCCTTGATTTGATTGGTGACCTGTACTTGGCTGGAATCCCACCGCTCCACCTGTCCGTGGTGGCCGAGCGTTCGGGTCACACCGCCAACGTCGGCGCAGCGGCGAAGCTCCTCGCGGCCGTACGCGACCACCTCGACTAGCGAGGTAGGCCGGGGTACATCTGGCGGGAAAGCTGCTTGACGTCAATCAGCCACTTGCCGTCCTTCTTGACCAGCGCGAGCCCGAAGTTCTCATCGTAGCTGGATTCGGAGTTGGCATTTCGCATGACAGCAACGCGCACCGAGGCGTTGTTGTCGTCACTCTGCGCTTCGCTCAAGATATGCCACCGGAACATGTAGTGTTCCCCGACCTTGACCGTCTTCTCCCACCGCTTGGTGAGGTCCTCTTTGGAGACGCCGTCCATAAAGCTGTTGTCGCTAAGCGTCTTGACATCGCCCTGAGCCAACGCAGACATAAAGCGCGTCGCCGACGTCGAGACCCCCTCCTTGCTGAAGAGCAGGACACCCACGACCAACAAGGCCGCGGCAACGCACAGAATCAACAGGAGGCTAGCTCGTCCCCGAACTCTCATCGAAACCATTAAACCCCACTGAACAGGTTCAAATTCTGCGAGACGACCGGATCGATCCTCCAGCTCCGGTTGATGCGTCTCAGACGCCAGACCATGGCTGCGGTTCCGCCGTTCGAATAGGTGTACACCGTGATGACCTGCGCGACTCCGGAATCGAGCATCTCCGCGGGCCGAACTTCGAACGAAGTCCCGCGAGAGAGGTGATACGCGGCTTGATCGACGAGCCATGCCATGGAGTTATCGCCTCGGTGGTCGGGAAGGAACTGACTCACCACATCTCGCCCATTGCGTCCCAGGATCGACATGTGCAAGCGCTTGACCGCGTTCTCTGGACCCGATGAGGACGCCTGAATGGCAAACACGCCGATGGTAAGCCCTGCAAGTGCAAGCGCCGATATGATGGACAGCGGGCTGATGGGCTCACGCATACGCCCGCAGTGTACCGAAGGTGAACTTTGTGAGCCGCAGACCGTCCTGTCCTACAATAGTGTGGAGCGGAGCCTGAACCATGAACGACAACATCACTCGAAGAAACTTCATGAAATCTTCCGGCATGATCGCCGTCGGTTTGGTCGCGCCCAGCTGGCTGAGCACGATTGCCCGGGCAGATGTTGTGCGGCAGAGCAAGGGCGGCAAGCTCGACCCCGATTGCGTCCTTGTGGTGTGCCAGCTCAGCGGCGGGAACGACGGCCTGAATACGGTGGTTCCCTACGCGAACTCCCGCTACTACCAACTGCGCCCGACGCTCGCTGTCAAAGAGAGCGACGTCCTGAAAATCAACGAGCAAATTGGGTTCCATCCGGCGCTCGCGGGGCTCGCGGGTTTGTATAAGTCCGGACATGTAGCGGTCATTCAAAACGTTGGCTACCCCAACCCGAACCGCTCGCACTTCAAGAGCATGGACATCTGGCAGTCGGCTTCGCCGGAGCAGACGCTCAAGTACGGTTGGGTCGGCCGGACCACCGATTCGCTCTCTAAGACCGCCGCTAGCAATCCGGTCTTGACGATTGGACTTTCGACTGAGAAGCCCCTCGCGCTTCAGGCCGATAAGGCGTCGATTCCGTGCTTTGCATCGCTCGCCGATATCCAGGCGATGGTCGGCGATCCCGATGCGGAGCGACGTCTGCGCGAGATATCCGGGGTGGGCTCATCGGGTTCGGCGGGCCAAGTGGTTGTCGATGCGAATCGGGCCGCGCTCGATGCGATGGTGGTCTTGCGTGATCAACTCACCAAGTTCAAACCGACTCAAACTTACGGCAAAGATCGCTTCGGCGAAGGGTTCCGTCAGATCGCACAGATTGTCGCGACTTCGCCGCAGACGCGCGTGGTCTATTTCAGCGCCGGCGGATTTGATACCCACGCGAACCAGCCCGATCAGCACGCGAACCTGCTGCAAGGTTTTGGCGACGCCATCGCTGCCTTCCAAGCCGAGATGGCCGCGATCGGCAAGGACAAGAAGGTAGTGGTGCTCGTTTTCAGCGAGTTTGGTCGCCGGTCGTACGAGAATGCGAGCCACGGTACGGATCACGGCGCCGCCGCGCCGATGTTCTTGGTCGGATCGCGCGTGAAGGGTGGACTCTACGGCCCAATGCCCGACCTGGAGAACTTAGCCGACGGCGATCTGCGCTACTCCATCGACTTCAGGCAGGTGTACGCGACTGCATTGGACGATTGGATGGGAGCAGACTCGAGCGCCATCCTTGGCAAGAAGTTCGATTCGCTCGGTCTAGTTTAGCGGCTCTTCATGAACTGAAGATCCCAAACGCGCAGCACCTTATCGAGGCCGCCGGTCGCGAGCTTTGTGCCGTCCGGACTGAACGCGATGCAGCTGAGTGGCTGCGCGCTTGCCACCACGCTGGCATGACCGCGTCCCTGCGAAACGTTCCACAGTCGCATCTGTCCGTCCCGTGCCACTGATCCCAACAGAACGCCCTCAGGATGGAAGGCGATCTGCTCGATCGGTTTCTCGTGACCGAAGAAAGCCTTGACCGGTTGCAGGTCGCTCAGGCGGAAAATCCGGATCGACAGGTCCACCGCAGCGACGGCCAGCAAGTCCGAATCTGGGGAGAAAGCGAGTGCCGTCACGGTGGACCGCACGGCCTTGAACGTGTGGAGCTCGCGGCCGCTCACGCCTGACCACAGGTTCACGGTCGCGTCGGCGGAACCGGTCGCGACGAATCGCCCGTCCGGTGACCATGCCACGGCGGTCACACTCTGAGTGTGGCCGGTGCCAGCGAAGACGGCATCACCGCTCTTGGCTCGGCAAACTTGCAAGGTGTGGTGGACCGAGCCCATGGCGACGTTGCGCCCGTCGGTCGAGACGCCCACGCAGCTGACCCACTCCAGCGGACTGTTGCGCCAGCTTGCCACTCGGTCTCCCGAAAGCATCCAAACCGAAACCACGCTTTCGCTACTGCCAGCGGCGACCACGCGATCCTCGGTGAGCGCCTTCACCGTGCTCACCACGCCTCCTTCAAGCTTCAGGCGTCGCTCCAGTTCGTAGGTCTCGGGATTCCACCAGAGGACCTCATTGTCAAAAGAACTGGAAACGAGGCCGTTGGTGTCCGGAGCAAAGCTCAGGCTGTAAATCGGGGTCTTGTGCTCGCGCAGCTTGTACAGCATCGAGGCGCGGACGGTGTCCGGCTCGCGGTGGACAGTCTCGGTTGGCACATCGGTGCCCAGCGGTGGGCCCACGTTCAGCGTCGCATCGTACTCTCGCCGTCGATCGGGATCGATGAGGGTCTCGAAGGCAGCATTGATCTTTGCCATCCGCTCGTGAGCCTTTGGATCGGCATTCACATCCGGATGGAATTTTCGCGCGAGGCGTCGATAAGCTTGTCTGAGGGTCGTGACCTTAGCTTCGGAATCGACACCCAAAACTTCGTAGTGGGTCGTCACGTTCTTAGGCTCGATTATGGCGTTTCACGACAGAAAAACTCTACGTTTTGCTCCCCTCGAATGGCCCAAAGCCCAGCTTTTTGCCGGGGTGAGTTAGGACCGGGTGCGGATCTTGTACGCCCACCGTCGAAATCGAATCAACCATGGGTCTCGAATGCCGGTTGCACTCAAAAATCGATCCTGATCTCTCCGCGCAGACTCGATTTCGAGGCGCTTTTCTGCGAGATACTCCTGAGGATCGGTGTATTCAATGAGTCGGACGTGCGCATCCATGAGGAACCCGAGCCGTTTCCCCTGCGCTAGCACCCGCCTGCCACGCCACGCGTCTTCCCAGATCAAGTACTTCTCCGGACGGTCGGGCAGTTTTCCCACGTGTCGGGCAACCTCAGCCGGGAAGATGAGCATCCCCCCGAGCAGGTGATGCCCCTTCAGACAGGTCCGAAGCCGAGTCGAACCGATGCGCTCCTCCTGTCCGATGCGGCTCGCGCCCATGAGCTCCAGCATCTCGGGAGTGTCGCCGTACCAGGGGGCCACGCACCCCAAATCCGGTACATCGCGGAATGCCCGCACGGCGACCTCTTGCCATCCGGTCGCCGGGACGACGTCGTCATCCAGTGTGACGTAGAACTCGTGCCTAGACTCCAGGAGTAAGGTGTCCACCGCGGCGTTCAGCGCCGCAGGCTTCCCCGCACTCCCGTCCAAGATCACGAGCTCGGTCGGCAGCGTGAAGCTCTGGCGAATCGATTCCAACGCTTCGGCAAATCCCGGCAGTTGCTGCCGAATGGTAGGGACAACGATCTGGAACGAAGCGCTCACCGCGATTGTGCAAACCCTGGAACGAGCATTTTCCATTCGACCGTTTGGTATCCGGTGGCCAAATCCTCGGGGTAATCGAACTCTTTTTCTGGGAACTTCGCAGCGGTATCGACACGATCACGGACCGCGGTGAACTTGAGTTTGGTGCCGTTGGCCGCGACCACATCCGCTTCGGCGCGAAGCGGAACGAATGTGTCGGGTCCAACCCAAATGCGCACAGTGACTCCGGAGTTCGATCCCGGCCGTTTGGCCTGTGCGCTGACCAACCTGGCGGCCACTCCCTCGAACAGTGAATTCTCGATCTTGGTGAGAGTCAACCCCGGACGGCTTGAGACCATGAGATCGTAAATCCCGTCGAAATTCATGTTGAAGTCCCCGTCTTGCAAGAACTTTGGATCGATGGTCGGGGTCCGACCAAGCCACGCATTCCCCCCATCGAATTTGGCGACCATCTCACGTCCGGTGTAGATGAAGTAGCTCATCTTCGCGTTCGATCCAAGCAGCAAGACGGGTTGCCCGCCCGCGGATACCGAGAGCGCCCCGCGGTCTCCGTCGATGCTCCGCGTCACGCGCAAGGTCACTTTGTCTGTGGGCGTGGTCGTCGTCAGGAGCCAGCTGTCGCGGTACGCCTTCAGCTTGCGCATATCGACCCCAATTGAACGCTGGACCTCCTCAAAAGTCTTAGGGAGGGCGGGTTCTTCGCGGAGGGCGGTGCCCAGCAGCAGGGTGATGGCGGCGGTCAGCATTTGTGAGTCCTAGTATGACTGACGGACGAACCGGGTCCCGGTGACACTGACCCCGCATCAGGCCATAATTCACCCCGATCATGCCGCAGCCGTATCCCTCCCTATCCCTTCGCGGGCAAGCCCACCGCATGCGACGCATCGCGGTCCAGGCGCTCGGTGCTTGGGGGATGACCGATGCTGAGTTAAGACTGATCAATCACGGATTCAACACGACGTTTCGCGTCACGACCCACAGCGAACGATATGCCCTGCGGATCAACGTCAACTCGGTGCATAGCCTGCCCGAGACGTACGCGGAAGTGGACTGGCTTGAGCATCTTAAGCAGGAGCCCAGCCTGGACACCCCCCGACTCGTGAAAGCACGCTCCGGTGAGCCCCTCGTTCTGATCGATGATTCGGGCTTCGACCGCCCGCTGCCTTGCCTATTGTTCGAATGGTTGCCCGGCCCAAATCTCGCCGGTAGAGAGACTGTAGCGAGCTACGAATCGCTAGGCATGGCCATGCGTGCGCTCCACCGGAACACCCGGACGCTCGAGCTCTCGTCTCGTGCCGAACTCAAGGAGATCACGGACCCGCTGCTCGGCTTACCGCTCGACCTGCGCGGGCATCCGGCGGACCTGCCGCTGTTTCGGGAGGTGGTTGCCGAAGCGCAGGAATCGTTCCAAGTTCTGAGGTCTACGCCCGCCATCCCGCTGCACTATGATCTTCACGGCCACAACCTCAAGTTTCACGGCGGGAGACTTGCCGTGTTTGACTTTGACGACTGCGTAGCCGGGCGCCCCATCCTCGATCCCGCGGTAACCCTCTACTACCTGCGCAACCACCGGCGCGCCGAGCTGCTGGAGGCAGCGATGTGGAAAGGGTTCGGCTCGGGCCCCGACGCACATGGTCTCTCGGAACGACAGTTCGAGGTGATCGTCGCCGCGCGGGCCGTTCTGCTTGCCAATGACATCGTTCAGACAAACAATCGCGAGCTCCTGGACTACATCCCGACCTACCTCAAGCGGTGCGACGCTCGGCTCGCGCACTTCGCCCGCACGGGCCGATTCGATCCCAAGCAGCACGGTGAAAGTGCCTAGGGGCCATCGACACAATTTCAAGATATGTCGATTTTCTGGCAAATTTTCGACATGATCAGCTAATCTGTCGATGGTTTGAACACGATGCACGATCCAACAAAGCCGCACAATGGGCTCCCGCTCCTCCCGCCGAGCGTCGAGATCGAAACGCGTGCAGTCCTGAAGAAAGCGATCTCGGCCCGAGCTGCCCTCGCCGAACTGAAGGCCGCCTGCCACTTGCTACCGAACCCGGCGATCCTCATGCGTTCCATCGTGCTGCAAGAAGCCAAGACCAGCAGCGAAATCGAGAACATCTTCACCACCCACGACGAGCTCTATCGCGCTGCCGGGAGCAAGCTGCCCGCGACCGATCCGCACACCAAGGAGGTGCTGCGCTACCAAGATGCGGTTTGGATGGGCTACCACCATGTGTCCGTTGGCGAGCCCATCAACACGCCGTTCATCGTGCGGCTGTGCCAGGCGTTGAAGCAAGAGCCGATCGACCTGCGCTCTCGCCCGGGTACGCAGATCGCGAGCAGCAAGACCGGTGCCGTGGTGTACACGCCGCCAGTGGGACGCGAACTCATCGAGTCGTTGCTCGCGAACCTGTGCGACTACATCGGGGATCGCGACGACGAAGCCGACCCGCTGGTCAAGCTTGCGGTCGCCCACTACCAGTTCGAGGCGATCCATCCATTTCCCGACGGCAACGGACGTACTGGCCGAGTGCTCAACATCTTGCAGCTCGTCCAGAAGAAGCTCTTAGAGTGGCCGGTGCTCTACCTCAGCCGATTCTTCATCGAGAACCGGGCGGAGTACTATGCGGGCCTCCGGCGCGTGACAGAAGAGGGGGCCTGGGAAGATTGGGTGCTCTTCATCCTGGATGCGATCGAGACCACGAGTGTTGCCACCCGGTACAAGATCGTTCAGATTCAAGATGCGGCGATCGTCGCCGCAGAGCGAGCCCGGGCGGAGGTGCCCAAAGTCTTCACGAAGGAGCTCATCGAGCTCGTGTTCGAACAGCCGTACACGCGGATCAGCCACCTCGAAGAACGCGATCTCGCCAAGCGGCAAACAGCGAGCGTGTACCTCCAGGCGCTCGAATCGATCGGGCTTCTCCGCGCACACAAGGTCGGGCGCGACGTGATCTACGTCAACGACGCGTTGGTCCGCATCCTCAGCGCGTAGAATAGTGCTATGGAATTCGCAGACGTGACCAACGCGCTCGCCGACTTGCGCGAAGGCAAGATGATCATCGTGGTCGACGACCCCGACCGCGAGAACGAAGGCGATCTCATCATGGCTGCCGAATCGGTGACGCCCGATGCGATGAACTTCATGATCACGTATGGCCGCGGCGTGCCGTTCATCGCTACCACGTCGGAACGGTTCGAACAGCTCGGCATCCCCATGATGACGAAGCAAAACACCGCGCGCCTCGGCACTGCAATGGGCGAGACGGTCGACGCGCTCGAAGGCACAACCACGGGAGTGAGCGCCGCCGATCGAACGGCCACCGTCAAGGTGTTTGTCAACGATTCTGCCACCGCCACAGACCTTGGACGCCCGGGCCACATGTTGACCCTGCGAGCAGAGAAGGGGGGCGTACTGCGGCGCGCGGGCCACACCGAAGCGAGCGTGGACCTAATGGAGCTGGCGGGCATGAAGAAGGTCGCCCTCGGCTGCGAAATCCTGAACGCCGATGGCACGATGATGCGGCTACCCGACCTCATCCCGTTCGCCAAGGAGCATGGGTTCAAAGTCCTCACGATCGCCGATCTGATCGCTTACCGCCGCCGCACCGAAAAGCTGATCAAGATGGTCGCAGGTCCGATCCAGTTCCCGACCCACTTTGGCGAGTTCACCATCTCGGCCTACGAAGGCACCTTGGATGGCACGCCGTACCTCGCCATCATCAAAGGCGACGTCGCGACCGAGGAGCCCGTGCTCGTCCGTATGCACAGCTCCTGCCTCACCGGCGACATCCTGGGCTCCCTGCGTTGCGACTGCGGCGACCAGTTGCAGCTCGCGCTTCACCGCATCGAAGCGGAGGGTCGCGGCGTGGTCATCTACATTGAGCAGGAAGGCCGCGGCATCGGCATCCTCAACAAGCTTCGCGCTTACAAGCTCCAGGACGAGGGTCTCGACACGGTCGAGGCGAACCTGGCGCTTGGCTTCAAGGCGGACTTACGCGACTACGGTCAGGGTGCGCAGTTGCTCGCCGACCTCGGGATTCAGAAGATCCGTCTGATGACCAACAACCCCAAAAAGGTGAGCGGGCTCACAGGCTTTGGACTAGAAATCGTAGAGCAAGTGCCGATTGTTAGTGAGCCGAATGAGTACAGCCAGCGCTACCTTGAGACCAAGCGCACCAAACTTGGGCACCAACTGCCGGACTGAGCCGGGCTAGCATCCTCAAGGCCGCCGTATGAGTGATTCTCGGTTCTTTGTCGATCCTGATATCCGCAAGGCGAGTACGCTTCCGGCTGAGTTTTATTCGGATACCGAAATATGGGAATCAGCCAAAGAGTCGGTGTTTGGGTCGAGCTGGCAGTGGATTGGAGACTCCGATCCCGTCAAGATCCCCGGTCAGGTGTGGCCCTTCACCCTCTTGCCGGGAGTCTTGGATGAGCCGCTCCTGCTCACGCGCGATTCCAAGGACCAGCTTCGGTGTCTGAGCAACGTCTGCACGCACCGCGGCATGCTCGTGTGCGAAGGCGCGGGGAACGAGCGGTACCTACGTTGTCGATACCACGGTCGCAGATTCGGGCTCGACGGTCAGTTCCAGCACATGCCCGAGTTCGAAGGCGTGGAGGGATTCCCCACCGAAGCGGATCATCTGCCGCAAGTCCCGCTGGAGGCATTCGGGCCGTACCTCTTCACCTCCTTGACCCCGGTTGCCCCGTTCAGCGAGGTATTTGGCCCGATTGTGGATCGCTTGGGATGGCTTCCACTGCATGAGTTTCGGTACGTTCCGGAGGAGTCGCGGGACTATGTGGTGAAGTCCCACTGGGCGCTGTACGTCGATAACTATTTGGAGGGGTTCCACATCCCGTTCATCCACGCGGCTCTGAACGAAACGGTCGACTACGACACGTACGCCACGGAGCTGTACCCTTACGCGAATCTGCAGCTCGCGGAGTCCAAAGACGGCCAGGGTGTCTTCGACTTGCCTCCCAGTTCGCCCGACTTCGGACGCGCGATCTCCGCCTACTATTGGTGGGTCTTCCCGAACCTGATGCTGAACTTCTACCCGTGGGGGCTCAGTGTGAACGTCGTGCGACCGCTTGCCCAAGACCTCACACGCGTGAGCTTTATTCGCTACGTGTGGGGCGACCGAAAGCCAGAGGGCGGGGCCGGTGCAGACCTAGACCGCGTAGAGCGAGAAGACGAGGTGGTCGTCGAGGCGGTTCAGCGTGGATTGCGTTCGCGCTACTACGATCGGGGACGCTTCTCACCGCTGCGAGAGATCGGGACTCACCACTTCCATCGGCTGCTGGCCGAATCGATCCGCACAAAATGAAGCGCGGGGAGAACCTGAAGCTCTCAACCCGCGCCTTCTCCTCTCTCTGACCTTCACTCCCAACCGTAGGTCCGCCTCATAGACTTGTGTGGAGGCCGGTGACCCCGTGTCAGGGACGGGACTCTCCTTGGCTGCATGCAGCGCGTTCCCGTAACCCCTATTGAACTGCATTTTGGGGTCCTGTTCAAACCTAGAAAGGACAATCTGGCATAAATGCCGGGAGTGTTTCAGGCGGGTACGATCTGCGTCGTGCAGGCGCGAATGGTCATCCTCGTAGGTTCAAGAGGTCGTGGTTCGAACATGGCCAATCTCGTGACCGCTTGCTCTGACGGGCGGCTCGCCGCCGACCCCGTGCTCGTGATTTGCGCCCGGATCGACGCACCGGCCTGCGCCGTCGCGACCCAGCTTGGAATCACCGTCGAGGTCGTATCACCCAAGAGCGAATCGTACGCCTCGGGCCTCATGCGGGTGCTCGAATCGGCGCGGCCGACCGTGATCTGTCTCGCTGGGTACATGAGCCTGCTCCCGCGGATCGTCGTGCAGGCCTTTGCGGGCCGCATCCTGAACATCCATCCCGCATTGCTGCCCAAGTACGGCGGCAAAGGGATGTACGGGATGCACGTGCACGAGGCGGTCCTGGCCCACGGGGAGTCGGAGTCTGGCTGCACAGTACACCTGGTTACCGAAGAGTACGACGAGGGTGCGATCTTGCTCCAGAAGCGATGCGAAGTTCTCTCCGATGACACTGTCGAGACTTTGGCGGCGCGGGTACTCCAGCTTGAGCACCAGGCCTATCCCGAGGCGGTCGCGACGCTGCTGGCGGGGGTCAAGTCTTGAAGCTCGGCTACCGGCTGGTGGTTGGGATTGCGCGAGGGCTGTTCTGGGTGCTCGGTGCGGTCCGGGTGCGCGGTAGCGCGTCGGTGCCCGACAAGGGAGCAGTGCTCATCGTCGCCAACCACCGGTCGGACTGTGATCCACCAGTGGTCCAAATCGCGACCCCAAGGCACGTCCACTTCATGGCGAAGAGTGAGCTCTTCGAAATGCCGAGCGTTGGCTGGTTCTTGCGTTGGTGGCAAGCGTTTCCGGTGAAACGCGGCGCTCCAGACCGAGGCGCACTGCGCGAGGCGATCAACCGCCTGAAGGCTGGGCACTGCGTATGCATCTTCCCGGAGGGCCAGCTCAGTGCCACGGGCCTACTTCAAGAGGTGTTGCCCGGAGCAATGCTCGTGGCACGCCAAGCGGGGGTTCCGATGGTGTGCTTGGGTCTGCAAGGGACGAACCGAGTGATGCCCTACGGCAGTCTGGTGCCTCGACCAAGCCTTCATTCCATCCGCGCGGAGTTTGGCGATCGGCGTATGGTCACCAACGACGACTCGAACGAAGAGCTCGCCCTCTGGGTAGAGGGCGAGCTCAAACGGCTGACCGGCGAAACCCTTGATTAGGGCGTAGGATCTCCGAGACCCGTGTTCTCAATCGGAGTATTGTCCCTTACGCGCTGCAGCGCGGTAGGGGTCTGCTTCTCCCAGCCTCGCACCGGCTCATAGCGGCGCGTGCCGTAGTCGATGAACGACAGGAACATCAGCAGGAACGTCCCGAAGCCGAGCACGACGTACATCTTGGTCAGGTTGGACGAGTACTTGACCCCCATGAAGAACCAGATGACGAGGCAGGCTTTGATGACCGCGATGCCCATGGCGATCACGTTGTTGATGAACGAGTTCCAGGGACCCGAGAACGCGTGTACTGGGAAGTAGGCCACGAACACGGTGATTCCCATGAACACCATCAGCAGGAAGAAGTTTCTCCCGAGTTCGAACCTAGTTGGATGAGCGTGAGTTTTTCCGGCCATGGCGTTATTGGGGCATCAAGTAGAACAACGGGAATAGGAAGATCCACACGAGGTCCACAAAGTGCCAGTAGAGACCGATGAGCTCGGTCGGGATGTAGTCGTTCTTGACAAACACGCTGTCGCGGTGGACGAGGATTGCCAAGGTTCCGATGATGAGGATGCCGATGATGACGTGAAGGCCGTGCAGCCCCGTCATGGCGAAGTACAGGCTGAAGAAGAGCTCAGCGACGCCCGCGGGCACCTTGTCGTTGTGCCACTGGAAGTTCGCGCCTGGCAGCAGGTGGTGCGCAATCTTCTCCTTGTACTCGAAGAACTTAACAACCAAGAATCCGCAAGCGCACGCAATCGTCGCGCCCAGACACATAAGCTGAGCACGCTTTTGCCGGTGCTGCGCGTAGTAGACCGCCATCGCCATCGTGAAGGACGAAGTCAGGAGGATGACCGTGTTGAGGCCGCCCATCGGAATGTGCAGTTCTTTGTGGACTTCGTACCAGTACGGCTGGTGCTTCCAGCGGTACAGGCTGTACATCCAGAAGAGGGCTCCGAAGAACATGACTTCGGTGACCAAGAACGCCCACATGCCGACGACGTAGCTCTCGTTCTGCTGTTCGAGATCTTCGAACTGCTCGAAGACCGCTCCGTACTCGCCCGGAGCTAAGCGATCGCTGTGCCCGTGGCCCATCGTTAGTCCTCCCCTCGAGCGGCTCGCTCGCGTTCGTAAACGCGCTCATCCGCTTCTGCGTCGTAGTCGTAGGCATCGCCGGTGATGACCGGGATCTCGTGGAAGTTGTGTGGATCTGGAGGCGAATCGGTCTCCCATTCCAAGCCCTTCGCGCCCCACGGGTTGGGTGGAGCGAGCTTGCCGCTCTTGAGCGATTTGAGCAGGTAGAAGGCGGGAAGGATGAATCCGACGGCGAGGACCGAAGACCCGAGGGTCGAAGCGATCTGCCAGATCTGGAAGTCCGTGTTGAAGTAGTAGTAGTGGTACCGTCGCGGCATCCCCATGTAGCCCGCGATGAACTGCGGGAAGAACGTAAGGTTGAAACCTAGGAAGACGACCACGGCGTTGTACTTTGCCAGCGTCTCGGGATACATACGGCCCGTCATCTTGGGCCACCAGAAGTGCAATGCGCCCAGGAACGCGAGCACCGTTCCACCGACCATGACGTAGTGGAAGTGCGCGACGATGAAGTACGTACCGGTGAGGTGGACGTCTGTGGCCAGCGAGGCCAGGTACAGGCCGGTGAGACCGCCGATGACGAAGAGCCCCAAGAAGCCGATGGCGTAGACCATGGGTGCGCTCAACCAGATCGAACCCTTGATCATCGTGAACGACCAGTTGAACACCTTGATGGCGCTCGGGACCGCGACGAGGAAGCTCACGAGCGAGAAGAACACGCCCTGGTACATCGATTGGCTGGAGATGAACATGTGGTGTCCCCAGACCAAGAAGCCGAGACCGGCGATACCGAGCGATGACATCGCCACGAATCGGTAACCGAAGATGCGGCTTCGCGAGAAGCACGAGATGATCTCGCTGATGACACCCATGGCCGGCAGGATCATGATGTAGACCGCCGGGTGCGAGTAGAACCAAAACATGTGCTGGAAGAGCACCGGGTCGCCACCCAACTCTGGGCTGAAAACGCCCAGGTGGATCGTGCGCTCAAGCACCACCAGCAGCAGCGTGATGGCGACGACGGGCGTGCCCAGAAGGATGATAAGCGAAGTCGCGTAGTGGCCCCAGATGAAGAGCGGCAGTCGCCACCAAGTCATGCCGGGAGCGCGCATCTTATGAATGGTTGCGATGAAGTTGACGGCCGTTGCGATGCTGGAAAAGCCCGCAATGAACGCTCCGACGAGCACCATCGTCACCTGCGAGTTCGAATACATGGAGCTCAGCGGGGTGTAGAAGGTCCAGCCGGTATCGACGCCTCCCCACATCATGGCAACCAAGCCGAACAGGCCCGCGATCATGAAGAGGTACCAGCTCAGCAGGTTGAGCCTGGGGAATGCAAGGTCCCGGGCACCCACCATCAATGGCACCAAAAAGTTCCCGAACACCGCCGGAATGGCGACGAGCAGGAAGAAGAAGATCATGATCACGCCATGGGCGGTGAACATCTTGTTGTACGTTTCGCTGGCCATCAGCAGGCCGCGCGGCGACGTCAACTCGATGCGAACCATCGAGGCGGCCAAGGAACCCAGGAAGAAGAAGAACGTGACGCTGATGAGATACAGCATCGCGATCCGCTTGTGGTCCTTGGTCAACAGCCAGGACTTCAAGGTGTGCGAGACGTTTAAGTAGTTGACCTTCTCAGTGGTTGCGCTGTGTGTGGACACCTCGCTCATAATTGCTGCCTCTCAGGTTGCGCCGGAGTCGCTGCACCGGCTGGTGTCGGGTTCCCGGCGGATGCTGGTACAGCGGCCGCTCCAGGGGTCATAGATCGGATGTATTCGACGATGGCCAGCAGCTGCTCTTCGCTGATCTGCTTCTTGTACTCGTACACAGGCATGCTCGTGTCATAGCCCTTCGTGATTCGGCCGTACGGGTTGATGATCGACTCACGAATGTAGTTCTGATCGACGGTGCCCGAAGTGCCATTCTCAAACTCGCGGCGCGTGTTATAAATTCCGACCAGAGACGGGCCATCGGAGGTGTTATTCGGACCGTGGCACGAACCGCAGTTAAACTCGTCGTAGTAATATTTGCCTTGCTCGACGATGGTCTTCGGCTTTGGATTGAAGCGGTTGCCGCCCGAGGCAAGCCATTCGTCAAATTCTCGTTGCGAATTCACGTAGACGTAGCCACCCATCTCCGAGTGCTGCGTGCCACAGTGGATTGTGCAGAAGAGGTGGAACTTGCCCGTCTTGGTTGGTTCAAACCAGAGCTGCGTGTACCGGCCCGGCACCACGTGGTACTGCACCCGCATCTCGGGGAGATAGAAACCGTGGATCACGTCTTGCGAGATCATCGTGACCTTGACCGGTCGTCCGATGGGCAGGTGAATCTCATTGTTCTCACGAACTCCGTTCGGGTGTTGCACATGCCACATCCACTGCTTTCCGATGACGAAAATCTCGTAAGCGTCCTTCGGCGGTGTGCGCATGTCCAGGTAGATCTTGGAAGACCACGCGAAGATGCCTAGGCCCAAGAGTGTTGGGATCCCAAGGAAGATCATCTCCAGCTTGTGATTGTCATGAACCGGATTGGAGCGATCGACATGGGTGCCTCGTCGATACTTCGCGACGAAGTAGATCACCATCACGCCCACGATTAGCGTGAAGACCGCAGCCAGCGCGCTGATCGTGTAGAACAGCGCATCGTGCGGCCCAGCAAAGTTACTTGCTTTTTCTGGCGCAAACCGAATCGTCCAGTTGTTCATTGTTGCGAATCCTTGGCAGATGACTTCATTTTCAATTGGGTGTGCTCGTCCGTCGGCGTCGCTCCATGACGACGATGCTGCAGATCAGAGCGAGAACGGTCGCGATACCGCTGACCTTGAGTGCTTGCAAGACGACGAGCTTGTACTTGCCCTTGGTAGGGTCGTACTCCAGGCATCCGAATAGGATCTTCTGTGCTTCCGGACCAATCTTTTGCGCGTCTGCGGTCTTCAGCGCGTCCATCACCATCTTGGGCACGTAGTCCACGCCATAGAAGTAGCGGGAAATGACGCCGTCGCGGGTGAGGATCATGATCCCAGCCGGGTGATTGATCAGGGTTCCATCCGCAGTTTGCTTGAGCTGATAGCGAAAGCCGAGCGCCTGAGTCACGGTCTGGACCGACTTTGGCGAGCCGGTGAGAAAGTGCCATCCGTTCTCGACACCTTGCTTATGTAGCGTATCGTGGACGACTTCGCTGATCAGTCCCTTTTTCTTCATCGCATCCTTTGCGGTTTCGGCCGGGTCGATGCTGATGCAGACCATATCGTAATCCTGGCCAAGTCGGAAAGTCTTGAAGTCACGGACACAGTCCAGCACGCCATTAAAGATCAGGTTGCAGGAGCTGTTGCAGTTGTAGAAGATCGGCATGACGATCACGGGGCGCGTCTTGATGACGTCGCGTAGCAAGATCTTCTTGCCGGACTCGTCCGTGAACTCGGTAGCCAGGGGCACGATCGATCGACGCTTGTCATCGATGCCGATGTTGTCCGTAATCTTCGGGTTGAGTGCGCCCGACGAATCAGTGTATTGAGCGTGGGACACCCACGGCATCAATGCCAACGCGCAAACACCCAGTGCGGCTCGGTATGTCACGGAGTTGTTGCCTCCTGGGCGGCCGGGGCTGACGCGCTAAGCCCCGTTTTGGCCAGTCGGTCGATCGCCGCATCCACCGGGATGCGCACGATGCCCTTTTCCTTGTCCACATAACCGTAGGTTGTCATCGCTTCGAGCTCAGCCTTGCGTAGGTCGGCGATGTCGGTCTTCGCGGTGATGTTGCTTTGGAGCAGCGGCGCAGGCGGAAGCGTTGCACGCCCGCTCGGCGACTGTCGGTCGAAGGTGGACATGAACGAGCTGCGGCCCTGGACGACACGGTCGTAGATCATGAGCACGAGGAATGTGGCTACCAGCGACACCGCGCACAGTATCACAAGGCTAACGCTCGATCCCTTGCCGATCTTGCCGAAGTCAAAGTCTCGATGCTCGTAACCGGCGCTGACGGCTTTCTCAAGTTCTTGTGGGTTCTCAGGTTCGTTATGCGTGGACATGAGCAGCCTCCGATTGTTTCTTGGTCTCGACAAGGCGTTGATCGTGAGCAGGGAGAAGATTCGATTGGCTTGCTTCCTTGCCGAAAGTCCAGAACCAGAATGCGCCCAAGCTCAGGAAGCAGGTGACGTCCGTCCATGCGAAGTGATCGCGGAAGAACGGGATGATGATCCAGTACCAGTCCGGGATACGCATCACGAAGATCAGTACCGCCAGCCACATCAGCTTGTTGGTGTCTCGCTTGGCGCGCGGCGAGAGCAGCGCGGTCCAGGGCAGGAAGAATGCGAAGAACACATTGAACGCGCCGAGGAGGTTCCAGAACCCACCCTGTCGGTTTGCGAAGTAGGACGTGAACTCCGGCAAGTTGCCCGACCAGATGATTAGGAACTGGCTGACCGTCATGTATCCCCACAGCATGGTGAACATGAACAGCAGGTTGCCGAGGTCGCGTTGCAGCGCGGGGGTCACCACACTCTTGTAGGGCTCAACGTTCTTGTATCGGGTGATGATGAACGTCGCGAGCGAGAGTGCCGCCAGCGAGGAGTAGATCACAAAAAGGAAACCGTAGATGGTGGAGAACCAGTGCGGATCGAGCGACATCACCCAGTCGGTGATCGCGAAGGTCATCGTGATGACGAACGCGATGATCCCGCCCGCGCCCCACGAAGAGCGCTTGGCTCCCAGTCGTGGGTCGGGAGAGTTGTCGTCTTGGCGGGTACTGCGCTTGAAGTACGCCGAGAACCCGATCCAGACGAGGAAGTAGAGCACCGTGCGCGCAAGGAAGAACGGAACGTTCAAATAGCCTTGCTTGTGGGCCAGAATCAGGTCCGCCGGATCTGGATGGGTCCAGTGGTGGTAGACCTCATTGATGCCCAGCGCGATTGGCGCGAAGAGCAGCAAGAAGGTGATGAGCATGCGGGGTCCACCGCCCGCTTCGAAGAGCCGCAGCGTCGCCAGTCCCCAGCTGCCGCGCACCGTGTGATGCAGCGTGACCAACCCAAGGCAGCCCAGCGTCAGCGACACCCAGAACATGTACGAAAAAACGTAAGAGCTCAGGAACGTCTCTTTCGAAACGGTGTAGCTCAGGATCGTGACTGCGACGCCCATGATCGCGAGGATCAAGCCGGTGTTACCTAGGCGGGCAAAGTTCAAGCCAGGAGCATTGTTGTGCTGCTCGCTCATTCGTGCCCTCCCGTCTTCTCAACTGTCGGTTTCGTCGATCCGGGATTGTTCAGCATTTTCAACTCTTCGGCGGTCAATTCGCTGGCTTTGGTGTTCTGGCTCATCTGCAGCGCCCGAATGTAGGCTACGATCGCCCAGCGGTCGTCGGTCTTCACGCGGCTCGCTTGGCTGTACATCGTGCCGTAGCCGCGTGCGATGACGTTGTAGAAGTGGCCCAACGGCATATTGCGCAGGCGATCCGTGTGGTAGCTGGCTGGCGGGCGCTTGAGGACCAATCCGCGCTGCGAGATCATCCCCTTGCCGTCGCCCGTGTCGCCGTGGCAGTGCGAGCAATAGATGTGGAATCGCTCTTGACCGCGCTGCAAAACCTTCTTCAGGTCCTTCTTGGTATCCACCTTTTCGCCAAGGATCGTGAGCGTGGCCGGGAGTGCGTTCACGAGCTTGCCGTCCACGCGCCCCTCGAATCGTGCGCTGTCGGTCTTTGCGCCGCCCATGGGGACCGTGCCCTCGACGAGTGGCCGCGAGCTCATGCCATCGTCAAACAGCTCGTTCTTCTGGTACGGATGGTGGTGCTTGGGCTGGACCCACATGTCGGTGTGGCATCCAGTCATCACCACGCCAGCGCACGCCAGCAGCGTGATGGAGCGCAGTTGGGATCGACTCACTTACTTTCCTCCGGCTCTTCGCCGTACACGTTGCTCACGTTGACTGCGCCAAGCTTCTGAAGCAGCGCGTGAACTTCCTTCTCGTCGAAATTGGGATCGGACTTCTCCACGCAAAGGAAGAAAGTGTCCTGCGAGGCCCGCTCGAAGTTGGGCGTGTTGAAGATCGGGTGGTATGGCCGGGGCAGACCATTGAACAGCAGCATCGAGATCGCTGCCGCCAGGCCCGCGAACAAGATCGTGCACTCGTACGCCACGGGGATGAAGCTCGGCCAGCTGAACTTGGGTCGACCACCGACGTTCATCGGGTAGCCCACCATGTTCACCCACGCTTCCAGTCCCATACCGGTCACCAGTCCGGCCAATCCCGCGAGGAAGATCGACCACTGAACCTTGGCGCACTTGAAGCCGATGGCGTCATCGAGCCCGTGGACCGGGAACGGCGTGTAGCAATCGAGCTGAGTGTAGCCAGCCTCTCGGACGCGGTTTGCGGCCCGCAGAATGTCTTCCGAAGCGTGGAACTCCGCCACGATGCCGTGGAACATCGGATCGTTTTGTATTGCGACGGCAGCCATGATTAGAGAGCGCCTCCTTCCGTAGCCGCGCCCACCGGCTCGTGGCCGTGCGAGTCGTGGTCTTCGTGGCGAATGCGTTCAAGCAGATCCTTCATTTCAAAGATATTGATCATCGGGACAAACCGCACGAAGAGCATCATCAAGAAGACGAAGAAGCCGATCGTGCCGAGGAACATTCCCCAGTCCCACATGGTGGGCGTATAGAGCCCCCAGGCGCTTGGGACGTAGTCGCGGTGCAGCGACATCGGGATGATGACGAACCGTTCGAGCCACATGCCGATCGAAACGAACTGACAGATGATGAACAGGACCGTCAGGTTCTGGCGAATCTTGGGGAACCAGAGCATCTGTGGGATCAGGCCGTTGCACACCCAGAGTGACCAGAACGCCCAGGCGTATGGACCGGACATGCGGTTCTCCTTCAGGAAGAGTTCGTACGGGTTGCCGCTGTACCAGGCGTAGAAGACTTCCATGATGTAGCCATAGAAGACGATGAGGCCGGTGGACAGCATGATCTTCGCCATCCAGTCGATATGCTTCATCGTGATGATGCCCTTCAGGTTGTACCAATGCCGAAGCGGGATCGCGAAGGTGATAACCATGGCGAAACCGGCGAAGACGGCGCCGGCAACGAAGTACGGCGGGAAGATCGTGACGTTCCAGCCCGGGACAATCGAGACGGCGAAGTCGAAGGACACGATCGAGTGGACCGAAAGAACGAGTGGGGTCGAAAGACCAGCGAGGATGAGGTACGCCGCCTCGTAGCGGTGCCAGTGCTTGGTCGAGCCGCGCCAGCCAGCGGCCAGCGTTCCCCACAGCTTGCGTTGCCACAGTTTGGGGCTGCGGTCTCGCATCGTGGCAAAGTCGGGGATTAGACCGACGAACCAGAACACCGCCGAAATCGTGATGTACGTGGAAACCGCAAAGACGTCCCAGATGAGCGGCGAGCGGAACTGTGGCCACATCCCCAAAACGTTAGGATAGGGGAACAGCCAGTACGCGACCCATGGGCGACCTGTATGCAGAAGCGGATACAGACCCGCGCACATGACCGCGAACAGGGTCATGGCTTCGGCAAAGCGGTTGATCGAGTTGCGCCATTGCTGTCGCAGGAGCAGCAAGACTGCCGAGATCAGAGTGCCCGCGTGGCCGATACCGATCCACCAGACGAAGTTGATGATATCGAAACCCCATCCGACGGGCTGGTTGTTACCCCAGACACCGATGCCTTGGTACAGCAGCCAGGCGATCGAGACCAGCATCAAGTTGACGCCCAGGAAGCCGATTCCGAGCAAGCGGAACCACTTCTTGTTGTCTTGGTGCTGCCTCTGGTTGAGGACCAAGCCGCCCAGAATCTCGTCGAGCGCCGCATACGAACGGTGATCGGTCAGGAGGGTCTTATTCTCGCTGGGTAAGGTCGCCATTTATGCGTTCTCCAAGGCCGGGTTCGGATTGCGAAGTCGAGCCATATAGGTTGTTCGGTTTCGTGTGTTGAGCTCGGGCAGCATCGCGTAAGTCCGGACGTCAGCCTTGAGCTTGCTCACTCGGCTCGTCGGATCGGCGATGTTGCCGAACGTGATCGCTTGAGTCGGACAGGCCGCCTCGCACGCGGTGACGATCTCACCGTCACGGATGTCGCGCTTTTGCTTTTTGGCAGCGATTCTTGATTTGTTGATCTTCTGCACGCAGTAGGTGCACTTTTCCATGACGCCGCGACCACGAACGGTGACGTCCGGGTTGCTCATCAGCTTCAGGTACTCGCGCCCGTGCGGCTTCTCGCTGGAGATAAGGCCGTTCGCGACCTCGTGGCGATCCATGAACTGCGCCTGGTTGTCGGTGTAGTTCAAGAAGTTGAAGCGACGCACCTTATAGGGGCAGTTGTTTGAGCAGTAGCGGGTGCCGACGCAGCGGTTGTAGACCATTTGGTTCAACCCCTCGTGGCTGTGCACCGTCGCGGCGACCGGGCAAACCGGTTCGCACGGTGCCTTCTCGCAATGCATACAGGCGACCGGAGCGAATACTGTCTCCAGATTCTTGGAGTCGAGCACGTCTTTGAGCGAGTCGCCGTAGTCCGTGATGTCGCGCGAATTCGTGATCTCCACGTTCTTCGTCATCACGCCAGCGGCCGCTTCCTCTGCGCTGTGCCCTCGGACTCGGTAGTACCGGTCGATGCGAATCCAGTGCATTTCGCGGCCCTTGCGAACCTGATCCTTACCGACGACCGGGATGTTGTTCTCGGCCTGACAGGCGGTTACACAGGCGTGGCAACCAGTGCAGACGTTGAGGTCGATCGACATGCCCCACTGCGGGCCCTCGAACGGGAACTCGGTCTTGTAGCTGGGGAACATTTCGATCCCCTCTTCGGCCTTCTTGCCCAGTTCGTCGCCTTCCGTGTGCAGCGTCGGGTTCTGCAGGAACTCCGCCACCGTCGCGGCCTTCAAGATGTCGCGACCCTCCATGCTATGGTGGGTCTGGGTGAGTGCCAGTTCAGAACGTCCTGAAGCGCGCTTGATGGTCGCGTCGTCGGCGTGCCATAGCGTCGTGGAGGATCGGACAAAGTAGGCGTTGGCCCCTGCGCCCTCGCCGATCGAACCGATTTCGGTCCGTCCATAGCCAAGGTGCAGAGTGACAGAGTCATCGGGGTGCCCGACCGAGATCATCGCCGGGATCACTACTCGACCACCGCTCACCTCAACCGAGACGTGGTCGCCGTCGCGGACGTCCAGAGTCTGTGCCATCGACGGCGAGATCAGTGCGGCATTTTCCCAAGTCAGAGTGGTCATGACCTTGGGCAGCTCTTGCAACCAGCCGTTGTTGGCATACCGGCCGTCCCAGATCGTCGGGTCTGGGCGGAAAACGATGGTGGTTCCTTTGGGTTTGGGCGACGGACCGAGATTCATTTGGCCCGCAGGGATCAGACTCGCGGGCAAAGCCGCGCCAGCTTGCACTCCCGTATTGAGCAATTCCGTCCATGCCGATTCGTTCGCAGGCGTCACGCCGTGGGTCTCGCGGACGATGTCGTACCCGCCCCGAGCGTCCGAGAGAAGCAGCCCGAGGAATTCGATCCTGGACTTCGTATCGTGGAGTGGTGCGATTAGCGGTTGGACAACCGAAGTCGTTCCATCCATCGCCCTCAGGTCGCCCCAAGCTTCCAGGAAGTGCGAATCGCCAGTGACCCAAGTCGACACCTTGGAGGTCTGATTGAAATACTGCGTATGGTGAACGGAGACCGGCACCCGCTTGATCAGATTCTCCAGGATGAGGTCGGCTGGACCCGTGTAGGCGGGGTCGCCACCGAGCATGATGAGCACCTTCGCCTTCTCGGCATAGAGGTCGGCGTGAAGCGTCTTAAGATCGATCCCCTGCGCCGGTGCGGCGAGGTAGTGCACGCACTGCGAGCCCAGCTTCGAGTTCATGGCTGCGGCAAGCGCGTGGACGGCCGGGCTGGTGAACTGTCCCGCCATAACGACCGCACGCGATCCCTTGGACAGCAGATCCTTCGCGACTTCCTTGACCCAAGCGGTGGGGATCGCCGTGTCGTTCGGAACGTCGGCGACGCTGACCCCGAGTTCAGCGGCGACCTGCCGGGCGAGGGCTTCGATGGTGTGGGGCTTCAGCGAGATGCGGTGGTCGGCCATCGCGCCCGTGGTCGTCGGAGTCGCTTCGGCGGCGTACAGCCGGTTCATATTCGCGACATCGGTGCCCTGGACTCGGCGTCCGTCCATGAACTCGCGAGACAACCGAACCGAGTCGCCCATCGAATAGAGGAAATCGGCATCGAGCGAGAGCACGACGCTCGCCTTAGTCAAGTCGTAGTGCGCTCGCGCGGGCTGTCCAAAGGCCGTGTTCAGACCTTCGCGTTCGGATTCATGTCCGACTGCATCGTACGTCGCGATCCGCGCATTGGGCAGATTGTTCGCGATCTTCTTGGCCAGTCGCTGGATCGTGGGTGAAGAGTTCGATTCGAGAACCACATACAGACCCGCTCCGCCGAGCGGCTTCAGCTCGTCAATCGAGGCTCGGATGTTTTTGGTGAAGAGCTCCCATTGCGAAGCTTGGCCCTTATGGAGGACTCCTTCAAACCGGTCAGGATCGTACAAGCCGAGCAACTCGGCCTGGGCAAAGTGGTTGCTTGACCCAAGGCTGTTCGGATGCGCCTCGAGCCCGTCGATCTTGGTCGGGCGACCTTCGTGGCTTTCGACCACAAGGCCCATGACGGTGCCGTTGTGCTCGAACGCCGTCGTAAACTGCATCGGCATTCCGGGCACGAGGTCTTCCGGCATCTTCGTATAGGGCAATGCGTGCTCACTGGGCAAGCGGAGCGATCGGCAACCGCCCACGCCCGCGAGCAGCATGGATGCGCCCATGAACTTCAAGAATGACCGGCGGTCAAGCTCTGCGATCGAGCGTCTGTTCGGGAACTCATCCTCGACCCACGCCTGAAATTCCGGCGTCTCGGCGACTTGCTCCAGGCTGCGCCAAAACTCCTTGCCCCGACGTCGTGCGAGCTTTTCGCGTACGACCTCTAGGTTCAACTGCTCCGTATTTTGAGTATCCATCCGACGTGTTATTCCAAGACCCTAAGTGCTTTCAAACAAAAATGTTAGTGGTGGCAGACCGTACAATCGGCGAGCTGATCTTTCTTGACCCCTCGCTCCTTGAGCAGCTCGTTTCCACGCTTGATGAGCTCCGCGACCGAGGTCTTCTGCTCGCCGCCGTGGATGAGTTGCTGCTCCTGCGGGGTCATTTTCTGCCCCTTCGGATCGGACTGCTTCTTCAGATAGAGGTTGAAGACCTGCTGCCGGGGCGACATTCCTCGCGCAGCGGCTTCGGGATCCTCGTAGAGGTACTTCTCTGGCTGGGTGTGGCACTCCAAGCACCACGCCATCTGGAATGGCTTACCCTTCCAAGTGATCTGCATCTCGGTCACCGGACCATGGCAGTGGTTGCAGCTCACGCCACGATCGATGTGGATCGAGTGGTTGAAGTACACAAACTCGGGCGCCTTGTTGACCAAGGTCCACTCGATGGGCTTGCCCGTCTGGTAGCTCTGGCGTACCGGATCCAGCAAAGGTGAGTTCGTCCAGATCTGCGAGTGGCAGGTCATGCACGTCTCGGTCTGAGGCAGGCCCGCAAACCCGGTCTCTTCCACGCCCGTGTGACAGTACCGGCAGTCGATGCCGAGTTCGTACGCATGGTGCTTGTGGCTAAACGGGACCGGCTGTTCCAGCGGGATCTCGACGCCCGTATTGGCGGGCGATCGTGTGATCTGGGATCCCACGACGATGGCCACGACCGGCAGGGCCGCCGCGAGTACCGAACTGGCGCGCGCCAGAGTATTCGCCGAGGGCTTAAATAACTGAGCCATTCAACAACTCCATGTTTCTGTCTCGATGGCGAGGCGTCCATGGGACGACCACGCGTTGCACAAGCCAAATTTGGGGCCTTCCGTGAGTCCCCTCAATGAACCAGGCCAGATTATAACCCGAACACTGCCTCACGAGAGCACTCCTCGGTCGATCGCAATCATCAAAAAGAGGGCGGCCAGATAGACCATTGAGTATTTGAAGAGGGTCCGCGCCTTGGCGTTGTCAGGCGCTTGGACCAGCTGGAACGTCCGGACGAACAACACGGCATTGAGAGCGAGGGCAGCCACCAGGTAGATCGGGCCGGACTGTCCCATGAGCAGCGGCAGCAGGCTCACGATCACGGTCAAGACGGTGTACAGCGCGATCTGCAGCACCGTTGCCCGTTCACCTCGGACAACCGGCAGCATCGGAATCCCGGCCGCGCGATAGTCGTCTTTGATGAGCAGCGCGAGCGCCCAGAAGTGCACCGGAGTCCAGAGGAAGATGATCGCGAAGAGCACCCAAGCGAGCGGACTGAGCGAGCCGGTGACCGCGGAATAACCTACTAGCGGAGGGAACGCCCCGGCTGCGCCGCCGATGACGATGTTGTGCCAGGTTCGGCGCTTGAGCGCCATGGTGTAGATGAAAACGTAGAACAACAGTCCCGCCAGCGCCATGACCGCGCTCAAGAGATTGCACACGCTCCAGAGCAGCACGAAGCTGAACGATTCGAGCACGAGCGCGAAGAGCAGAGCGTTGGCACTGCTGATCCGGTGCGTAACCGTGGGACGCTTCGCCGTTCGCTCCATGCGAATGTCGATGTCCCGGTCGTAAACCATGTTGATCGCGTTCGCGGCACCGGCGGCGGCATAGCCTCCGAGCGTGATCGCAACGAGCAGCCATCCGCCCGGCCAACCCTTCGCCGCAATGAATGCGGCGGTGACCGTGGTGAACAAGAGCAAGCTGATCACGCGCGGCTTGGTGAGCTCGATGTACGCCTTCCAGAGCGGGACGGCGGGTTCCATGACCGGGGTTGGTTCGGGAGTCTCGGTGGTTGGCTCGGCGAGGAGTACGACCTCGGCGTTCTTGTTCAGCGCCTGAGCGCAAGCCAGGATCAACGCAATCCACAGCACGTCGGCGACGAGCAGGTGACCGAGCGCCATGAGGAGCGGTCGCTGCATCACCAGGTTCGCAACACCAAAGACCATCTGGAACGCAAAGATGCCGACGACCAGGTTCGACAGCTTTCGCATTTCTGCGGCGGGGCGCACCTTGGTGAGGTAGCTCATCAAGAAGACGACGTAGACGCCGACGCTCGTGGCGATGAGCGGGTGGGACAGTCGCAACCGTACGAGGAAGTGCGAAGAAGGATCGAAATCCTTGCGAATCCCTTCGGCGAGGCTTGCGGCAGCGCTGTGGTCGACCATGTTGCCGAGCGCGGCAATCGCTCCGGTCACGCCCATGAGCAGCACGCCCACGAGCCCGATGACGATGGCGGTCATCGCGGGTCCCTGGCCTTTCAGTCGCAGCTGAGGCTTACCAAAAGCCAGCCACACAACCATGGTCATCGCGGCGAGAAGGAAAAACGTGTTGACGAGGTGGATGCCACCCCAGAGCGCGCGTTCAGCCGTCGCGTTGCCCGCGACGTAGCTCTTCAAAACGAGCTGAGCGCCGATGAGCCCCTCTGTAATCGTGAGCGCCACGACGGCCAATGCAGACTTTCTTAGCTGAGACTTCTTGGGCGCGACGCGGTGGCACCAATACAGCAAGCCTAAGGAAAGGGGTCCGATGATCCCTGAGCTGATACGGTGAACAAACTCGATGAGCGTCTTGCTGTCGACCATCGCGGGCAAGATCTGCCCATCGCAGAGTGGCCAGTGGATGCCGCACCCATCGCCGGAGAACGATATTCGGACGAACGCACCCCAAACGATCACGACCAACGTATAGATCAGCAAGCCAGCCGAGAAGCGGCCTAAGCCTAGGGAACGATTCATCGACACAGCCTCCTTGAGAGCTGAAACTCGATAGTTGACTCAGACGTCAAGATTGAAACGGAAGTCTTAACTAAGAAGCGATGCAGAACAATGATCTGCATCGAGTGGGTCGCTTCAAGCGGATGACACGGCGTCACCGCTCCTCGATCGAGGTGGCACACGATACTTCCCAATACTGTATCCACCCGGGCGAGCTTCGCGCAAGGGCCACTGTTGCGCATTCTGCAGTGAAAATTCACCAATGCCGAGAACCCGGCATTGAAAATCCCGTAGGAAGACGGTGGACTTTTTTGGTCAGTTGCCGTCGAACGGCAAGAAATTGGCGTAAGGTAGAGTCTCAATCTTGCTTCACCGCCGAATTGGGAGGTGAGCAATTGGACCAGGAGCAGAAAATGGCGATCACCACGCGAAGCGGAAGTGTCCTTGCGGCAATGACTGTTGCAGCCGTTGCAGTGTCCAGCGCTCCCATCTCGTACCACGGGATGAAACGCGGTCACCTCTTTTTTCATGTGGTCCAGGCAGACCTGAGTTCGGGCTATGCCACGGCTACAACTGTGGCCCCTCGCGGGCTGCACTCATTCAGCGACCTCGTCCGCACCCGAAAGCCAGAAGTCGCCATCACCGGGACATTTTTCAACACTGCGAACGGTCAGCCCGTCGGTGATGTCCTCTCCGAAGGGGATCTACTCGCCCGCGGAGCCCGCGGGTCGGTCATCGCGATCGACTGGAACAATCGCCCGGCGATCTTCGACACGACGTTCAGCAAACCAATGGACTGGTCGCGATTCAAGAGCGGTTTGCGAGGCACCGTTCGAATCGTCCGTGATGGTGTCGTGGCCTCGAATCCCCGCGCTCAACAGTTCCGTGACCCGCGCATTTGGGGCCGCGCCCGTCGCGCCGCCGCCGGCATCACAAGCAGCGGAAAGCTGCTGCTCGTCGCCACCAGCCAATCCGTCACTCTGAACGAGCTCGGTTGGGCGATGGTCAAAGCAGGGGCTGTGGATGCGGTGAACTTGGACGGTGGGTCCTCGACCGCGCTCCAGTACCGGGGCAAGATGTTGGTGCAGCCGCAGCGCAAGCTGTCGAACCTGCTGATCGTCAATTCGGTGCCGGGCATGACTCCCAACGAACACATGCAGGTCGAGTAGGTCGCGGCGGTATTCTCTCGCTACCTTGAGCGAGCCTTCCCTCGCCGTGATTGTCCCGGCTTATAACGAATCGGTGCGTTTGCCCAAAACCCTGGCGCGACTGCATGAGTACTTGTCGGACCAGACGTACCCGTGGTCGGTGGTTGTCATCAGCGACGGGAGCACGGACGATACGCCGCGAATCGTTAATGATTTTGGTATCAAGCATCCCCAATTCACACTAATTGACTCTCAGCCAAACCGAGGGAAGGGGTTTGTCATTCGACGCGCAATGCTCGAAGTAGACGCCGATCTGCTGCTGTTCTCGGATGCGGACCTCGCCGCGCCGATCGAGGAGATCGAGAAGCTGCTCCCCAAGATCCGCGAAGGGTACGAGATCGCTATTGGCAGTCGGCCCCTGCGCGAAAGCCGTCTGGAGATCCGCCAGCCCAAGTACCGCGAATACGCCGGTCGGGCATTCAACCAGGTCGTGCAGATGCTCGCCATCCGCGGGATTCAGGACACCCAGTGTGGGTTCAAAGTCTTCACCAAACCGGTCGCACGAGATGTCTTTGCCAGGTGCACCTTGGACGGGTTCAGCTACGATTTCGAGGCGCTGATGATCGCCCGCGATTTGGGCTACAAGATTGCCGAGGTGCCCATCCGCTGGGCCCACCAAGAAGGCTCAAAAGTCCGTTTTTTGCGCGATGGCAGCCGCATGCTGCTCGACCTGGTCCGGCTTCGACTGAAGGGCCGAAAGGGTCGTCTCGAGGGCCGTGCAAGCTGACGAATATCTCAGGATGCGCTCCGTCGAGGATCGCTACTGGTGGTTCGTTGCCCGGCGTCGGCTCGCCATTGAGCTCCTTAGAGACGAACTTAGCCAACTTTCTGGTCGCAAACTACTCGATTTTGGGTGTGGGACCGGGGCGGCGCTTGCCGAACTCCAGGCCGAGTCCTTCGCGGTGGGTGTTGACTTCAGTTCCATCGCTTTAGAACTCGCTGCGGAGCGCGGCCTCACGCGCCTGGTACAAGGCGACGGCGAACATGTCCCTCTGCGTGCGGACCAGTTTGAAGGGATGATTGCCCTCGACATCTTCGAACACATTCAGGGAGTCGAGGCTGCATTTGCCGAGGCGTACCGCATCCTTGCTCCGGGCGGCGTGCTCGTGCTCAGTGTGCCCGCCTACCGGTGGCTGTGGGGACCACACGATGTCGCACTCATGCACAAGCGACGCTACACCCGCAGCCTCTTGCGTCGCCAACTGGGCGCGGCCGGATTCGAGGTGAGCTTGGTGAGCTACTCAGTCTTCTGGCTCTTTCCGGTTGTCGTGTTCTTGAGGCTAATCGACAAGTTCCGACGTCGGCCGGCGGCAGTTTCACTTCCGCAAGTGGGCGATGCGCTGAACGGCGCGCTCATCAAGCTCATGGCTTGGGAGACTCCGCTGATCCGACGCTGGGGGCTACCGTGGGGCTCGAGTGTGATCGCGGTGGCCCGAAAGAGTTCGTCGGGAAACACGTAGAATGAAGCGTAGTGCAACGATTTCGGCTTGGATCGGTCCCGTATGTCAATGCTGTCCCGCTTGTTTGGGCGGCGGCACGCGCGACTGACGAATTCGAAGTTCTCTACGCACCGCCGTCCGAACTGCCCGTGCTTCTCGAAGCCGATCGGGTGGACGCCATCCTCGTCAGCAGCGTAGACGCACTGAGAGTCCCCGGCCGGCGTATGGCAGCCGGAGTCTGCATCGGATCGCGTGGCGCGGTGCGCAGTGTGCGCCTCTTTAGCCAAGTCCCATTTGACAAGCTTCGTACGCTGTGCCTTGATCAAAGCTCGATGACGTCCAATCGTCTCGCGCAGGTCGTGCTCGGCCAGGTGGTGGGTGTCCGACCCGTGACCCGAACCGCCCCGCCCGATCTCAACGTGATGCTGCGCGACTCCGATGCGTGCGTTCTTATCGGCGACCGCGGGTTGGAGGCCGAAGGTAAGGGCCTGCATGTAATGGACTTGGGTGAAGCGTGGCTTGAGCTTTCGGGGCTTCCGTTCGTGTGGGCGGGCTGGATTGGCGGCGAACGGTTGACCGCCGAGCTTTCGGGCAGACTGCGATCAGACGCCGAAAGCAGTTTGACTCAGCATCGCGAGGAGCTTGTCGCGGATGCCATGCGGCGGTCTGGTTGGTCTGCTGACACCGTACGGAGCTACCTGTTCGAGAGTATGAGCTTCCTTCTGGGCGAGGAAATGGAGCCAAGTTTGCGCGCGTTCCAGTCCGCTCTTCGGGCCTCAGGGTTCGATGACTGCTCGCATTTCCCCGAATGGGTCGGCGTCACTTCGACTTGCGGGCGATGACGTGATGCACGTGCCAATGCTTGGGCTCATCTAGCAGCGTCAGCCCGTCGCGATTGACTTCTTCGCGGTGGAGGATCGAGAAGTTTTGCAGCAATTCGGACACTTGCTGAGCGGTGTGCGTGACGTATTCGCGTTCGGCCCAATCGTCGTCAGGCCCCAAGAACTGACCCATGAACAAGCCGCCGGGGCGGATGCTTGCGACGATCCGATCCCAAGTAGCAGGGAAGTCTTTCGGATGCATGAAGAACAAGCTGAACTGGGCTACGACTACATCCACGTCCGGAAGGGCCAGGTTCTCAAGCATAGAACCGACCAAGTGGCAATCTGCCCCGTCCGGGAGGCGTCCTTCGACGATCTGCAGCGCCTCGTTGTCGTTATCGACGGCGATGACGTGCAATCCTCGTTCAAGAAGCCACAACACGCCGTTCCCCACGCCACATCCCAGCTCGATCGCATCCCCTAGGCCATCTAAGTGCGGCTCAAGGAGTGCGTAGTTGGGGTGGACGGGCCGGTCAAGAGAACGACGGTAGTACTCGCTCCAGTTCACAGGCTCAAGTATGGGCGCATTTTCTCAAACTTCTTGGGGCCGATCCCTTTGACATCCATCAACTGCTCGATCGACTTGAAGCCTCCCGCCTGAGCGCGGAACTCCAAGATTTTCTGCGCGGTCGACGGTCCAACCCCGGGCAACCGGTCGAGATCGGCAAGCGTCGCTCGATTGAGGCTGATCGAGCCAGGCGCGAGCGGTGTCGAAGGAGAAGAACTACCGCTCATGTGCGTCGTGCTCGGGCGGCTCATGATCCCGGCAGGAGGCGCGGAACTCGTGGTGACCAGGGGTGTCTCCAAGTCTTGACCAAACTTCGGGACGGTAATTTTCGATCCGTCGAGCAGCGGTTCCGCCAAATTTAGTTGGCCGAGATCAGCATCACGCGTTTCTCCGCCAGCAGCCTCGACAGCGTCTGCTACCCGAGCACCCGTTTTCAGGCGCAGCAGGCCCGGCTTTCGGACGGCCCCGGCAACCTGCACCACGACGGACTGCGCGAGCACTGTGGCGGGTGCATCCGCGGAGACGACCATACTGTTCCCGACGTGTTGCCTGGAGCTCAACACGTAACCACCCGCCAGGGCAGTCAGCATTAATACCCCTGCGGCCCCGATGCGGGCCGGCGCACTTTCTAGCCTGTGCAACATATGATTCCTCACGCGACACTAACGGTCACGTACTGATTAACTTTACACAATATCGCCGCGCAACAAGCCAGCGCGCCCGGAGACATTGCAAAATCTAAGCATGTGGAAGCTGCTCTCGTTGCTTGTTTCGATGAACGCGACCCCGCCATGCTGCCCCGAGCACGCCGCCCTCGGCACGCTCGATGACGTCGCCGCGCTCGCCATGCAGACCAGCGGAGCCGAGTACCCTGCACCCAAGCTCGACGATCGCGAGGCTCATCTTTCCAACCTGCGACAGCTCACCTTCGGGGGCCAGAATGCCGAAGCGTACTGGGACAAGGACGGCAAGCAGATCGTCTACCAGTCTCGTCAGCCGGGCTACCCCGACGAACAGATCTTCGTCATGAACGCCGACGGTTCGGGTAAGCGGCTGGTCAGCACTGGACTCGGACGCTGTACCTGCAGCTACTTCACGCCCGACAAGCGCTGGATCTACTTCAGCAGCACCCACGCCAAGAACAAGGGGGCTCAGGCTCCATTGGACATGAGCAAGGGGTACCTCTGGATGGTTAACCCCCAATTCTCGATCTACCGAGTGCGTCCGGACGGTACCGGGCTGGAACGGGTCCTGGATAAGAACAGCTATGTGGCCGAGACCACGATCTCACCGCGCGGCGACTACATGACTTTTACCAGTGATTCCGAAGGCGACCTGGAGATCTACCGCTCGAAGCTCGATGGTACCGGCATCAAACGGCTTACCAACGACCCCGGATACGACGGCGGTCCATTCGTCAGCTGGGACGGCAAGAAAATCGTCTACCGCCGCGACAAGATCGACGCGGAGAGCGAACTGGCCGACTACCGCGCCCTGCTGAAGGAGCACTTAGTTCGACCCGGAAAGCTCGAAATCTGGATCATGAACGCCGACGGCAGCGGAAAGCGCCAGGTGACCCAGCTCGGGTGCGCCAGCTTTGCTCCATTTCTCCACCCCAACGGCAAGCAGATCATCTTCAGTTCCAACTACGGGGATCCCAAAGGACGGGAGTTTGATCTGTTTATGATCAATGTGGACGGCACGGGACTTACCCGGATCACGCACACACCCGAGTTCGATGGGTTCCCCATGTTCACGCGCGATGGCAAGCGGCTTGTTTTCGCGAGCAACCGGAACGGCAAGGTCCGCGGGGAGACGAACATCTTCGCCGCCGACTGGAAGAACTAGCCGAAAGGTATCCTCTTACCCCGGACTATGGAAACAACTTTGGTTTTGATCAAGCCGGGCGGAGTGCAGCGCAACCTCATCGGCGAAATTACGCGACGCGTCGAGGCGCGCGGCCTCCAGGTCGCCGCGATGAAGCTCATCAAGGCAGAGCGCGCGACCGTCGAGGCACACTACGCCGAGCACGCCGAGCGCCCGTTCTTTAAGGACGTCTGCGACTACCTGACCAGTGGCCCCGTTGTCGCGATGGCAGTGAGCGGAACGAACGCAGTGAAAGCGATCCGCGCTATGATGGGTGCGACGAATCCGCTCGAAGCCACCCCGGGCACGGTGCGAGGCGACTTTGCGCTCACCATCGACGACAATCTCACCCACAGCAGTAGCGACCCCGAAGCAGCGGCCCGCGAGCTGGGACTGTGGTTCCCCGAAGGCCTGATCAAGTAAGGCCCGTAACGCCTCGTGCTGTCCGCAGCACGAGGCGTCTTTATGCCCGAAACTCGGAAACTTGCCTCATCCCCTGCGCATCCAAGTGCGCCAGCAAGTCCAGCAGAATCCTCGGGACAAGCGAGGGACCCCCGTACACCCAACCGGTGTAGATCTGAGTCAGATGTGCGCCCGCAGCGAGCTTGGTGATCACGTCCTCGGCGGTGAAGATCCCGCCGACCCCGATCAGCGTCATGCTCGGGTCCAGCGCCTGGGTGAGCGCGGCCAACACTTCGGTAGACCGAGTGCGGAGCGGGGCCCCCGAGAGGCCACCAAGCTCGCCCGGATCCCGGGTCAATTTGCTCCGATCCAGAGTCGTGTTTGTGGCGATCAAGCCGCTGATCTTAGTCGTCATCGCCATCTCGATCACCTCGTCGAGCGCGGCGTTTGACAAGTCGGGCGAGACCTTGATCAGGATCGGACGAATCGCATTGACTTCGCGCATGGCGGCGACGATGCCCTCCAATGATGCTCGGTCCTGGAGCGCGCGGAGACCCGGAGTATTTGGGGAGGAGACGTTCACCACGAAGTAGTCGCCATAGGTGTGTAGTTGCCGAAACGCGGCTTGGTAGTCGGCGGCGGCATCTTCGGCGGCGGTTTCCTTGTTCTTCCCGAGGTTGATCCCGATGGGGATCCCCGGACGAGCCCGCTCCAAACGTGCGGCCATGGCCTGAGCCCCCTGATTGTTGAATCCGAACCGGTTGATGACCGCCTGGTCACCGGGCAAGCGAAAGAGTCTGGGCTTCGGGTTGCCGGGTTGCGCTATGGGGGTGACCGTTCCGATCTCTGCAAACCCGAACCCGAGGCCCGCCCACCGATCAATTGCCACTCCGTCCTTGTCAAACCCCGCCGCGAGCCCAACGGGATTTGGAAAGTCGACACCCAGCTGACGGACGCTCAGACGCGGATCGACGACCAGCCGCGCACGGATCAAACCGCGGGCGATCAGCGCCATGCCAATGTGGTGGACCCGCTCGGGATCGAGCCGAAACAGGAGTGGGCGCAGCAGCTTGGTGTAGGCGGTGCCGGACACGGGTGCCATGATTATGCGCCCTAAAACCTGGGAACATTCTGCGTCGACCGGGGGTCACGCTTACCATAGGGGAAAACCTGCCTTACAATAGGGTCTAGGTTCTGGAGTATCTATGTCCGTTCGATCTGTAGCTCTATTCGTCGCCGCTTTGGGTTCGGCCTTCGCGACCGCCAACCCATTCGAAATCCGCTCCATCAAGAAGGCCGAGCCCTTGACTCGAGCAGAATCGATCGTGCCGGGCTACGTGAAGGTCAAGCTGACGCCAGCCCAGAGTCGCAACTTAGTGCAAGCGGACGGCGCGACGAGCCTGGTCCCCGACGGAACCTTGACCGCCAAGCTCGGTCCGCTGGGTTGGTCCATCTACCAAGTTCCCGAGACCCTGGACATCGATCAGTTCGTCAGGCAACTTCGCTCGAGGGGCGTTATGGCCGAGCCGGTCTACCGAGTTCGCACGCTCCTGGCAACCCCCAACGATCCAGATTACGATGCCGTTGAGGACAACCCCGACATGTATCTGGCGCTCGACGAAGAGTCGGTAGTGCTCTTCCCGCGCATGTGGCCACTCTACGACATCAACGCCTTCGAGGCGTGGTCGATCTATCCGAACGCCTACTTCACCACGTTCAATCGACCGGCACATCCTCCGACCATTGCCGTGGTGGACAGCGGCGTGGATATGGATCATCCCGACTTCCGAAACTTGTCCGGAACGAGCACCCGGCGGAACCTCGGCGGCCAAATGGACTGGACTCGATCTCGCTCGTTCTCAAACTTCCAGGTTGAGATCGGTTCGAACGGCGCAGACGTCAACGGCCATGGGACGCACGTGGCGGGCATCGCGCTGGCCGCGGGCAATAGCGGCGCATATGGCTCGCACGGAACCATTGGTACCGGCTACAACTGCCAGGGAATGAGTCTGCGAATCATCAGCGAAGAGGGATCAGGCACGGACGTCGATGCGGCGCGAGCCGTCATGTATGCAGCCGACCGCGGGGCTGACGTCATCAACATGAGCATTGGCTCGACCGAGAACTCGATTGCTTTGCAGGAAGCGACAACTTACGCGTTCCAAAAAGGGTGCGTTCTTGTAGCTGCCGCGGGTGAGAGCAACTCCCCAACGAACCTGGGTCGCTTCTACCCAGCCGCCAACTCGGCGGTCCTTGCCGTCACCGCCAGTACGGCGCAACAGATCCCTGCGACTAGCTACTCGGGAACCGGCAGTTACATCGACATGGCCGCTCCCGGAGGCGACATTCTCCAGGATGTCAACCTCAACTACTATCTATTCTTCATCTGGGCGCCGTTCCCGACGTACCATGTGACGCTGAACGATCTGGCGAGCTACTACCCGCCGATCCAAAACAACTACACCTACCTGTACGGCACAAGTATGGCGTCGCCGCATGTGGCGGGCGCGGCTGGACTGTACATGGGCAAGAACGGGCTAGTTCGGCGCGGAGGCTGGAGCAATATCCAGACCATGCAGGCGCTAGAGCGCGGCGCGATCGGCTCGGCAGGTGGCAACCTGCCTTGGAGCGAAGTCAAGGGTTTCGGTGACCTCAATATGCAGGCGACGCTTCTGGACCAAAACGCCCGTGGCGCGACGACCGGATCGGTCGAAGGCCTGGTGAGGTTCATGGGCGACCCGACCGTCGGAGTGAAGGTCACCGCGCGGCTTCCAGGTCAGACCACCGGTGGCATCGTGAACAACACCGTCGCCGGCGGCGCGTACCGCTTCGCGGGCCTGAATCCCGGGAGTTGGGTGATCATCGCCGAATCGCAGTTCCAGAGCCGCACGATCAACGTGACGGTCAAGGCGGGCTGTAACACGCCTGGGGTGGACTTCTGGATCGGCGGCAATCCGTTCGACACCACTCCCGCCAGAGTCGGACGCTTTGAGTTGGCGAGCAGCCCAACCACCACGACCTTGTCCGTGCGGCACTGGGCGTACGACACGGAGACAAGCATCGAAAAGATGACCTTCCGAATAGGCACGACCGCCGGGGCTAGCAATGTGCGAGGCGATACCGTCATCTATCCCGATGGCGATGTGGTCAACTTCACCGGCCTGTCGATGACCTCTGGGCAGACCTACTGGGTCCGGGGAACGTATCGAAATGGCGCGGGTGTGGACACGACCATCGACATGCCATTCGTGGCGGGAGCGGCCATGCGCACCGTCCAGGGCACCGTGACGCTCAACAGTCTAAGCGGCGCGCAGTACGGGATCATGGGGGACGTCCGGGTGAAGTCCACGACCAATAGTGGTCTCGTCGCCCGATTCCCGATCGTGTTGCAGCCGGACGGGACCTACAAGTTCACGACCAACCTTTCCGGGACGTTCAACGTGAGCCCAAAGGTTGAGCAGTGGCTCCGCAAGCGGGTTGCGAACGTGAACCTCACGGGTGCGACGGTCAATGTGCCCGGGATCACGCTTCCGAACGGCGACTGCAATGGTGATAATGCCGTCGATCTCTTCGACTACTTCATCCTGTCCGACTCGTTTGAACAGGTTTACGGTGGGCCCTTCTACGACGCCCGCGCGGACCTCGACCGGGACGATGAGGTCGGATTCTTCGACTATTTGGCACTCTCAGCCAACTACGAACTGGAAGGGGACGACACGCTCTGAGCCCGTTCGAGAACGCCGCCGACTCATGATGCGTAGGAGTTGGGGTAGGTTCCGATTGGAATCCACTTGAGAGCAGCATGATTGACCAGTCGAACAACTCTTCAACGCTGACCAACGCGGTGATCCTGCCGGACGTGCAGAAGACCCCCGACCAGCGAAACATCCCGATCGATCGCGTGGGGGTGCGCAACGTGAAGTACCCCATCACGGTGCTCGACCGTGCCCAAGAGCACCAAGCAACGGTGGGGACGTTCACTTTGACCGTCGATCTACCGAGCCATTTCAAGGGGACGCACATGAGCCGATTCCTTGAAGTGCTGAGCGAGCATCAAGGTGCCGTAAGCGTCGAGAGCATTCCCTCAATCCTCACCGAGCTGCGCGAGCGATTGCATGCGAGCACGGCTCACTTGGATGTTGAGTTTCCGTTCTTCATGACCAAGCATGCGCCCGTCACCGGTAAGCAGGGCATGATGCAGTTCGATTGTGCTTTCCGGGCGACCGGCGGGGCGAAGACCGAGTTCGAGATCATCGTCGTGGTCCCCGTCGCCACCTTGTGCCCCTGCAGCAAGGAGATCAGCAAGTATGGGGCCCACAACCAACGCGGCTACGTGACGGTGAGTTTGCATACCCGCGCGTTGGTTTGGCTCGAAGAGGTCATCGAGATGGTCGAAGGGGCCTCGTCCTGTGCGCTCTATCCGGTGCTGAAGCGGCCCGATGAGAAGTTCGTAACCGAGCATGCGTACGAGAATCCTCGATTTGTTGAGGACATGGTGCGCGAAGTCGCCCTGGTCTTTGACCAGGACGACCGCATCACTTCGTATCAGATCGAAGTCGAGAACCACGAGTCCATCCACGCGCATAACGCGTTTGCGATGCTGACTCGTACAAAGTAGCGCGAACTACTTCGAGCGGTTCCAACCGAAGAGCTTGCTCGGGGTAAACGATTCGCACGACTCGATCGTGACCGCTTCTGTGGTCTTTGAAAGCATGAACGCGGCCTTCGGTCCCAGGCAGTCTTGCTCGTACTGGATCTCTAGTTTGCCGCCCTTTCGCGGAGCGATCCGGATACCACCGTAAGCGTCATTGGGTCCGCTGATGAAGGAGCCATTGAAAACCGCGTCTGATGAAGTGACCGCAATGCCACCCCGAGCGGCATAAACCAGTCCGATCGCCGAGTTCTGCGACGAGGCCATACGGATCGCCTCTTTGTCTTGCAGGAGGCTGACCAAAGACGACGCATTCAACATTTTCCGGCGTGCATCGACCGAAGGATCGTCATTCTCGGGCAAGATGGCCTTCTTGAGTCGGACCGATCGTGGGTCGCCCGCGTCAAAGCTGAGCTGCACCGAGTATTTACTGGTTGGAGTGTCGGAGTACCGGCCATTCGAAACGAGCGTCACTCCGGCATTTACAATCGACCCCTCGTTGGTGATGTCCCCGGTGGTGTAGATGACGTTGTCTGCTTCGATCGCCGACGTGCCAAGGAACTTCACCTTCGTTCCCGCTTGAATATTGATGTTGCCGTGAACGACCAAAGGGGTCTTGATGGTGACGACTCCATTCTTGTCAGGGGTGTACTCGCTGGAGTTCAAGTCGCCGCAGATTTGTGTCGAGTCGGCCGCATGCACTCGTGCAAACCACTGTCCTTCCCAAGTATCCACCTGGCTCTTGGTGGGCATGTACCACTTCTTGGGGATCGCCGTGAGCTCAGAGCCACTGGATTTGACTTTGCCAGAGGAGGCGTCTGCGAGCATGGTCGTGGTTGTAGTGGCGACATCGCCCAGCAGCTTCATGTTTGCCGTCGAGAGAGCGAGTTCTTCGAAGTACTCCACAAGCCGGCCCAAGTTGCTCCCGGCCAGGTACGCCTGTGTGCCATTGTAGGAGGTCGTCGAATAGTTGATCTTGCCGTTGGGGTTGTTCATGCCCGTCTTGGCGATGGTCACGTCGTAGGGTGTTGCCGTCGGCATGTTCGGTGCCATGATCATCCCTTCCACCGTAAAGAAGCTAGATGAGGAGATATCCGTCTTCGTCTTGCTGACCGTTGACCAAGTGATGCCCGCGTTGGACACGATATGTGCGCTTGGGTACTTCGAGTTGTTCGGGTCCTTCGCATTGAAACCCTCGTCGCTGCGGAATTCGATGGGTCCGTTCGATTGAACCGCCCCCGGAGAGAACATGAACAGCCCAAAGGGATCGGCGGGAGCATCGACTTGCGACGTTCCTGCCGCACCAATTGCGGTGAAGCGTGCGGTCACGACACTCTCAGCTCCATTTGCGGCGCGGCCAGTGCCACGCACTATGAACGTCCACTCGGTTTGAACCCCCATCCCGGTGGAGACTTCCTTCGTCGTCATGTTTTCGACCACTGCGGTGTAGGTCCCGACCGGAGTTCCCCCGCCGTCGAGGTCAGTTCCGAGCGAGCCCGAGACCGATTCAGGGTACGTATTCGACGCCTGCATCTGCCGACGCACCTCGTCGTAAAGGTGGTTGATGCCACTTTCCGCCAGCGTGTTCGAAGCGATCTTGGATTCGGATCGGAACGCCATGCGGTTGCCCATGGTCGCAAGCGCGAGTCCTGAAATCGCGATCAGCGAGATTCCGCCGATGAAGAACATGACGGTCACAAGCGACATGCCGGCCTGTTTGGTCCGTCGTCGTCGCATCGATCGATTGAGCTGCAGTTTGAGTTCTTGCATAGGTCCCCTTGGTTGAAACTAGCGATTGCGCAAAAAGGTTGAAGACATCACGTTAAGCGGAGTCGATTTCTCCTTGAAACCGGTGGTCTTCCACTTGGTGACTGGGTAGATCAGGACTGTCACCATGGAGGTGCCGGTCAAACCATCCGTGAGAGAAGTTCTGGCCGGAATAATCGGATACGAAACGTCCAGCGTTCCGTTTGCGGGCAGTTCGCCACTGAGCGTCAAGTTCAGCCCGCCCCCGCTATCTCCTGAGATTCGGGCAGCACTTGACGCGGTGAGATCCGTGCCTGCGTAGAGAATGCGTGCCGGCGGGGCGCAGGTTGACTTCTGCGAATACGATGCCTCAGCGAGCGGATAACTCGATTGCGTGGTGCTGCCGACCACCCGCTGGCTGGCCGTGTAGCCAAGCTCCATACCCCCGACTTGCTCCGCTACCGTGCTGCTCAGGCTGGCCGCGCTGGCGACTCCGCCGACGATCGTGCCGGTGTATCGCCGCAGGGCGAAGGGTCCGGCCTGTCCGGCGACAGCCTCGAGCCGGTATATCACCACGTTCCAAGAACCTGAGACCATGGAACCGTCCGTCGCGAACTGGGGCTGCCGCAGAATCAAGACGTTCGCTTGATCGGTCACCACGCTCGGTGTGCCGGTCGGCGGGTACTGCCTCAGGACGGCGTCGGCGGATTCAATGTCCGAAGCCATCTCGTCAATGGCCTTTCGAGCCTTGGCCACGGTCTGGGTCTCATCCTGGTTCTTCTGTGCAAGCCTTCCGCTTTGCGACATGAAGAGCGTCATAGCGCCGAAGACGGTGATCAGAATTGACACCGTCGCGAGAATTTCCACCAATGAGAAGCCAAGCCGACTTCTTATCTGCGTCCTCCTCATGTCGTGGGCTCCATGGCGACGATGGCCGAAAGAGAGACCTCGGAGATCGGTGCAGTCTCCGCTTTGGTGTTGCTGGCGTTGCGCCACGAGATCGTGACGATGACTTGCTGCCGTGTTGTTGAGCCGCTGACGGGTGCAACCGAGTAACGGCCTTCCATCTTCACGCCTTTGCTACCGCCCGGGAAGTTCTGCAACACGCGCTGCGGAATCGGGAACGCCTGGTCGCTGACCGTGAGACGGTTACTTTGATCTTGGGCACGGAGGATTTCCAGTTGCTGTCGAGCGGCGGCGTATGCCACGCTCCTAGCGGCCGCTTGGCGGTTCATCAGACTCGATGCGCTGTAGAGGGCAGTCCCGAGAAGGATGCCAACCAGCACGAGGACCGTGCTGATCATGGTCTCGACCAGCGTTAGCCCCCGAATTCGATTCTTGATGCGTCCTCGCCCGGTGTTGTGCATTCTTGACCCGTTGAGCACAAGGCTCACCCGATCACTAGATTCCATTGGAGTCGAACGCACGAGCCCCGACGATTACCGGTTTTGCTCGTCGATTCGGGTACCTTGGCCGCACCGTGGCAAAGACGCTGAAGGACTTCGTAACCCAGGCACTGGAGACCGTCGCAGAGGTCGAAGTGTCCGATCTAGACCGCTTGACGGCTGAAGGCTATACACTGCTGGATGTGCGCGAGGGCGATGAATTTGCGGCGGGGCATATTCCGGGGGCAATCTTCATGCCCCGCGGGTTCCTGGAGGTGCGGGCCGATCTGGAGCACCCAAAGCGCGATCCGCGTATGGCCGACCGATCCCAGCGATTGGTTTGCTACTGCGGTGGTGGACACCGGAGTGCCCTTGCGGCCCAGTCTCTGCAGCAGATGGGATTTAGCGACGTCGTCAGCCTTAGGGGCGGTTGGACGGCTTACTCTTCAGCCGATCTTCCCGTAGAGGTTAGCTAATGACCTACCTTGGCGAAGCGAAGTCGCTTCCACACCTGTTCCAACTTTCCTGCCAGACCTGGGGCCTCAAGGTCGCCATGCGTATTCCGCACGGCAAGACGCGGCGCGACATCAGCTTTACTCAGCTGTACAAAGACGTCCATGCGATGGCAGGTGCCGTCCGCTCATACGGGCTTGTGCGTGGCGACGCACTGTGCCTTTTCAGCGAAAACTGCTACGAGTGGGCGTTGCTGGACTGGGCCTGCCAAACGCTTGGCATCATCCTCGTGCCTGTCTACCCGACCTTGCCCGCGGACCAGGCGAAGTACATCGCCGACGATTGCCGCGCAAAGCTTTTTGTAAGTGGGTCGCAGCCCCACCACGAACGGATCGATGGCGTCATTCACATCCAGAAGATTCTCTTGAAAGGTGAGCCCGACGCGCTGCTGGAGCGGTCGAAAACCACCGACTGGCCGCAAGCCGATTGGGAAGCCGAGATCGCCAAGGCAACGCTTGCCGACGTCGCCACGATCATCTACACGAGCGGAACGACGGGAAATCCTAAGGGCGCGGTCCTTACCCACGAGGCATTCGTCTCGCTCGTTACCAACGTGCGGAGCCAGCTCCCGATCGATGAGCACGACACGTTCCTGTCCTGGCTTCCGATGGCGCACGTCTACGAGCGGTTTGCGGGTCTCGTGCTTCCGACGAGCGTTGGCGCGACCGTCGTGTACGCGGGCTCGCTCGCTACTCTCGCAAACGATCTACAGGAGGCCCAGCCCACGATCATGCTGGCCGTGCCGCGGTTCTTGGAATCGATGCGCGAGAGAATTCTCGATTCAACGAAGAAAATGCCGCCGATCAGGCGTCGCCTATTCGAAATGGCGCTCGCCCAAGGCACCACCAAGCTGCGCGGAGGGTTCGCACCGCTGAGTGGGTTGCTGGACAAGCTGGTCGGCGAGAAAATCCGTGCGCGCACCGGTGGCAAGCTGAAGTTTTTCGTCTCGGGAGGCGCAGCTATGCCGCTGCACGTGTACGAGTTCTTCGGTGCGTTTGGGCTGAAGGTACTCCAGGGTTATGGGCTGACCGAGACATGCGCAGCGACGAGCTTCAACCCACCCACCGACAACCACCCCGACACCGTGGGTATTCCGCTCGACGGCCTCCAAGTCCGGATTGCCGCTGATGGCGAAATCCTCATCAAAGGGCCATCCGTCATGCGCGGTTATCATAACTTGCCCGATGCCACTCGCGAGGCGATTGACCCCGAAGGCTGGTTCCACACAGGGGACGTCGGCAAGTTCGTCGGCAAACACCTAAAGATCACCGATCGCAAGAAGGACATTTTGGTGCTAGAGAACGGCAAAAACGTCGCTCCACAACCGATCGAATCGAAGCTGCGCGAGAGCCGGTACATCGCCGAAGTCGTGCTGCTGGGTGACGGGCAATCGTACGTCGGTGCCCTCGTAGTGCCCGATCTCGACCATGTCGGAGCGTATGTCAAGGAGCAAGGGATGAAGGTGGACGATCCATCGCACCTCCTGGATCATGAGCCCGTCCGCGCGCTCATCAAGGGCGAGATCGACAAGGTGAACAAGGTATTGGCGGACTACGAAAAGATCAAGCGGTACGAGTTGATCAGCGCACGATTCAGTGTCGAAACCGGCGAGCTCACGCCGAGCCTGAAGGTGAAACGCAAGGTCGTGATGGAGCGCCAGAGCGAGGCGATCAAGAGGCTCTTCAAGCAGGGGTAGGCTTGAGGAGGCATGGAAGTCTCCTTTCTCACCCTGCGGCTCAAGAAGCTTTTTCCGCTGGCCATCAGCCGAGGCACGACCGCCGAGCACAATAACCTCTTCGTGTTCGTGCGTCGCGGCGAGCACGTCGGTATCGGCGAGTGTGCACCGCGCACCGGTTTTGCCGACACCATGGCCCCGCTGGCGCAAGCGGATCTTGAACGGCTGGTGGCGAGCGACCTGGAGGGGCTCTCAATTCACGGTGTTCACGCCCGCGCCCGCGAGATGGAGCTGGATCCCTTCGCGCTGTGCGCGCTCGACATCGCACTGTGGGACTTGCGTGCCAAAGAGGCCAACATGCCGCTGTACCGGCTTCTCGGGCTCAGCAATCGCTCGACTCCGACGAGTGTGACGATCGGCATCGAGCCCGAGGAAATCGTGCGCGAGCGAGTCCCCATCATTCTCGATCTCACCGGGGCCAAAGCACTCAAGATCAAGCTAGGATCACCCCAAGGGATGGAGCACGATCAGCAGATCTACTCCACCGCGGCTGAAGTTGCCCGACCGTACGGCGTTTCTTTGCGGGTGGACGCCAACGGCGGATGGGACGTGGCCCGCGCCCGGTCGACGATGGCGTGGCTGGCTGAGCGAGGGTGTGACTACGTCGAGCAGCCGCTTGAGAAAGGCAATGAAGCCGAGCTGCCTGCCATCTTCGAAGGCCGACCGTTGCCGATCTACCTTGACGAATCGATCTGGTCGTCCGCCGACATCCCGCCCGTTGTCCACTGTATCGACGGCGTCAACCTCAAGCTGACCAAATGCGGCGGCATTACCGAAGCGTTGCGCATCGTCGCGACGGCGCGGGCGCACGGTCTGGGCACGATGATCGGCTGCATGAGCGACTCGTCAGTTGGGATCGCCGCGGGAGCCGCGCTGGGCGAACTCTTCGATCACATTGATCTTGATTCGCATCTGAATCTTAACCCGGACCCTGCGACGGGCGCGCCGATCATCGATGGCGTCGTCACGCCCACTGAACAACCCGGTCACGGCGCCGCACTCAAGCCGGAGTTTCTTCCAGCGCCTTGACAAGTTCTTGCTGTCGTTCGGTAGTCATCCCGACTTTCAGCGGAGCGTCGCCGCGACCATCGCGGAGCCAGGCCAGCAGGTCGCCGACACTCTCCTTGAGGCTCCGGTGGGTGAGCCCAATGGATTGCGCACGAGTGATGGGCACATCGCTGAGCGACCGGTGTGCGCTGGGATCTGCCACCCACAGTGGCAGATCCGTCCATTCTTGCACGCCTTGCCCAGTCAGCCAACTGGGATCGGCCCAGACTACGCGTGAAACATTGTCCGTCGCCGCTTGACATACCGAAACGATCTCGCCCCACGTGACGCCGGATCCCGTCGCGTTGTACGTCCCGCTATGGCCAATCGATTTGAGGGCCAGTTGGGCAAGGTCACGCCCGTCGATGAGTTGGATGATCGAATCGGGGCTGGCGGCGAGTACGACGGCCTCTCGGTCGAACCGCATCGGCCAGTACGAGAATCGGTCGGTGCGATCGTGCGGTCCGATGATGAGCCCTGGGCGGATGATCGTCGCCCGTTCGCCGAAGGCTTCGCGCACCATGCGCTCACAGCGGACCTTGAGCGGGCCGTAGGTTTCGCCGGTCACCTCTTCGGTCTGTAGCCCCTCATCGGGCAGAACAGGGCCGTCCTCGTCAAGGGCGTCTCCGGGGCCGTCACGATACACCGAGATTGTGGAGATGAAGACGTAGTGCCCCACCCGGTCTCGCAGCGTTTCCAAGAGGCCGCGCATGTTCGTGGGCGTGTATCCGGAAACATCAATGCAAGCGTCCCATTGCCCAAACTCCAGCTTGGCCGCATCAGTGTTGCGGTCTCCCAGGATCCGCTCGACCCCCGGGAATAGGTCAGTGCCGGACTGCCCGCGGTGGAAGAGGGTTATCTCCCAGCCCGCGGCGAGCGCCGCTTCTGTGATGTGCCGACCGACAAAGACGGTCCCGCCGATGATGAGTAGCTTCTTCATGAGTTATCTGAGCTTGCGCAGCAGCTTGGCTGGCAGGAGCAACGATCCGATGCGTAAGAGCGACTTGAACCGCGTGGGAAGCAGTCGCAGCGAATCTAGATACGCAACGAGCGCGGCACCCCGGTTCCCTCGCCATGCCGATTCGGTCCCGATACACGCCAAATTGTGCGCGAGTGCGCGGCGCAGTTCATTGCTAGAACGATCGGACTGGAGCAACTCACGGGTGCGACCACGCAGCCAAGTCCGAATCCGCCATTCGTCCTCGATCATCCGGTCCGAGTTGTGACAGGCGTTCAAGTCGTGGACCCGGTACCGAGTGAGCGATCGGTGAACGAATCCGACGTGCCAGAACTCTGCGATGCGCACCCACATGTGCCAGTCGCCGCAGCCGTAGAACTCCGGATCGAACGGTCCGACCTTGGCGAGGCACTCACGCCTGAACAAGGCTGAGCTGGCGATAATCTTGTTGAACTCGATCAACGCGGGAAACATGTCCCCCGTGGCTGTGCGTGGGTACGCAAACCCCAGTGGGCTTCCCTTGATCACCGCGCTCTGCTGGTCCACAAACTCGCCATCGGTGTGGGTGAGGCCAATGCGCGCGTCGTTCCGCAGTAACTCGACCTGCGAGGCGATCTTTTCCGGCAACCAGAAGTCGTCGTCATTCAGTACTGCGAGCAACTCACCGCTGCTTGCTTCGATCGCAGCATTCAACGCGCCGTACGTACCCAGGTTCTGCTCTGAGAAAATGATCTTGATCGGGCACCGCGTGGCGATCCGGGACTCGTTCTCCTTGAGCCATTCGCGAGTCCCGTCCGTCGAGCCGTCATCAATCGCAATGATCTGCAGATTGGGGTAGGTCTGAGCTAAGACTCCCTCCACACATTCGCCTATGTAGGGCAGATGGTTGTAGCACGTAAGCAGCACCGAGACCAGCGGCAGATCGGTCATTGGACTCGGACTTCGACCTTCCAATCGACAATGTCCAAGTCTGGGTTGGGTGTGTCGCCGCGCGGCTCAATCGCGCCCGACAAGGAGTTTGAGTAGGTGCCGCTGGAGCGCAGGGGAATGGTGATCGGCAGATTCACTTGCGCGGTGTTGCCATCGCCGAGCGCGTCCCACTGCTTACTCCCCTGGGTACTGCCGAACCGATCCATCGTCAACAAGTTGAGTTGCAAGGAGCGCGCACTTTGGCCAGTTGGCAAGGCCGTCTCAAGCTGATCGACGTCAATTTCGAACTGGAGGGTCTGCGAGTTGGATCCAGTGATCTGACCATTTACCGGAATGCCGATGGGAATGTAGTTGTTCAGCGTCGTGTCTACAAAACGGTATACGGTGTACGGATTCACGGCGGTTGGATCCCACCACACGAAATGGCTAACATCGCCGGCAACGAAACCGTTGCCCCAGGGTGGCGAAATGACCGGCGTCGGGCCTAAGGTAGTGGGGTTGTCGACGGTGGCCACGTTCATGGCGACAATGTAGATGTACGGAATGCCTGCATCCTCTGGCCGCGATCCGTCGCGCAACCGACCGTCGACGGTCAGGGTCACGAGCACGCGAGTCGAACCGGCCACGCCCGTCGCGGGCTGTTTGGCGCACGCGCCGAGGGTCAGCAACACGAACCCGCACGAAGCAAGCTGAGCTAGCCTTCGACCAAGATGCGAATCAAAATGCGATGACAGGCTTCGCATGTGACGATGCGTCCCTCCTTCGTGTACTCCAGGGGCTTGGTGGGCAATGAGGTTCCGCACTGCGCGCAGTTGCCTGTGGCCGTGACCTCGCTCATCCCAATTCCGCCGTGTCGTTCCCGGATCGCTTCGTATTGCTTCAGCAAGCCTGCTGGTACCGTCGGGGCGATCGTTTTACGCTTCTCGACGAGCGTCTTGTACTGCGCTTGCATTCGCTCCTTCTCCGCCACAGCCGCGTCGTACTGGGCCTTCTGCTTCGCCTGGAGTTCTTGCATCGCACGGTCGATGATGGTCGCCTCCTTGCGCAGTGGCGGTTGCGCTTCGAGCAGTTCCAGAGCTTTCGTCTCTGCCTCGTCTCGCTGGCGCTGGAACATCTTCTGCTCCTTCTGGTACGCCTCGACCTCTCGCGGATTCACAACTTTGCCCGAGTACAGCAGGGACTCAATGTGCTGGATCTTGTCGGTGAGCGTCTTTTGCAAAAGCTCCAAGTCGGCGACTTCCGTTCTCGAGGAAGCGTATGCGGTGGTCGCTGCAGACCATTTCGGCTTCAGCCGCTCAATCTCCTCTTTCACCGAGCGGCCAGCGTCCATGTTTGCCGCCCGCTTCTTCAACTCAACAATTGCCGCATCGACCTTGTGTAGACGCAGGAGACTGCTCAGATCGTCATGTGACATTAGATTCAATCATACCGCTCCACGAGTTCGGGCTACGTATTTGGCGGGAATAGACCGAAAGAGTCCAAAGAGACACATGAAAAGCACATTGTCGCAGATCATTCTTGACGTCGCGAACTTGGAGCGATCGCTGGAATTCTATGCCGGCGTGCTGAAGATGCGAGTCTCTCCCGCTGCTGGCTTCGGTGGCCACCCCATGGCCCATTTGAGCAACGGCGAAACCGAGCTCCTGCTCATCCAGGGCGGCTCAGACGGAGCCGACTACGATCGGCGCGGCGGCGTGATTCTCAGCTTCCAGATTTCCAGCATCGCGGATGTGTTGAGCAATTCTGAGCAGATGGGTCTCACGGTTTTGCGCGGCATGGAGGGCGGTTCGAATCAGGTTCGCTCGGTCCTGATTGCCGACCCAGACAACTACGCGATTCTCCTCAGCGAAGCCGCCTAACGGGGCGGGATGATTCGCAACCGGCAACTCACCAGCCGCTCGCGGTGGTCGTTCATGACGCAGATCGCCCGCACGCCGAATTGATTGGCGACTTCTACGGCTTGCGTCCACTTTTGTGGATTCACCTTTCCATCGCGGCACTTTGCCTCGTCTGTATTAAAGCGTGGGCAATCTCTGCAGTCCATACTAGTACCGTAAAAATGTTGGTGATTCCCATTCTACTTTGCCTTCAGACCACCGCCGTCAGCGGCGTGGACACTGTCCGGTTGGCATACGACGGATGGAACTTCGTCGCGACTGGATCCAACTGGACGGAGCGGGTGCCGGTTTCGACGGCGACGCTGCCTCCGGCGAAGACATTTGAGTTTTCCGACGGCGAGCTCTCGATCAAATTCGATGGGAAGCAAATGACCATCACGCTGGGTAAGTACACACGGTCCACGCGCTTCCCAGATATCCCCACCAGCCCGCGGCTGTTCAGCAAAGAGCAGATCCGCGATGCCATCCAAGGCATTGAGGCTGGATCACGCGCTCGGGAAGTCTCGGCACTTTCCGGTTACGAGCTGCTCGGCGATCAGATGTACTTGCTGCTGCACTGGGACGATGAGGATCGCAAGCCGATCTTCGAAGCGCTCGTGTCCATCGACCTGGCCGAGGCGATCCCCTGGTTCAAGGTGGTGGACAAGATGCCGGGTGTCTCGACCGCGACGGGCTCAATCAGCGACGAACTGCTCGTCGTGAATGGGCGGCTCGCGACGGTCGCCAAGAACAGCGAAAAGTGGGGGCTAGCGACTTGGGACTTGGACAAAAAGTACACCCGCTTCTACCCGATTGGCTCGGGTCTGATGCGTTACTCCATCCCGAGCCAGGCTCCGAGCAAGCTACTCTTCGTGGAGCGCACTTCGTACGGCTCGTGGCTGGCTGGACGTGTGGATTTGGCGACCAATGAGCGAGAAGATCTCGCCGAAGATCGAGACAAGGTTAGTTTCGTGGCGACGGACCCGACCGTGCTTCGCTTCGACTCCGAGCAGGGATGCCGCATCCGCTACCTGGCCTCGGGACTTGAATCAAGTTTCCCGGCCTGGACCGCGGCTCGAGACACTCCGCACGGGCTGATCACCTGGTACCCGAGCACGAAGCCCACCACCGCCACGTGGTACGCCAAGGGAACGTGGACGCCCGTCGCGCGGTGGACGCAGCCCCCGCCCGCCAAGCCCCCGGCACCTAAGCCGAGCCCTGCAAAGCCCTGAGCTCTTCAAGTCGTGCGGCGGTTGTCTCCCAGTGTCCGAGTTGAGCCTCGACGTCTGCTTGGATCTGGGCGTGATCCTTGCTCATTGCGAAGTGATCGTCTTTCGGGTCAGCGAGGGCCATGCGTGATTCCAGCGCGGAGAGCTTCGCCTCCGTGGCGGTGATGGCGTCTTCGGCGTCCGCGATCGCCTTCTCGAGTCGCTGGATTTCCTTGCTGAGTTCACGCGGGCTGAGGGCCGCACTCGCCACGACCGCCTGGGCCTGTACTTGCGCCTTCGTCTCCGTGGAGGGAGTGGTCTTGCTCCGGCGATACTCTGCGTAACTTCCTCCGTACTGGATTGGAACCCCTCCACGCATATCGAGTGTGTGGTCGGTCACTTGAGTCAGCAGCGTCCGGTCGTGAGAGACCAGGATGAGCGTGCCATTGAACTCAGAGAGCACCTCCGTGAGCGCGTCCCGTGAGGCCATGTCCAGGTGGTTGGTCGGCTCGTCCAGGATCAGGACGTTGGGGTGCTGGATGGTGAGTACCGCGAGTTGAACCTTGTTCCTCTCGCCGCCGCTCAGCGTTCTAATCGGGCGCATCGCGTCATCGCCGCTGAGCAGGAAGCGTCCCAAGAGGTTGCGCGCTGCCGCGATCTCCATCCCTTCTCGGTGGTGCAAGAACTCGATGGGGCTGAGATCGCTCACAAGCGCGTCGGCGTGCTGGCTGAAGTAACCGACGTTTACGTTTGAGCCGACTTTGATCGTCCCATTGGTGGGCGGGTACTCGCCCGTCAACAGTCGGACCAAGGTCGATTTGCCCGCGCCGTTTACGCCGATGACGCCCCAACGTTCACCCCACCGGACCGTCCAGTCGAGCCCTTCGAAGAGGTTCGAACCACCAAACCCATGTCCGAGCCCGCTTGTTTCGTAAACCCGGTCGCCTGCGCGCTTCATGACTTGGAAACTGGTGACCATGGACTTCTCGGCTTTGGGAGCCTGGACGGCGCTTGCCTGGAGTTTCTCCAGCTGCTTCAGCCGGCCACGGGCCTGGGCCGTGCGCTGGCTGTTCATGAACCGCCGGACGTACTCATCCAGCTTGGACATCTGATCCTGCTGCTTCTTGGCGAGGTCCGCGAGTCGCGCCTCGTCCTCCTCACGCAGCTTCAAATACTGGTCGAAATCGCCGGGATACGACTTCACCCGCCCATCGCGCATCTCGATGACGGAGCTCACCGTCCGGCGCAGAAACTCGCGGTCGTGAGAGACCACCAGGACGGCACCGTGATACGCCCGGACCCACCCCTCAAGCCACTCGGTTGCCTCCAGGTCCAGGTGGTTCGTTGGCTCGTCCAGGATGATCAAGTCCGGCTCTTCCAGCAGCAGCCGGGCGAGCATTAGGCGCGTCTTCTCGCCACCAGAAAGGTATTTGACTTGCCGGTCGAACTCTGAATCCTGGAAGCCCATGCGAGTGAGCACGACCCGGAAGTCGGTCTCCAGCGAGAACCCACCTTCGGCGTGGAAGTGCTCGTGGAGGGCGCTGATCTCTTCCAAGTCCTCCATCGACGGGGACGGATTTTCAAGCAGTGCGTCGAGGCGAGTCTTCATCTCAACGAGGTGCCCCCTCGCTTGCTCAGCCGATTGAAGGACGGTCAACTCGTTGTCCAGCGAAGCCATCTGGCTCAGGTAGCCGATCTCGGCTCCGCGAGCCAGGTTCACGGTCCCGCCATCCGGCTCGTACTCCCGAACGATTACTTTCAGCAGAGTTGTCTTGCCGCAGCCGTTGCGGCCTACGAGTGCCACCTTGTCGCCCCTTTGAATGCGCAGATCGACACCGTCAAGGACGATGGAATCGGCAAACTCCTTGCGGACGTTGGAGACGACCAGCAGCACTCCACGATTGTACTAGGCAACCAGGTATGCTCGGATTTCTGGCCGGGATGGCGGAATGGTAGACGCGGCGGTCTCAAACACCGTTGAGCTCAAACTCGTGCGGGTTCGAGTCCCGCTCCCGGCACCAACATATCGGTACCGCTGTTTCCATTTTTGTATAAGCACTGCGCTTAGAAAGAATGGCCTTTCTTTTTTTGACGGCTCATCATTGAGGTTAGTGCATCAGTGGCGTTCATTCAATGGCATCAGTAGACGCTAAGCCGATCCACCCGCTGGACGAAGAGGCGCGGGAGATTCTGTGCAGCCTATTGCACACTCACCCCTTGGGCAAGCCGATCACTTTGCGCTGGCGGAACTATCGCACGACGGCCGGCACTGCCGAGTTTACGACGTTTACGATCTCGCTCAGCAAGACGCTCATGACCGACGCTGAGCGTCTGCGCAGCACGCTGGTGCACGAGTACGCCCATCTTCTCGCTTTCGCGCGCCATGGCCTGCGGGGACGGGGCCACGGGCCTGCGTGGCGTCAAGCAATGGTCGATCTCGGGGAGACTCCGACCGTTCGCCACCGGTACGACTGCCAGCGAAACCGCACGCGCCACCTCCACATCTATGTGTGCGTCCGGTGTCGCGAGCAGTTCAAAAGGGGACGACTTTTCTCGCGCGGCAGGGTCTATATCCACAAGGATTGCGGTGGCAAGCTCAATTATCTGCAAAAGATCGCGATAACGAATTCTGAATTGGACGCGTAGTTCTCAATGCCCTCCCAGGAAGGCGACTATGTGGATCGCAACGGCAGCACATGCGCACAGATTGGATGACCGAGCGGAAGAACTCTACGGTCTATCGACCGATATCCTGATCGAGCGGGCTGGCCAATCAGTCCGAGACGCCATCCTTGAAATGCTTCCCGAAGGCGGCCGGGTTACTTTTTTCTGCGGCAAGGGCAACAATGGGGCGGACGGTCTGTACGCCGCAACACTTGTTCACCAGACCGGACTCGGGGTCGAGGTGCTCATGACCCACTCAGAGGACGAGCTCAATGCGCACGCACTTGCTCACCTCACGAACCTGCGCGCGCAGGGAATCGATCCGATTTTCCCGAGCGATCCCCAGTGGCTGACCAAGGCCGGATGTGTGGCTTGCCGCGACCTGGTGGTGGACTCCGTGCTTGGAACTGGCGCACGGGGCGACGTCGCTGATGCCGTCCGCGCGGCGATCCGCTCCATGAACGAGGGTGGGTTGCCGGTCATCTCCGTGGATGTGCCAAGCGGGATCGTGGCCGACTCCGGGGAAGAACTGGGCGAGAGCGTGTGGGCGAGTTGCACGATTACGATGGGGCTTCCCAAGCAGTGCTTCTTCCAGGGGATCGGGATCGAGCATTCTGGCGCTTGGCGCGTGGCCGACTTGGGGTATCCGGACGAACTCCTGCGGGAGCCAACTTCCGCCCGGCTGATCGACCGCGAATGGGTCTGTGACTTGCTGCCCGATCGACTCCGTTCCAGCCACAAAGGTGATCACGGGCACGTGCTCATTGTCGCCGGGAGTGCGGCGATGCCGGGTGCGGCAGTGCTGGCCGCTCAGGCTGCCCTGCGTGCGGGTGCGGGGCTGGTGACCGTCGCCGGGATCGAGAGCGTGGTGCGCGCGGTGTCGCAGCGATTGCCCGAGGCCCTGCTCCTCGTGCTCCCTGAGCGCGAAGGGTGCATCAGCCCGCTTGCGGTCGAACCCTTGTTAGCGGCTTCGCAACGCGCGACGTCCGTGGTGTTCGGTCCAGGCCTTTCAGACTGGCTGCCGGTGACCCAGTTTTTGGCCGACCTCTGGCCGCGGTGGGACATCCCATCGGTGATCGATGCCGACGCCCTAAACGCGGTGAGCCGTGGCGTCACACTCCCCCCGGGCGAGTGCGTGCTAACTCCTCACCCCGGCGAGATGGGCAGGCTGATGCACTGTAGCGCCGCCGAGATTCAATCGCGCCGATTCTCGATCGTCGAGGCGGCGGTCCAGAAATTCGAACGGACGATCCTCTTGAAGGGGGCGTACAGCATCGTAGGCAGCATGATGCAGCCGTTGAACGTCAACCCGACCGGCAACCCCGGTATGGCCACCGGTGGGATGGGGGACGTGCTCAGTGGACTGCTGGGTACGTTGCTGGCGCAGGATCTACCGCCGTACTTGGCTGCATCATGTGGGGCGTATTGGCACGGACTTGCGGCTGACCTTTGTGCCGAAGAGATTGGACCTCAGGGTTACCTCGCTTCCGAGGTTGCAGCAAAGTTACCGGCTGCAAGGGCTAAAATCACTGCACCGTGCCCGTCAGAAGACTCTTGTCAGTTGCCGTAGTCGGCGTGCTGTTCGCGGGGGTAGCCCATGCGCTCACGCTCCAGTTCGTCAACGAGGGAAAGCGCGTTGCCTGGCTGGCCGATTCCTTCGGCGGGGCCCCGCCCGCCGAGGCCGCGGTGAGCGAGGCGAAGGTCACCCTCGCGGACGATAAGTCCAAGCCGTGGTGCTATGTCCTCGACCTCTCGACGGGTCGGGCGGCCCGGCGCAAGGTCGCCGATGTGAAGGGCTCGTGGACGGTCAAAGACACTGATTTCAACCTCATCGGCAAGGTCACGGTTGTGCTGACTCACGCCGAGAAGCCCGTCAGCGCCGCCCAAGTGGTCCTCACCACGGGCTCCGAATCCTACTCTGGGTTGCTTGCTCCCGCCGACGTTGGCACCCTGAGTTTTTACTGCCTGCCCACGGGGCCAGCTAAACTGAAGATCACCTACCGTTCCAAGGGCACAACCCAGGAACTCGTCCCCCGACCCATGTTCGACCTTGCGCTGCCGAAAGACGGTCAACCAGTCGTGCTGCCGGTTTCGATCACCGCCGCGGTCGATACGGTAGCCCCTGACGCCGAACCCAAAGCCCACGCGCAGCCAGCCGCGAAGGACGCCCCGGCTCAGCCGAACGAAGGACAATCACTCCTCGGCCGCGTCATTGCCTACATTCTGGGCTTTGGGGTCGTCGCAGCCGTGCTCTACTACGGCACTCGGTACCTGACGGGCAATATCGCGACAGTCAATCAGAACCTGGCCAAGATTGGCGTTCAAATCCCGGAAGACCCTGCGGAACCGGACGAGACCGCTCCGCCACCTCCGACTTCCTCTCGCCGAGCCGAGCCCGTCCCGCAAATCGTCTTGGACAGTGCGCCGCTCGATCCCGTTGCCCCGATCGCAACCGCTCCCGTAGTGAGCAATCCGCGCCTTGTCTTCGGCTCGGGGGAGATTCGCCTGATCGCTGACGGAACGACGACGGTCGGGCGGGAGGCACCCGCCGATTGGGTCATGCCGGGCGAGCCCTCGCTATCGCGGCGGCATGCCGAGTTCAACCGTTCTGGGGACGTTGTCCGGCTCAAAGACTTGGGCAGCACGAACGGGACCTACGTGAACGGGGATAAGCTAGGGGTGGACGACAGAATTTTGGAAGTGGGCGATGCTGTGCAGTTTGGCGCGGCTTCCTTCCGATTTGAAAAATAGATGTACGGCCGCGCGTTTGCGTTGATGTTTGTGGGAGCCATGGGCGGAGCGCTCGCCTGGGCCGTTTCCGAACCGTTTGCTCCACGGATGATTGACGCACCCACTTGGGCTGCTTTCGAGCGCATCTTCAACATCAGCATGGGGTGCTTCATCGGCGGCCTGATCGGGTTTGTATCAGGCCGGTTTCAAGGCTCCCGAACTCACTCGATTCGGGGACTGATTCTAGGTTTGATCGTCGGTTTGGTCGTCGGTCCGATTGCCGGCAGTGTGGGCTCCGCAGCATTCAATTCGCTCACGGGTGGCGTTGGGGCCCTCGGCGGGGGCCCGATCGTGTTCGTTGCGCGCCTTGTGGGCTGGGGAATCTTCGGAGCGCTGCTCGGGCTCGGATTAGGCGCGATCGGACGAAGCACCAAGCGAGCGATTCAGGGCTTGATTGGCGGCGGCTTGGGAGGCATTGTTGGCGGGTTCGCATTCGAGATGGCAGCGGTTGTGGTCGCCCCGCTGCTCGTAACCCCGGGCGCGGGCGTGCATGAGGTTGGCACGATCCCGAGAGCGGTGGGTTTGACCTGCGTAGGCGCGGGAATTGGTCTCTTCATCGGTCTTGCGGATGCGTACGCCCGGACCGCTTGGATTCGACTCATGCTGGGGCGCAACGAGGGCCGCGACTGGTCGCTCGACTGGCCGACTGCCTACATCGGCAGGGACGAGCGGGCCCACATACCGCTGTTCGGCGACATGAACGTTGCCCCACACCACGCCACAATCGTCCGCCAGGGTGCGGGTTACTGGGTTCATGATGCGGGTACGCCGATCGGTATCGGGCTGAATGGACAACGTGTCCAAGGCTCGGCCCCGCTCAACAATGGCGACGTCATTCAGGTAGCCGGACACCAGCTTCAGTTCCTGTCCAAAGGGCCACGCCCGCAATACATCCCAACTGCTGCGCCCGCACAAGTCGATCCGCGCCACGCCGTCTCCAGCGCCCCGGTGAACGTGCTGCAACCGACCGTCGCCATGCCCGCTGCAGGTGGCGGTATGGCAACGCTCGTCGCGACCGGTGGGCCGCTGGCAGGCATGCGTTTCCCAGTGGTTGGGACGATGTTCGTCGGACGCGAGGCCAGCGCGATTCCAGTCGAATTCGACTCGCTCGTCTCCCGTCGCCATGCGAGCCTGGAACCGCAGGGAATGGGGGTCTTGGTGACCGATCATGGCAGTACCAATGGCACGCTCGTGAACGGTCAGCGCGTCCAGTCGACCCTGGCAAACCCGGGCGACACCGTGCAGATAGGATCAACCGTCTTTAGGGTTGAGTAACTCTCGGGCGGTTTCTCGTCAATAATCAAGAACATGGAACCTACGCAGGCATTTGATCCAAATCGCACGATGATCGCGCCCCCGGCCGGTCAGCCCACGATGGCGATGCCCGCGGGCTCCATGGCGCAGCCAGCCCAGTCGCTGGTCGCCAAGCTGACGCCTAGCCGCCCGGCAACCATGGCAAACGGGCCCGCGCGCGAGCAGTTCTTGCTGGAGATCACCTCGCCCAACAACGACCTGCCGGGCGTGGCTTCGGGCTCGGTCCGCACTCCGCTCAACCTGTGCTTGGTCGTGGATCGCAGCGGTTCGATGGAAGGGCAGCCCTTGGAGTACGCCAAGCAGGCCTGCACTTACGTGGTGGACATGCTCTCACCGAACGACATCCTGAGCATCGTCACCTTCGAGCAGTTTGTCGAACTTTTGATGCCTCCCCAGCGCGTGACGAGCAAGGACCCGATCAAGCAGGGCATTTCGCGATTGACGCCCGGGAACACCACCAACTTGTACGACGCATTGAACATGGCGATGCAGCAGGTGATATCGTTCCAAGAAGGCAAGCGCGCCACCCGAGTGATCGTCCTGACGGACGGCGACCCGACCGAAGGAATCAAGGACTTCGCCACGCTGGTGGCTTTCGCGGGCGAGCTCAAAGCCAAAGGGATCACGACGACCTTCCTGGGGTTCGGCGGCGACTACAACGAAGAACTGCTGGCCGGGATGGCCAAGCGAGCAGGCGGCAACCACTACTTCATTCCTCGCCCGGAACTACTTCCCGAGATTTTCCGCACCGAACTCGAAAAACTCTTCACGCTCACGGGGCAAAATCTGCGACTCCAGATGAAGCTCGCCCGATGGGTGAAGCTTCGCGCGGCAACGGGCCACAACGTGCCGCCCGGAGACCGCGAATTTGAACTGACGCTCACCGACCTCGAACGCGGCGCGACTCTACAGCAGGTTTTTGATTTCGAGTTTGCCAACCACCCGCTCGGGCACTACCGAGTGGCAACCGGGCGCTTGCTTTTCGATGACTCCACCACTGGCCAACCTTCGAGTATGGAGATCGACTTCGAAATGGAGTTCACTGCCGATGCCGCGCGATACTCTGCCCCGGCGAATCCGGTGGTCACCCAGGCGTCCGATGTCGCCGCCGCCAGCCGCGCCGTCGAGCGGACTATCATGGGACTCAAGACCGGCCAAATCACGAGCATGGGTGCGGTCGCAGAGCTCCAAAAGACGCAAGCGCTCCTCCTGCAAGATGGCCGCATCAGCGAAGCTCAGGAAGTGACGATGGCACTGCGGGCATTGCAGTCCGGAGACCACGGCACCGCAGAGAAGACGTTGATGGGCACCGTGGTCCAGCTAGATCAGGGCAAGAAGCAGAGCTAGGAAAACAGGTCTCGCTCGTCCGGGATCCCCAAGGGAGCCGCATTGAGATCGGGTCCTGGGTGTGAATTGTCGTCGAGATTCCCGGCGTTTTCTAACGCGTACCATCCGATTGCCAAGAGGCCCAGACCGGCGGCGATGGGGATGACGATAACCCAGACGTAGTCGCTCGTTGTGCGCAGGTCCATCGTGAGAACCATCACCACGGTTGCGCCGAGCATCAGCATGCCGATACCCATCGTGCCGCACCCGAGGATCCAGCGTGTCACAACCCATGGTATCGCATGTTGCACAATGAACGCATCCCAGCGATGAAAACCCCTGCCAAGACCGTGACCCACGCCATCGTGGGAGGCGTCGCCCAAATCGAAGTTGCCGATGTGGCAATGGACGCGCGCACGGCGGGCAACGAGGCGCTCTACACCTACAGCAACGCAGTCGGGGCTTCGCCGGGAGATACCGTCGTGGTGCCGCTCGGCCCGCGCACCGCTCTGGGAACCGTCCTCTCGATTCGACGTGTGTCCCCGCGCCAACTCGGATTTGCGCCGTCGGCGCTACGGCAGATCACGGGGATCGTCCACGGTGTGCGTCTCCCGGAGACGCTGCTCGACCTGGTGGAGTGGGTCGCCACGGAGACTCTGTCTTCGACCTCCGCTGCGCTGGGTCTGGCGATGCCACCCGGGTTGAAAGAGCGGATAGTGACCGAGTGGAAGGTCATCCGAGCTCTTGAAAAGGACGAGCAGACCGGGCTGTCCGTCGCCCAGTCGGAGACTCTCAAGGTGTTGGCCGATCACGGCGGTTCACTTATCGAAACCAAGCAGAAGCCGATCGCGGCGGGAGCCAAGAAACACCTGCGTTCACTGCGCAAGCTCGGGATCGTCGAGGAGCAGTTGAGTGTCGCACCGCTCGTCGATCGACACCGTCTCACGGGCGAGATCCGGTTGACTTCAGACGAGCATAAAATTGAGCTGTTCCTGGCCAAAAACGGTAAGAAGCGGCCCGCGCAGGCACTTACTTTGATGCGGCTACAGGGGGCATCTACTTCCAGTTTCAGCGCGCAAGAGGTCAAGGCGCTCAGCGGGGCAACCGATCAGACACTCCATGCGCTGATCCAGGCGGGGCTGTTGGAGCGCGTCGATGCCGACGGTTATCTTTCGACCCCTGCGCCGGTCTTAAACCCGGCTCAGCGCAAGGCGACCGACGCGGTTGTGTCCGCAATCACCGGTCGTCGTCACGAGTCATTCCTGCTCTTTGGCGTCACGGGGAGCGGCAAGACAGAAGTCTATCTGCACGCTGCCGAGCAGGCCCTCCGGCTGGGGCGAAGCGTCCTCTACCTCGTCCCTGAGATCGCCTTGACCGCCCAAGTCATTGCCCAACTGCGAAACCGCTTCGGTCGCGGGGTGACCGTCCTGCACAGCAACTTGCCTCCACAGGAGCGGCTCGCAAACTGGCTCAAAATCGCGAGCGGCGAGGCGGCAGTGATCCTTGGGGCACGATCGGCGCTCTTTTCGCCGATTCGCGATCTCGGTTTGGTGATCGTGGATGAGGAGCACGAAAACAGCTACAAGCAGGAATCGGCCCCGCGCTATCACGGTCGCGATGTGGCGCTTTTCTTGGGGCAGCAGTTCGATGCGCCCGTGGTACTGGGTTCGGCCACACCCAGCATCGAGAGCTTTTACGCAGCCGAGACCGAGAAGCACACGCTCCTGGAGATGCCGGTGCGGACGGCGAGCGCCAAGCTGCCGACCATCCACATCCAGGACCTCACCGAGTTGTATCGCGAGCGACACCCCTCGCTCTTTTCGCCCCTGCTGAAGCAGAAAATGGTGTCCTCACTCGCGCGAGAAGAACAGGTGATCCTATTCCTGAATCGGCGCGCCTACTCGCCGTTTCTTCTGTGTCGTGATTGCGGGCACCAGTTCAAGTGCGTAAACTGTGCCACCGCGATGAGCTTCCATAAGCGGGTGAAGCGGCTGAAGTGCCACCACTGCGCACGCGAGGAAGCGGCGCCGGACGTGTGCCCGGCCTGCTCTAGCGACCGGATCGGGGCGTTCGGTACTGGCGCGGAGAAGGTGGAAGAAGCCGTCCGTCAAGAGTTTCCCACCACGTCGGTCGCACGCTTGGACCGCGACATTGCCGCAAAGTCGGGCGCGCTTGAGGAAACGTTGGCGCTTTTCCGTAGCCGAGCCATTCAGGTGCTTGTCGGCACCCAGATGGTGGCGAAGGGTCTCGACTTTCCCCATGTCACGCTGGTGGGCGTCATCGCCGCCGACATCTCGCTCAATATTCCAGACTTCCGTGCGAGCGAGCGCACGTTCCAACTGCTCTCGCAGGTGAGCGGTCGCGCGGGACGCGGCGAGCGACCCGGCGAGGTCGTCATCCAGACCTTGGCCCCCGAGAACCACGCCATCAGGTGTGCGATGAGCCACGACTATCGCGAGCTCTATCGCAATATTCTTTCCGAACGGAAGGAAGCTTGGTACCCCCCATTCTGCAGGCTGATCAATATTGTAATCTCTGGTGAGGATCGCGAAGCGGTCGGCGCAGCGATCTCGGATTTGTCCACGCAGCTCAAGTCGGCGGCGCACGGAGTGCGGGTCAACGGGCCAGTGGATTGTCCATTGGAACGGCTGAATAACCAGTGGCGCATGCACTTGCTGCTGAAGCTGCCTCTGCATGTGCACCCCTCGGAGATTGGCCTGATCTTGGCCGGATTCGACCCCAAGAAAGCTTCGATGATGGTGGACGTCAACCCACATTCCATGATGTAACTCAGGCTCGCGGGTACCCTTTAGGGCACTTCGCCATGAAAGCCAGCGAGCTCCGCCGTAAATACATTGAATTCTTCGTCGAGAAAGGGCATGACCATTTCCCATCGGGTTCGCTCGTGCCTTACGATGTCACGGGTCGTTTGGATGAGTCGCTGCTCTTCAACGGCGCGGGCATGGTGCAGTTCAAGCCTTACTTCCGCGGGGTCGCGGAACCGAAGAATCGACGATTGACGACCGCGCAGAAGTGTGTGCGCACCGGCGACATCGAGATCGTCGGCGATAGTTCGCACCTCACCTTCTTCGAGATGCTCGGCAACTTCTCGTTCGGAGACTACTTTAAGGCCGAGGCGATTCAGTACTCGTGGGAATTCTTGACCTCGAAAAAGTGGCTGGGTCTAGACCCGAAGCGTCTCGCATTCACGGTCTTCGAGAATGACGACGAAGCGTACGATGAGTGGGCGAAGTGCCTCGCGTCGGTCGGAATTGACCCGGCGACACGCATCTTTCGCTTGACCGAGGAAACGAACTTCTGGCCGGCTGGTTCATTCTCTTCCGGCCCTCCGGGACCCTGCGGGCCAAATTCGGAAATGTTCTACTGGACTGCCGACTCTGGACCGCTTCCCGAAGGACCCTACACCCGCGAGGACTATCTGCGGGACGAAGAAGCGGGCCGCTGGCTGGAGATCTGGAACGATGTGTTCATTCGATACGAATGGCAAGGCCACTTGATGAATATTGATCGCCCCGGTGACGGCTATGTCAAAGACGGAATGCCTGACCTCCCGTTCCCGAGCATCGACACTGGAATGGGACTTGAAAGGACCGCCGCTGTGCTGGGCGGCTTTAGCAGCGTCTACGAGACGGACGTCTTTCAGCCGATTCTTGCGCGGATTGGTGGGCTTTGTAACCGAAAGTACGGAGCGGACGAGACGACCGATGCAGCCATGCGCATCATCGCCGACCATCTGAGAACGGCGTCCTTTTGCATCGGGGACGGAATCTTGCCCGGCAACACCGGGCGCGGATACGTGCTGCGCCGCCTCATTCGCCGCGCAGTGCTCAAGGGACAGCGTGTATTACATTTTGATCAGCCGTTCATGCACCTGGTCTTCCCCGTGCTCCCAGAGATCATGGGCTCGGCGTACCACGAACTAGTGGACCGAGAAGCCGCGATCGCCGAGACGCTGGCGAACGAGGAACAACTATTCCGCCGCACGCTCGATGCGGGTTTCGCTCGGTTGCAGGAGGAAATCGAGTCGAAGCAAGCAGGCGATGTGCTCGATGGTGAGTATGCGTTCAAGCTCTACGACACGTACGGCTTCCCGCTTGAGGTGACACTTGAGATCTGCGGCGAGTCGGGCGTCACCGTGGATACCGATGGCTACGAGCACGCCATGCGCGAGGCGCAAGAGCGCAGCCGTGGCGCGAGCGGGCTCGACACGGTCTACGGTGGGGTCGAGATTCAGTTCATCTTTGAAGCGGACTCCGACAGTGCGACCCCTACCCACTTCGTCGGATACACAGAGGCTCAAGTCCCGGCGCGGATAGTGGGTGCACTTCCAGAGGTCCTGGAGAACGGGTTGAGCACGGGGCGAGTCGCGATCGCGTTAGATCGGACGCCACTCTATGCAGAGTCTGGCGGCCAAATCAGCGATACCGGCACCCTGGTCGGCCCCGCATTCGAGTTGGAGGTCGTCGATTCCATCCGACAAGATGGTGTCTTCGTCCACTTGTGCGAAGTTAAGAAACTAAACCATCCGACCGAGCTCTCTGGGCTGCCGCGATATGAAGTTGCGAAAATACTGCACTCGCAGCTCTTCAACCACGAAGTCGTTGCCATGGTCGATGTTAGTCGTCGCCGCGAGATCATGCGGAACCACACCGCAACTCACCTCCTGCATGCAGCGCTGCGCAAGACGCTCGGCAGCCATGTGAGCCAGGCTGGCTCGCTCGTCGCGCCGGATCACCTCCGCTTTGACTTTTCGCATAGCAAAGCACTGACCCACCAGGAGTTGGCAGAGATTGAGGAGGCTGTGTACGAGCAGATACTCGCCAATACATCCGTCGTCACCCATGTTGATCTTCCGATTGAGGAGGCTCGTGCGCGCGGCGCCATGGCATTGTTCGGCGAAAAGTACGGTGATCGTGTGCGCATGGTCGAGATCGGCGAGTTCAGCCGCGAACTGTGTGGTGGCACGCACGTCGGTGCGACGGGCGAGATTGGACTTTTCCGTATCGTAAGCGAGAGCAGCGCCGCCAGTGGCATCCGGCGCATTGAGGCTCGGACCGGCAACGGTGCGCGTGCCCTGCTGATCGAGCAGGCCGAAACCATCCGTGCGGCGAGCGCATGCCTCAAGGCCGCTCCCAAGAGCCTCGTCAGTGCAATAGAGCGCACCCTGGAGCAGCTGCGCGAGGAGCGTAAACGGCGCGAGACCGTCGAGCGACGGTTGCTCTCTGGTGAGGGAGAAGAAGGCGGAATAAAGACCGATCTTTTTGGAGAAATCGAACTTTGGCGCCCGACGTTCGAGGACATCGAGCAAAAAATGGTCTCCGAGCAGGTGGACAACTTCGTCGCTGGCAATCCGTTGCGCGTAGCTCTGGCTGGCCTCTTGGCCGATGGCAAATTGACCTTCTTCTGCAAGGCTGGTGCCGGGGCGGTAGAGAAGGGTGCGCACGCGGGGAACATCGTTCGCGAAGTCGCCAAGGCAGCCGGTGGCGGTGGCGGTGGCCGGAGCGAGTACGCAACTGCGGGGGGCCGCGATCCTTCGAAACTGAACGAAGCCCTTGAGATCGGTGCGGCTGCGCTGAAACAGATGGTGAGCAGCTAGTGCAGTCTTATTACGTGTGGGTCGATATCCAGAAGGGCGTGCATGATATTGCTTTTAGCGACGCCCTCCACAAGTTCCTCGGCTACCTGAAAGAGACCGGTGACATCGCCGAGTACCGGATTCAGCGTCGCTCCCTGGGGTTTGGTCCAAGCGAGCTCGGCGAATGGGCTGTGGTCATCGACGTGATGGACTTGGTGCAGCTAGACCAAGTTTTCAACCACGCGGCCGCACGCGCCGGTGAGCTAGAGACGCTCCATGCCGAGGTCTTCAGCCGAATACGGTCCATGCGAACCGCGCTGTACCGCGACTTCCCGGACCCAGTTCGAGTGCGCTAGCGACCGAGAACTGTTTCGATCGTCTTCGTCAGCAATGCCGCGTCGACAGGCCGTGTGCCGTCGCGATCCAAGAGTTGCGCCATCGGAGGCGTTTTGCCAAAACCACCCGTTGCCGAGTCGAGATCGGCGGCGATGTCGAGCATTCGCAGTCCCTCCTTTAGCACGTCTGCGAGCTTTCGCTCGCGCCACGGTTTGCCGGTGCGAGTGAGGTACTCAAAGATGCCGCGAATCCGCTCCGAGCCGCTCCCCGCTGCGGCGTACTCCCCGCTCAAGAATTGCGCCCCGGCGGCGTCAAAGAAGAACATTTTGAACTCATCGCTATGCGAGTCGTACATGGACAAGATCGGGATGAACACGCCGATCCCCTGCATCGCCATGGGCATGTTCCCCGCGAGTGCGCGCGAGATCTCCTGCAGCTTGCCCTCAGTGGACATCGAGCTCATGTGCATGCGCCGGTAGTACTTGTAGGAGTGCTTGAGCATCCGGCACACTTCGATGGACCGGGCGAACGAGCCACTGATCGCGACGACGGTCGCATCGTCCAGGGGCATGATCTTCTCCGCCTGATCAAACATGATCAGGTTGCCCATGGTGGCGCGCCGATCGGCCAAGGTGAGGATGCCTCCATCGTAACGGAGCGAGAGAACGGTGGTTCCGTGGACTTCACGGTCGGCCGAGACGCCCGTGACTTGGCGGTCGTGGAATCCCACCAGATCAGCGAACGAGCGAGGAGGAGGAACGTTCATTGGCCGCTGCGCTGGCGATACTTCTTCGCCTGGTCTGGATCAATATTCTTCATCCGGCGCAACAACTCGTTGGGCAAGGAAGGCTTTTGCAGGTTGGGGTTCTTGGGCCCCTCGTCTTCTCCCAGTTTGCGCTCGGGTTCAGCTGGCTTCGGTCGGTTGATTCGTTCAGGCATTGCACCGCTCCAATTCAGTGATGAAATCTTCTACGCTGAGTATAGACTCCGGGTTCGGGGGAGCAGCGATGTCCGGAGGTAATGCCACCTCAATTTCTCCGCTTCCGACCGCCAAGGTCAAGCTACTCCACGTGACCGCTCTGACTGCTTCAGGCCACCTTTCGAGTGCCAGCGCTCGCCAGGCCGCTCGGGTAGGTGGAGCCTCAGTCAGCTCAACGAGATCGTCCAGATCGGGCACCATACCGGCTGCGGCGAGACCGTAGTACAGTCCCTCGTCGCGATCCAGGTCGCAGTAGGCCAGATCCACGGCGCGCCCATCCAGGTCGCCTGAAAACGCTCTGAGCAAGTACTCTTTGGCGACCCAGTCCACTGCGCCGATCGCCTGGTCATCAAGACTTCGGACCCAATTCATCACCCGTGCGATCTCATCGAGCGCCTCCCGGCCACGGGAGCAGAGATCAAGATGCTGCACGGCTGCTTCAAGATATGAATCCAGGATAGCGTAGGCGCTCACCCCCTCCGGTGTCTCAAACTTGCGCGTTGTATCGCGGCTGATTTGCCTGATGGCCCGGACAGGATCGGCCAGCGGCCAGCGGGGCGCATGGCCCGCCTCAGCGAGCCGCAACGCGATGTGCATCAAGGAGACTTTGCGTGCGGTCGCGTTCGGATTCATGTTCGCATCGCCCGAGATGACGTGCAACCGCATCCACTTTCGCGGGTCGGCATGCGGCTCGTCTCGGGTGTTAAAGATCGGTCGGCGGTACAGCGTCTCTGCGTTCGCCGATTCCATGAAGAAGTCTGCCCGTTGGCTCAGTTGGAAATCACAGGGCTCCCCGGATTCAGCGCACGCCTTGCCTGCGCCGCACAAGATGGTTCGCGCGACCAGCATCGGCATTACCGCCGCGTACAATGCCTCAAACCCGACCGCGCGCGGCACCAGGTAGCTCTCGTGCGTTCCGTACGAAGCCCCGTGGAAGTCTGTGTTGTTCTTGTAGACCTTGCATCGCCGACCGGTCCTCTCGGTGAACTGTGTGGCGCAATGACGCAGCGTCGCATGCCCTGCGAGGTCGTGACACACCAGATCGGCGGTGTCCAGGCATTCGGGGGTGGCGTACTCGGGGTGGCCGTGGTCGTTGTAGTACCTTCCCCCGTTGTGCATCACGCGGTCGCTCCGCACGGCCGCGTCGGACTGTCGCACGCGCGAGCCCGATTCAAACTTCCAGTCTTCCGGATCGACGCTCAGCCGCTCAAGCTTGAACCCACGCAGGTCATTTCGCGGCGATTCGTGGTCGTAATTCCATCCAACGAAAGACGGACCAAGGTGGCTCCGCACAAATTCCGCGGCGTCCTCCACTTGGTCCGTTGGTGTCCGCCCTTCGACGAACAGGCCATATTCAGTTTCGATGCCTGTGAGAAGGCCTAGGTTCAACGTCGATAGGTTGCGAATCCGCCGCTGGTGCCGAAGACCCAGCTGCCCGGGGTCGTCCCCGAGACTAGCCAGTTGCCGCGCATGACCGCCCCGTTCTGAGTCACAAGGCCTGAAACGGTGCCTGTCACGGTCTCCGTGGTGACCGGGATGGCGTTGTCAACTGTGCTGACGGGGAAGAGCTTGAACGTTCCGGACGTCGAATCGTCCGAGTAGTCCACCTGTCCCTGCCACATCGCGGTGATCGATCCGTTTGCTTGCTTGTAGATGACCAACTGCTGCGAGGCACCATCATCACTCTTCGGGAAGGCGATCATGGTGATGTCGCCGCCGGGCGAGACCACGTCGGTGTGAGGCTTCCAGACGCCGGTAAGCGCCGTCTCGGTCGACGAGCTCGGATTGCTATCGGTCAGCAGGTAGGTGTTGTTCGCCTTGCGTCCGCCAATCGTGGGACCGACTTGGATCGTGCCCGACTGGATCGCAATGGGTGCGAGCAACTCGAACTTGCTGGTCGAGCCGACGCCGCGGCTGATGGCGATGCCGTCACCGCTGAAGTAAACGCGGTCCGCTACTTGGCCATTCGACATGAACGGGCGATCGCCAGCGGGCGTCGCATTCAGGTCAAACGCGAGATAGTCGGAGAAGAAAGTCGGCATCGATCCGCGAAAATCGTAGTTGAACGCTTGGAACTTATCCTCGTCGAAGATCAGGCCCGTGGTGCTGTTGTACTTCACGATTTCCTGATCAAGGCGTACCTGAATACCGGTGTACCGACCCGGCACGACGGTCATATCCACGTCAAATGGTTGCGATGCGGCGAAAACCGGACTGCCTGCGATCGGCAGATCCTGTGCTGTTCCGTCCGACTGGATCTCCTTGAGCTTCGCGATCTGGAGCGGGAACTCGGTGAACATCTGGCTCGCGCGAGTTCCGTCGAAGTTAACCACGATCTCGCCCGTGTTGATGCGGTACTCGTCCAGCACCACTGAGAGCTCAGGGAAGGCACCCTGGCTGGCGCCAGGAATCCGCTCGCCATCGTCGTTCTGGAACTCGACCGCGTTAATAACCGCAACTTGCGATCCGGTCGCGCGCCGACTCAGGCCACTCAGGAAGGTGACCTGAACGATGCCGTTCTGCGACAAATTGAACGTGGGGTAGTTGCGAGAGATGCCGCCGCCGCCGCTGGAGGAGCCACCGCTCGAAGACCCACCGGAAGTGCTCCCGGAATCATCGTGGAAATCGAAAAATCCACCGCCACCGCAGCCAGCGATCAATGCCGCCGACATCGCCAACACAAGCAAATTGCCTTTCTTGAGCACGTTCGTCAATTCCTACCTTATCGGTTTCGTCGTCCCTTCATCCAGAACCCGGTTACGGAGTTCCCGAAGATTGACGCGCAACGCGTGACGATAGTTTGCACGGTTTTAGGAGGAAAGTGCCAGGGGCGTGCCTGGAAATGCTTACAGCTTGTACCGCTGGAAGTCTGAGACCGCATCCAGCACTGCCGATCGGATGAGCCCGAGGTCCGAGACGTCGATCTCGGCTTGCTGCAGATGGTGCGGCAAAATTGGGTTTGCGACGGTTGCCAAGCCCATGTCGAAGCCCAGCTTGTGCGCGGCATGCGATGCGAATGCTGCATGGCGTTTCAAGCGGCTCGGGATCGAATCCGGGTCCGCCGCTGCGATCATGAATTCCGGAAAAGCCCGCTCGCCAAAGATGGCATGCGTCACTTGCCGGTGGTTCAGACGGAACATGGAGAGCTCTGCGGCGTGCAACTGCACACCTGTACCCATCAAGTTCGAGACGCATTTGGCGTAGGTGCCCGCATCGTAGTTGCACAGCACGGGAATGCCGATTCGCCAGCACATGCCGTACAAGAACCACTGATCCTCGTCTTCACCATGGCGCTTCGCCAGCCAACGCATGGTTGCCGCGCTTGCGACCGCGTGCTTCGTGAGCTCGCGGGACAGATAGCCGGAACCCTTGAAGACGCTGGAGTGGATCTGGTCTACGAGCATGATCACCGTCAGCTCGGCCACGTGGCGATCGCCGTAGATCTCGATGATGTCTGCTGCGCTCTCGAAGGGGCGCCGTGGGTCCTCGATCACGAATTCGCGCACTGAGTTCAGTAGCTTTAGTTTCAGCGCAGGATCGACACAAACGAATCGGTCCAGCACAACCGGCGACGGAACGTAATGGTTGACGACGCCGACCAGACGATGGATCAGGTGATCCAGGTCAGCATTCGCATCGAGCTTTTGTAGGACGGCGCGAAGATGTTCGCGTGCATCCGACTCGTAATTGAGGGCGAGTCCCATCGCTAAGGAATTCTCGGCACAAAGTGTTGAGATTTGTATGAGCCAGCCCCGCGATCGACCCGCGATTGGAGCGATTAGAAATTTGGACTATGATAAAGTATCGTGCCGTGGCCGATTCTTAAACTTAGAGCTATGCCAGAACCACGTGTAATTGCCGTACTTGCGATGGTCAGCGCCATCGCGGTTGCCTCAAACCGATCGATGACCCAGAACCCCTACTTCTCAAAGGGCGAGTCGGAACAGATTCGCGCGGATTGGAACAAGCCGGGCCGATTTGCGCTCACTGCGCCCGCCAGCGCCGAGAAGGCGGGTCGGTCGCAGATGCGTTTGACTGTGGAGGGCTCCACGTGGCTGTGGAACTACTACCGGGCGCGTGGCTTCGGCAAAGTGATTCCGACCCAAGACCCGAAGTCGCAGGATCCTGAGGCGGCTACATGGGACGCTTGGATCGACGCGAAGGTGAACTTTGACCGGGCGGTCGCCCAATTGGAAGCCGACCAGGCGAACGGTCGACCGACGACCACCATGCTGCCTCCAGATCCCGGCTTACCGCCGGATTCGCTCGTCGCTCTCGCCGGAGAACCGCCGATTTTCGCAAGCTGTGTCCGACCCACAGGATACAAGATCACCTTCTCGACCGGGGTTACGCTGAGCTACGAAGACAATGTCTCCATGCGCCCCAAGTTCGCCTATTACCGATTCTCGCAAGGCGTCCGAAGCGGCGGGGTCAGCGTCAAGAAGATGCCGGAGTCGGATCTGCAAGCCCTATTCCGCTCGGCCGGGCTCGACGATCGAGCGAAGCGCATCATGGCATCCGTTTCGTTGCTGGAAGGCGGCTTTGATTCGGTGAACACTTATGACACTGGGTTCCTCAGCGTCGGCGTGATCCAGTTCGCCACGCTGAAAGAAGGAGCAGGCTCGCTCGGCGATGTGCTGTTGGACCTCAAGAAGGACAATCCCACCTCGTTCCAACGCGACTTCCGCCAATATGGGATCGACGTCGCGCCCGCTGGCTACATCGTGGCACTCGACCTGAACACGGGCGAGGAGAAAATCGGTGCGGCGGCCGTGGCTACGATTATTGAGGACAAGCGGTTGACTGCCGTATTCCAGCACGCGGGGCTGACCAGCCGCGACTTCTGCATCTCGCAGATTGACATTGCGATGAAGCGCTATTTCCCCGCCGGTGACCCGTTCTCGGTCACGTTGGACGACGGCACCGTCGTCAGCGGAACCGTAGGAGATTTCGTGAAAAGCGAGGCTGGTCTGGCCACGCTGATGGATCGCAAGGTCAATACTGGCAAGGTCGATCCGCTTGCCCAGACGGTCAAGCAGTTGATGACCGAGTACGGCCTTCGCACCCTCGGCGAATTGGCGACGTACGAGTACCAGCTTGTCCAGCGCATTCGGTACCGCAAGGACTATCTGGGCGACCTCTCGTTGTCTCAGCCGCGCGAGGTGCCCCCGCCCGCATTCCGGGGCGGTACGGGCAAACGCGGCGGAACTCGGCCCTAAACCGCCGGCGCGAACTCACGTTCGAGCAAGGCGTGTCGCCACCCGCGGACGCTGACGGTGCAACCTAGGACATGCAGCTTCTGAAGGAACCTCTCTAAGATGAGCGCGCCGATGTGGAGAGTCCGCTCACGGCCCAGCTCGATCCCGGGGATGGCGCGCCGCTGGGCTTCGGTCATCTCGCACATCCAAGCGACCGCGCGACTGATCTCTTCGTAATCGAGCCACGCTCCATGCACCCGCTCCGACTGCCAGGTCACCATCGATTCGCGGATGGAGACGAGGTTCGTTCCCGTTGCACCCAGCACGATCGTCTGACCGGCGGCGAGCGGGAGGTAATCGAGCCCAATGAGATCGTCGAGCGCGGATGCGGTGCGCAGGCGTGCGGCGATGCCGGGCGACTCCTCGTGCATTGGCCCTTCGGCCAGGCCGAGCGCCCCGACTGAATAACTCTTCTTGAAGACGGTCTCCCATTCACCGCTGGCGTTTCGCACCGCGGTCACGAGTTCGGTGCTGTGGCCGCCCGGATCGACGATACTCAGTCGATCCACACCCTGGAACGTTGGATCGTCAGCGACCGCCAGGAACCCCAACTCCGCCTCTTCCTCACCCGATACCAACCGGACGGGTGTCCCTTGCGCCTGGGCGCGCCCCAGAAACTCGGCGGTGTTGCGCGCGATCCGCAGCGCCATCGTCCCACCGGCGAGGATCTCCGTTGCGCCGTTTTCACGTGCCCAATCGAATCCGGTTTTGATCGCGGCGAGCGTGTCCGCCATCGCTTGCTCGGTGAGGATCCCACTCTCTTTGGTCCCGCGCCCAAGCCCGGTAACCGCCGAGGTTTCGCCTACCGTGTGCCACGCGCCGAGCTTCCACTCCGCGACGAGCGTGAGCACCGAGTTTGAACCCACGTCGAGGACGGCTCTTCTCAACGACTCGCGCTTCCGAAAACTGCAAGCATGACGAACACGTAAAGCAGGACCCCGATCGCGGATAGGATGCCCAGGATCAGATTGCAGATGTAGGGTGCCTTGGCGACCGCCGGGTTGACGGCCTCCACTTTCTTGGCAAAGTGCATCCCGATCCACGGTGTGATGCACCCGCAACCTGCAAAGGCAAGGCCGAACATGACCCACGAGATGATCAAGTTGTTCTGGGTCTGAGGGTCGAGCGCTCCTGAGCCCGAGACGTCGTGGGGTCGCGCATACGGGCTCGGAGGTTGACTGAAACCCGCGGGCGGGATGGGATTCTCGTAGGGGTTCGACTGTGGGTGCGAAGGAACTCCCGGAGAACTGAATGGACGCGGCTGTTGAGGGGGAGCCGCGGGCCCTGACGGCGCATCAAGGAAAAGAATTCCCTGGACACTGCCCGCAGGAAGACGTTGGCCCGTATCTGCAGACTCGAGTATCGACTGATGCGTCAAGCGGCCTTCGGCGGCCCATTGCGTCAGCATGTCGACCTCGGCGGGGCCGTACTTCTGACCGTCTGGCATCACCACGAAGAACTTCGTAGACATGGTCCTATTATCGTGCTTTTACGACAAATCTGTCGCGGAGGGTCCCAGTCGCCCCAAAGTAACTTCGTTCAGCGGGGTTTGAACCTGGTGACAGGTAAACTCCGATTCGTTGTCGATGGTTCTCTCCAAGCCTGCCCTGCTGGGCCATAGCGCCCGCGAGCTGTCCGAAATCCTCGTCGATCTCGGAGAGCCGAAGATGCGTGGCCGACAACTTGCGCAGAACCTGTATCGCCAGAACGTTCGTGAGTTTGGACTCATGACCGATCTGCCGGTCCAACTGCGAACGAGGCTTGAGGCGGAGTTTGTGGCGTGCCCACTGCAAGTCGCCGATCACAAGAAGTCCTCCGACGGGGTCGAAAAACTCCTGGTTCACCGCGGCGACCAGCAGGTCTTTGAGTGCGTACTGCTTCCTTACCAAGATCGCGTGAGCTGCTGCCTCTCGACCCAGGTCGGCTGTCCGATGGGCTGCACCTTCTGCGCAACGGGTCTTGGCGGCTTCGATCGCAACCTAGAGGTCAGCGAGATCATCGGTCAGTACTTGCTTCTCCAGTCACTTACCGAGCGCCGCTTGAGCCACGTGGTCTTTATGGGGATGGGCGAGCCGCTCCTCAACCTGGACAATCTGCTCAAGACGATTCACCTCATGCACGATGAAGTGGGCCTCAGCCTGCGTCACATCACCGTCTCCACCGTCGGTCTCGCTCCCCAGATACTCAAACTCGCCGAGCACAAACTCCCCATTCACCTTGCGCTGTCGCTCCACTCGGCGGTTGACGAGGTCCGTTCGCGACTCATGCCCGTCAATCACAAGTGGCCGGTGGCCGAAGTCTTCGCCACCATGCGGACCTACCACGAGGCGACGGGACGCAAGATCACGATCGAGTACCTGCTGATTCAAGGGGTCAACGATTCGCGGGAGCAGGCGGACGCCCTGGCCAAGCTCGTGAAGGGCGTACCCAACGTCATCAACATCATCCCGTTCAACTGGGTGGACACGGGTCAGGGATTCAAACGACCCACGCGCGAGAACGTGCGCCGATTCAAAGGCTACTTGGAGAGTCGCGGCTGCAACGTGACCGAGCGTGTGGAACGGGGGCACGACATCGCCGCCGCATGCGGGCAGCTTGCTGGCCAGCATACGGGTCGTTTTGCCCGCCGATCGGGAGGCTTGCGCGTTGTGGACTAGCGGCGGCGCGCTGGCCTGCGCCGCGCTCTTCATGCTGTGCGGCTGCGGCGCGAAGCCGACCGCTCCCAAGCCTGAAGTGAAGCCCGAGTCGTCGGCCACCGCGAGCGAGCCTGCGCGCAAGGTGAACACCGGCGCTGGAGCAATGACTCAGACTTCTCCGGAAGGGAAATCCTTGTGGACCGTCAAGTGGAGCACTGGAGGCGTCTCGCTGGATGGAGAAGGCCGTGCCGCCGGGCAGTTTGATCAGGTCACCGGGAGCCTCTACCAGGACGGCACTGAGGGCAGCACCTTTTCCGCCCCAAAGGCAGTTGCGGACCAAAAAGCGGGCGTTCTCAGTCTGTCGCCCGGGGTTCATATAAAGCAGGTGGGTGGCGACCTCGCCTTGTCCGCCGACTCCGTGCGATACCTCGACGCTTACCAACTGATCGAGGCGCGCGGAAATGTCCGGATCGTTAGCAAGTCGTACAACGTGGGTCCATTGCCCGCGATGCTTGCGACCGCCGACATGCGCAGGGTGGGAACCCCGGACGTCTTCAAGAGAGAGATCGAAACGATGAAGCAAAACGCGATGCGACGAAACGCCGCACTGCCCATTCTGGCAGTCGCCCTCACCACATCCCTGGCGGGGCAGGCCGAGAACCGTGTCGCCGATATGGCTATCGACAATTTCAAGTCGGTCAGCCGGGAGCTTGTCTCGGATGCGATGCACTTCACGGTCGAAGGGGCGCCCCGATTCAAGGGATTCTGGCGCAAGCAAAACCTCACCGTCCTCGCCCGTCGTGCCGAAGGGAAGGCGCTCGCTGCCGATGGCGGAGGATTCGAGCTCTCAACCGCGACCTTCAGTGGCGACCTCGATGCGACCATCGTCAACGAACTCGCGACCGGACGCCGGACGCTCGCCATGGAGTCCGAACGCATGGACTACGTCGCGGGCAGCGGTGAGAGCGTGGCGACCCTGCCCGGCAAAGTGAAGATCACCAACACTTTGGACGGCGCCGGGGCGAAAGACCGCTCGGTGGTGCTGACCGGCTCGTCCGCTCGCGTACGGCTCGCTCCGTTCGGAACTCAGACCAAAGCACCTTTACGCGGCATCGAGATTTCGGGCCCGGTGGTTGCGACGATGTCGGGGCAATCCGCGGAAGGCTCGCGCAAGACCCAAGTCGATGCTTCTGCAGTTGACTGGACGGAAGGCGCGAGCGAGAGTACGCTCGTGGCAAAGGGGGCCGTTACCGTGCGAAGCACGATCGACGGGTTTCAGGACTTGACGATTGGCGGATCGGGAGCGACCGTGTCCATGACCCCCTTGAGCGAATCGAGCAACACCGCCTTGCGCTCCATGACGATGCGCGGCCCAGTGCGACTGACCCTCTACGAGCAACGCAAAGGCAAGGACGGCAAGGTGAATCCGCTGCGCGTGGACGGCACCAGCGACGCTCTGGTCTACGAATCTCTGGACGGGGGTGCCGCGCGGATCACGCTCGACGGGAACGTTCGCTTCACGGGCGAAGACTCCGCCCTCTTCGGCAACACCCGCTGCAAGAAGGCCGTCGTGATGCTCAATGCGCAGGGGCTCGTCGGCAAGGTCGAGCTCATCGGTGAGGGCACCAGCGAAGTGACCGAAAAGCCGGGAGCGAAAAATCCGTGAAGATCACTGCTGAAGGGCTCGTCAAGATCTACAAGTCGCGGCGCGTTGTCAACGAGGTCTCGTTCGAATTTGAGACGGGTGAGGTCGTGGGGCTCCTGGGACCCAATGGCGCGGGCAAAACCACTACCTTCTACATGATCACTGGCCTTGTCAAACCGAACGAGGGGACCGTGAAGCTGGACGGCAAGACCATCACCAAGTGGCCCATGTACCAGCGCGCGCGCGCTGGGATTGGCTACCTGCCGCAGGAAACGAGCGTCTTCCGACGTCTGAGTGTTGCCGACAACATTCGTCTCGTGATGGAAATGAACGGCGCTGGCAAGGCCGCAATCGCCGAGAAAATCGACGAGCTTGCTGCTGAGCTGCACATCTCGGCGCTGCTCGACCGAACGGCCGGAGTGCTCTCGGGTGGCGAGCGGCGGCGAGTAGAGATCGCGCGGGCCATGGCCACCGAACCGCACTTCATCCTCCTCGACGAACCGTTCACCGGCATCGACCCAGTGACCATCGAAGAGATCCAGGCGATCATCAGCAAACTCAAATCGCGGGGAATCGGGATTCTGATCACCGACCACAATGTCGGCGCAACGCTCCGCATCACAGACCGCAACAATATCCTCATCGACGGCGAGATCATCGCGCACGGCACGGCAAGTGAGATCACTGCGATGGACGATGTTCGCAAATTCTATCTTGGCCAGCAATTCGAGCATCGGGAGGTTGACGGCGCTTGAAGCGCATCGACCGCCTTGTGCTCGGCGAGATCATCGGCCCGTGGGTCTTTGGCGTCGCCATCTTCACGACGCTGATCATGGCGGGCTCTTTCCTGTTCCAACTCACGGCGTACCTGGCTAAGGGTGTGGACATGTGGACGGTCACCAAGCTGGCCACCCTATTGACTCCCGGCGTCATGGCGAAGACTTTTCCCATGGCAGTGCTTCTCGCCGCGTTGCTCTCCTTTGGGCGGCTCAGCGGAGAGAGCGAGATCGTGGCGATGCGCGCGGCAGGGACAAGCCTGGGGCGGATCATGGTGCCGGTCGCGATCTTTGGCGCGGCCGTCTCGCTCCTTGCGTTCTTGATCACGGAGTTCCTGGTCCCGCAGGCGAGCTACAGCGCGACCGCGTTGAAAGAGAAGATCGTCACCCAAATTGACGGCCAAAGCGTGCGACCGACGAGCTATCCCATCTTCGAGAAAGGAAAGCTCACCGGCATGGTGGCGGCCAAGAATTTTAACATTGCCGATCGGGCGCTCGATAACGTCGCAATCGTCTTCTATGACAAAGATGAGGTGCCAAACCTCCTGCTCACCGCGGATCGGATGGTCTTTGACCTCACCAAGGGCAAGCTCAATCCGGACCAAGGCTGGCGTGTCGTGGGCAAGGCCAAGCTCATCAGCGACAAAGGAGTCACCGCGACCTTCACCGATGCGTGGCCAGGCTCAGTCCCGCGCCCCACTTTCACCGACCAAGACCTGCTCGCGGGCGATCTCAAGGACCTTGATTCCCTGAGCATGCGTGAGATCAGCCGCCAAATCGAAAATCAGCGAAAGATCAATGCCCCAGCCGATACCGTGGCGAATCTTGAGTTCGGCTACTGGAACAAGATCGCCATCCCGCTCGCCGCACTCATTTACGCGCTGGTCGGCGCTCCGCTGGGCATCCGCAACCACCGCACCGGCGCGGCGGTTGGCTTTTGGCTCAGCGTTATTATCATCTTCGGCTACCTGCTGCTCACCAATTTCATGTCGATTTGGGCGCGCGGCGGAGCGATTCCCGCGTGGTTGGCCAGTTTCTTGCCGCTGGGAATTGGACTGGCCGTCGCGCTGTTCACTATTCAGAGGAAGAATGCCTAACCCATGAACATAGTAAGCGCTGGCCTGATCTTGGTCTTCTGCTTCGTCGGCGCAGTCGTGGCATTGCTGGCCGATAACATGGGGCGCGCCATCGGCAAGAAGCGGCTTTCCATCTTTCGGATGCGACCCAAGCACACTGCCACCGTCTTCATCACCTTGGCTGGCTTCCTGATTCCGCTGATCACGACTGCGATGCTCGCGTTCTCGAGTCAAGACCTTCGGACCATCTTGCGCGAAGGCTCGCAACTCATCTCCGAGCGAGATCGGGTTCAAGCCGGGCTGGTCACTGCCAAGAGCGATCTGAGCGCGGCCAAGTCAGATTTGACCAAGCTCCAACGCACCGCAGACCAGATCGAGGCGCAGCGGATCGCCGCTGAGAAGCAACTCAAGACCGCCCGCACCGACCTTGGTCAGCGCCAAGCACGAATCAAGGAGCTTCAGACTCAAGGCGGAGCGCTACGAGCGCGACTCGGTTCACTCCAATCCACCGTCAACCGCGTTCAATCGACGCTGGCTTCGCTGCGCACTCAGTCCGGCCGGTTGCAGCAGGAGAACGGAGTCTTCGCCAGCAACTTGAGGGTTCTCAAGCGCGACATCGTTTCGTACAACACCCAACTCAGCAAGGTGAATGCGGAAGTCGATTCGTTGACGCGAGAAGCGCGCAGGCTGGACACGGAGAAGACCCAGGCACGGGAAGACCTTCGGCTCGCGCAGGCCGAGTTCGATCGGCAGTTCGAGCTTACGGGCAAGCAACTCGCCGAGAAGGAGTCGCTCATTCGCGACGCCGAGGCTAGGCTGACCGACATCGAGGTCCAAGCGCGGGCGCTCGAAGAGAAAGCACGGCAACTGCGCGAGAACGCTGGCGTGGCCCGCGTCGGCGGGCTCATCTACTCGATGAACGATGAGGTCGTTCGCCGTGAACTCCCCGCCGCGATGACTTACCCCGAAGCCGACGCCGCGATCGCCGAGGCGCTGCGCTCCGCTGCAAAGTCCGCACGCGAGCGCGGAGCAGCCGATTCCATCCTGTACAAAGCCGCTGACTTTCACACGATCGGCGAAGGCGAGCGGTTGGTGACTCCCGAGCGGCAACGCACCTTCCTTCGTGAAGAGATGGTGCGGCAGTCCGAGCCGATGGTGCTGATTTTGAGCGCGGTCTGGAATTCGTTCAAAGGCGAGTCGGTGCCGCTGCGGTACTCCCTCCGTGCCAACCGCGTGATCTACCAGCCCGGCGCGATTATCGCTGAAACTCGCATCGAAGGCGACCGTAGCGAGCGGGAGGTCCTCGACACGATGACCCAGTGGCTCGCGACTCAGCTCCCGTTCGTACTGGATCGGGACGGAGTCATCCCGGTAGCTGGGCGTGGCGATCCCTTTGGTCAGGTGAGTCAGGCCCGGGTGCTGGAGCTCGCGCAGGAAATCCGCGCGCAAAACCGTCGAATTCGTCTTCAAGTGCTGGCGTCCGGCGCAATTCGGTCTGCTGGCCCCGTCCGATTTGAATTGAGGTTGCGATGACCGGAAGGATCATTCTGGCTATGGATCCCGGTTCCAGCAAGATCGGCATGGCCCTGGTCGAGCGGGTTGGCGAAGAGAAACTCGATATCCTGTGGCGCAAGGTTTGCCCGGTTGAGAGCGTCGACGAGGCTGTGCGCGAAGCGTTTTCACTTCGCGGCCCCACTCTGGTGGTCATCGGGAACGGGACCAAGTCCAGTGACCTTCAGCGCCGCCTGCGAGAAGAACTCCCTGGGGTTGCACTCATGGTGGTGGATGAGCACAACACTTCGCACGAGGCGCGCGCCCGCTACTGGGTTCACAACAAGCGATCCGGCTGGCGAAGGCTCCTGCCCTCGACGCTTCAGGTGCCGCCCGAGCCGATTGACGACTTCGTCGCCGTGATCCTCGCCGAGCGCGTGTTACTGAACGCCTAGTAGCTCACGCCGAGGTTCGTGACGAACTGGAATCCGGACCGGATTTCGGCAAGCGCATCGGCAGGATTGTCGATCTCAACAAAAGCGTACTCGGCCCCGGCTTCGTAGCAGGTAAAGAGGATGGACGGCCAACTCAAGATGCCGCTCCCGGGGGCGCACTCCTTCTTGTCCTCGCCGGCACTCAAGTCTTTGAAGTGCACGAGCGGCATCCGCCGCTTGACCTTTCGGATTTCCGCGCCTGCCTCGAACCCAGCGTACTCCACCCAGTAGGTGTCGATCTCGGCCTTTAGGAACTGCGCATCGGCGGCTGCGTAGAGGTTGTCGAGGCCGATCCCACCATCAGCGTCTTCGCCAAACTCGAACTGGTGGTTGTGGTAGCAAAGCGTCAGGCCTACGTCGGCCAGTTTCTGGCCGATCGGCTCAAGCGCTTGCCCCACCGCCGCCCAACCGGACTCATAGTGCTCCTTCCCCAGCCACGGCAGTACCACGTACTTGCAGCCGTAGAACTGGGCGTCCTTGACGAGCTTGGCGACGTTACTCCCGTCGAGCTTGACGTCGGCATGCATCGAGACTGGGTTCAGGCCTGCTTTGTCCAAGGCGGTTTTGAGCTTCTTCGGCGTGTGTCCATGCGTCCCCGCGAGCTCAACAAACCGATAGCCGCACTCGCGCACCGCCAGGAGCGTGCCGAGCAAGTCTTCTTCGAGCAGATTTCGTAGGGTGTAGAGTTGGACGCCGAGTCGCATACTGGACCTGTTTGTCCGGTGAAGTTACCCGTTTGCCGCCGCGTCCGGTACAGGCCAAACGTTACGCAAGATGCTCACAAGGTCGGAATCGCTGGGGCGATTGACCGTTTCACGAAGTTTTTTGAGATCCTCGCGGGCCATGTCCGCGACGAAAAGCATTTTGGGTCCGGACACCAAACGCATGGTGACTCGCGGAGCATCGTCCACGATGTCCAGTGCATCGGCCGCCATGCGCGCGCACAGCGATTTCAGATCTTCGGTTGCGCTGGCGGTCGCGGTGATCATGATCGCCAGGGAGCGCACCTCGCGCTGAGCATCGATGACGCGCTTGGACTCGACCAGTTGCTCACGCACCTTCTCTAGGATGGCAAGGTCGACCTCCGGCTTGGGGGAGGCGAGCGGGCGCGTGAGGATCTCGTCACGGGGAACGTCGGCGGACTTGTTCATCGCTGGAGTTTCCAATGGAGCGGCCGTCTTCGGAGGCTCCGAAGCCTCGTCCGCAGGCTGAGATGCCGACTGGGTAATGGCGATGGGGGTCGTGTAGTCGCCGACCTTCGAGCTCTTGAACATCCGACCCGCGATGAACGCGAGGACGGCCACCAGAGCGGTGAACACGACGGCTGCCCAAGTGAGCGCCCTCACTCGCGGTTCGGGAGCAGCGATGCCAAGCTGAGCGCTCGTGCTGGCCGAGTGTCGCTGCTTGATGCGGGTCTTGATCGACTCCAGTTTCTCGCGCACCGGCTGGTCCTCGGGGTGCAGATCGATGGCGAGTTCGTACCATTCGCTGGCATGCTCGAGGTCTCCACGCTCAGAATAGATGTCGCCCAAAAGAGAGTGCGCGGCAAAGCTGCCCGGTAAGCGCTTGAGGATCGAGAGGCAGGTTCCGGTCGCGCCGTCGTAGTCTCCGCGCATTCGCTGAAGGTTGGCGCGAGCAAGTTCCGGGCCGACCTGGAAGTCACCGCCGGTATGGACATCCGCGTCCGCCATGGGGCATCCGGTCTCGTGGCACTCTCGGTAAGGCCGCGTCACCAGGTTCAGGCACTGCGGACAAGTTTCGCTAGTTGGTTCCTGTGCTGCCAAATCCACTCTCTCCACGTTCTGTGTCATCGAGCGAAGCGACCGGTGTGAATTCCGCCCGAGCAACCGGACAGAGAACCATTTGAGCCACGCGCTCGCCCGCCCGGATCTCGATGGGCGATTCGCCGAGGTTGATCAAAATGAGTCCGATCTCCCCTCGGTAGTCGCTGTCGATGGTTCCCGGCGTGTTTACCATGCTGAGTCCAAGCCGACTTGCAAGCCCAGATCGCGGACGAACTTGCAGCTCATAGCCTGCCGGAACAGCAACTCTTAGACCCGTCGGAACGGTTTTTCGTTCCATCGGTTGCAAGACAAAATCGATCTTTGTGCAGACGTCCGCTCCTGCCGCTCCTGCGGTCGCGTAGCCGGGGACGGTTGCTCCCGTCTCAACGACGACCGGCACGGGTATGGCGGGCTCAGGCATCGTCTTCGGTCGCAACCGCCTCGGCCTCGTCGAGTTGTACGTCAACGGCGGCAAATTGGTACGGGACCGTCGATTTGCCCCATGCGAGCTCCATGAGCGACTGGCGCAGTTCCTCGGAGTTTCCGCGCCCCATGAGCTCCCGCAGGTGCTCCAGCTCCGTGCGTAGCCACTCTTGGTTGACCGCCTTCGGCTGGGCCACGACCCGAATTTTGGGGTGACTGGTCGCTTCAAGTTGTTCGTCCGAATATACCAACTCTTCGTGCGTCTTCTCGCCCGGGCGGACGCCGGTGAACTGCACTTCAATGTCCTCATTAGGCACCAACCCGTGCAGTCGAATGAGGTCACGAGCCAGATCGACGATCTTGATCGGCTCGCCCATGTCGAGGATGAAGAGCTCGGCAGTCGATCCCATCGCTCCCGCTTGCAGGATGAGTTGCACGGCCTCGGGAATGGTCATGAAGTACCGAGTCATGTCTGGGTGCGTAAGTCGGACCGGGCCACCGCGCCGAATTTGGCGCTCCAAAACAGGGACAAGCGAGCCTCGGCTCCCCAAGACGTTGCCAAATCGCACGATGGCGAACTGCGTTTCGCTGCGCTGAGCGTACGAGCGGACGATGATTTCGCCCACACGCTTGGTCGCGCCCATCACGCTGCTCGGTCGAACCGCTTTGTCGGTAGAAATATATACAAACTTGCGTACACCATGGCGCACTGCAAGGTCGCAAAGAATCTCGGTGCCAAAGACGTTGTTCTTGATCGCCTCGACACTGTTCCCTTGCATAAGCGGGACGTGCTTATGAGCGGCCGCGTGGAAGATGACGGTTGGCTTGTAGGCGACGAAGATGTTCTCCATCATCTGCCTGTCTCGGACGTCAGCGATGACACACGTCGGCGCGAATCCAAGCGTCTGGATCAACTCTTGCTCGATCTCGTAAACCGAGTTCTCGCCCTTACCGACGAGCACGAGATTTGCTGGCGACAAGCGGGCGATCTGGCGGGCGAGCTCGCTCCCGATCGAGCCGCCACCCCCCGTGACCAGGACGGTCTCGGCGCTAATATAGGCTTCGGCGATCTTGGGGTCGGCAGTGATCGGTTCGCGGCGCAGCAAGTCCTCGATGCCCACTTCGCGCAACTGGTACTTGAGGCCGTGCTCGGGGCGGAAAATCTGTGTCACCGGCGGGAGGATGCGAAGTCGCACTTCGGCTCGGTCGCACAGCTCAACCAGGCGACGCATGGTGGTGCCATCGGCCGAGGGGATCGCGAGGATGATGTCGTCGATGTTGAACTCGGTCGCAAGGTAAGGGATCTGCGCGGTCGGGCCGACCACCTTCACGCCATGGATTGAGAGTCCAATCTTGGAAGGATCGTCATCCACAAACAATACGGCGATATGCTCGGAGTGCGACGAGCGATTCATCTCCCGGACGATCAGGTCACCGGCGTCGCCTGCGCCCACGATCATGGTGCGGCGTCGCTTGATCTTGCGTGTGTTGCCGATCGGGAACTGCCAGTTCACGTGGCGATGCAGCACGCGAATCCCACTCAGCATGGTGAGCGAAATGAAGCCGAAGAGGATTGGCGTGAGAATTTCACCCGGGTAACTGTGAAGCGTCGGATCCAGGCGGACGAGGAGTGCGAACACCGCGCTGCCCATTCCGACCACCAGAGCCAGGTTCACGAAGTCAACCATGCTTAGGTAGCGCGCATTGATGCGGTGCGCACCGCGCCACAGCAGGAGCAAGCCGAACACGCCAGACAACACCAGGCCGTAACGGGCAAGGAGATTTGTGATCGCGTCTGGATACACGAACTGGTGCGCGAGCCCCGTTGCCACGACCAGCGCGATCGCGATAAGGATCAAGTCTGTTGCGATGTCACGAAAGAAGCGCGCCCATCGCCAGCCCGGTTTGGCCATGATGGCCGCCAGGTTCCTCGGTGCTTCGTTCTCCGGATTGCTTCGTATTGGGTGGTTCATCCTTGATGCCTTGGACTCGTTACGGCTTCGTGCCGATGATGGTGATCACTTTGTGCCGGACCGGTTGAAAAGTCGGAGCGACGGGTTCGGGCATGTGCGCCTCGGCATCCGTCGGCTTGAGTTCGGCAGGGAGTGGAATGAGCGTCCCATGCATTAGACGCTTCAGCAGCTCCTTGCCCCCCATCGTTTTGGGAATCAAATTCATCTTCACCGCGAACTTCCGGATCCCGCTTAAGATCCGACCCTTCAGACTTTTCTTCTGCTCTTCGTACCCTACCCGACAGTCGGGTGTCAGGCCGTTCGTTTCCATCTCCTTGGCGATTTCGCTCAGCGTCAGGTAACGGGTCGAAAACGGTGCCGGGTTGAAGTTCGTCCACTCCGAGTTCGCCGAAACGACCAGCAGCTTGCCCCCGGGTCGCAGAACCGTTGCTGCATTGCGGATCACTTGCTTCGGGTCGGGCATGAAGTACAGCGACTCCATGATGAGCACGAGGTCGAAAGACTCGGCAAGGAAATCGAGGTCCATCGCATCCAAGCGACGTATGGTCAACCGATCGCCATAGGTTGCTGCGGCTTGGGCGACCATGTCCGGGTCATAGTCTCCTGCGACCACGCTCTTGGCCGTCGCGGCCACCATCCCGAGCCCCATTCCCGGCCCGCAGGCAATATCGAGGACGTCGCGACCGGCAGCGAGTTCGGCAGCGAGGGTGTAGCGCGTTACCAGCATGCTCAGACTTTCGGCGGTACTGCCGTGGCCGGGCATCTCGGTAACGCTCGTGAATGCCGAATGTCGGTCCGTCATCGTTGCGCTCATCGGCTTGCTGTCACCATGCTTTCCATCTTCTCCAGCACCCTCTTCGAGACTGCCAATGCATCGAGGCCGTATTGCGCGCGCAGATAGTCTTGGTCACCGACGATGCTGCTGAATTTGCTCTGCAATCCGATCCGGACGAATCCGCGCGGGATCCAGCCGTTCTCCAGGCAGGTCTCCGAGACCGCACCCGCAAGCCCACCTTCCACAACGTGCTCTTCCAGCGTTACCAGCAAGGGGGTGTTCTCCACCGCGTCGCGGATGGCGTCGGTATCCAGCGGCTTAAGCGTGTGCATGCTCACGACCGAGCACTCGATGCCCTGCTTCGCCAGCAGTTCCGCAGCCTTCATCGCTTCGCCGAGCATGCCGCCCGTGGACATGAGAGTCACGTCGTCGCCGCGTCGCACCGTCCGCGCGCGTCCGAGGACGAACGGTTCGCCCGTGGTGGATTCCACCGTCATCGATGCCCGATCAAGTCGCAAGTAGCAAGTGCCCGGGAGCGCAGTGATCGCTTTGGTCGCCTCGACCGTTTCGTAGTCATCGCCGGGGGCGACGACGGTGATGTTCGGCAGCGCGCGCAGAATGGCCAAGTCCTCGGTCGCGTGGTGCGAGATTCCGAGTTGGCCGTAACTGAATCCGCCGCCGATGCAAACCACCTTGACGTTCGCGTTGTGGTAGCACGCGTCGTTGCGGATCATCTCCAGGGCGCGCAGGGTCGGGAAGTTACCGATGGAGTAAGTAAAGACGGTTCGCCCGTCCATGCCCATGCCGCTGGCCATCAAGGTCATATTCTGTTCGGCGACCCCTGCGTTCAGGAATTGCTTCGGAAATCGAGCGGCAAAATCGTTCAGGACACCAAAGCCGAGGTCTCCTGTGATGAGTAAGATTCGATCATCCTGCTCCGCAAGTCGCGACAAACTATCAATAAAAGCATCTCGCATAGCGAACTAGTAGGCTATTGTACCGGGACGGTACCGTGATCGTCCAGTTTTGAACTTAGAGAGACGGGGATTAGGGTTCGATTTCGAACCAGCCGGGCGCACCCAAGATTCGGTCAACTAACCCCTGCGGCAGCGATAGCCGGCTCGCCGCTCCCTCACGCGGGAAGAGTAAATCGGGGATTTGTTGTCGCCCGATTTTCTCAGGGAAGTCAGGATCGGTAATGCCAGCCTTGCCGATGGCCACCGCCGCCGCGCCCGCCTCCAGACACGCTGCGACATCTTTCGCGGTCCGAACCGAGCCAACCGCGATGAGAGGCACTCGCCCGCCGATGGCCGCAAGGCACCGTGACAAGAGGGTGGCAGATTCGGACTGCGACTCGGCCGGAAGCTGGGCGTAGTGTCGCAAAGAGATGTGGAGGAAATCGAGCCTTTCTTCGCAGAGCCGATCCAACAATCGTGTGGTGTCCTCGAGCCGGATTCCGGGCGTCTCGAGTTCTTCCGGCGAGAATCGGTAGCCAACGGGTAGGTTCGGCGCGTCCTGCTTGACCGCACGCAGGACCTCGATGGAGAACCGAGTGCGGTCGGTGCCCCATGCATCCTCACGACGGTTCGAGTGAGGTGAAACGAACTGCTGCAAGAGATAGGTGTTTGCGCCGTGAATCTCGACCGCGTCGAATCCTGAATCAACGGCCCGGCGAGCGGCTTGCCCGAATGCGCGGATGACTTCGGCGATCTCGTCGTCCGTCATCGCCTGTGGGGCCTCAGCTCCGTCGCGCGGGGCAGGGATCGCGCTGGGTGCAAGCGGGACACCGCCGCAGACTGCTCCCGGACACATCCGGCCGCCATGGTGGATCTGCAGAATCGCCTTTGATCCCCCCGCATGGATCGACTGTGCCACGGCGCGCATGCTCGGGATGCGCACAACGCTCTCGCAGCCCCATTGGCCCGGGAACGCCTTGCCGCGCGGATGTACGTAGCAAGCGGCGGTCATCACTGCACCGTAACCGGGACTGCGCCGCCGGTAGTGCGCCAGTTCGCCCTGGCTCGCGTCGCCATTCGCCTCACCCGAGTAAGTGGTCATCGGCGCGAGCACGAGGGGTCCGTCGAGCGGAAGCCGCCCGAGCTTCAATGCACGATCTCCACGCTCGCCTCATCGTACAAAAGCTCGATGACATTCATACGGGCAATCTCTGCTCCTCCGGTCGTTGCGGTCGCGGCCCCCGCGGCCAGACCCCATTGCAGGGCGTCCGCCCACGGCGCACCGGCATCCCGTTTCGTCAGGATGCCCGCGAGGAGAGAGTCGCCGCTCCCAACGGTGCTACGCGCAACGACTTGGGGCGACCGCCCGAGGAAAGTACCTTCGACGCACGCGAGCACGGCCCCTCTCGCGCCGCGACTGATGATCGCCACACTTGCCGGACCCAGTCTGCGATGGAGTTCGCGCGCAGCGCCGATCGCATCAGCGTCAGATTCGACAGGATGGCCCAACAGTCGGGCGGCCTCGTGACTGTTTGGCTTCACCATCGTCGGACCCGACTCCATGCCGAGCTTCATTGGATCGCCGTCGGCGTCAAGGAGCCACGGCTTGCCGCTGCTACTCACAATCTCACCCAGGATTCGGTATGCGTCGACGGGAACCCCAGGGGGGAGCGACCCGCCCATTGCCACCCAGGTTGCGCCTCCCAGATGGCCGCGTAGGGCAAGGAGCAGTGCCTCCCATTCGTCAGGGCTGACTTCCGGTCCCGGGGCGTTGAACGTGGTCGGCGGCTCACCCGAGTCGCTCTCGATATTGATGTTAATCCGGGTGTCGAAAGCAATGGGGGTGAAAGCGTTTGGGACACCCTCGTCGTGCAGGACGTGGTGGATGCATGCTCCATGGGGGCCCCCGACGAGGCCGAGCGCCGTGGTACGCCCTCCCATTTCGGTCGCCACTCGAGAGAGGTTGATCCCCTTGCCACCTGCGTCGGTTTCCACTTTGCGGACCCGATTGGTGTCCCCTGGTTTGAGCGTGTCGATGAACAACGTTCTGTCCACGCTCGGGTTGAGCGTGAGCGTGAGGATCACCGTGCCATGACCTCAACGAGGAAGAGTTTCTCGGCCTCAATCGTCCTTTCGCTGGAGAGTACGTAGCTGATCGGGTGGCTGACGAGTTTGCTCCCGTCCACGCCCACCATCTCGCCTTTGAATCCGCTAATGAGGCGGTTCGCGGCGAACGCACCCAACCGCAGACCAAGCACGCGGTCAAATCCAGTGGGGCTCCCGCCTCGCTGCATGTGCCCCAGCACGAGGTAGCGGGCCTCGAATCCTGTGCTCTTGGTGATGAAGTCTTTGATGTCGCTCGCCCGAGCCGCGCCTTCTGCGACGACGATGATGCTGGACCGCTTTCCGCGATCATGCATGGCTTTCAGTGAGTCGCAAATGTCCAGAATTGAGTAGGGGACCTCGGGGATGATGACCGCTTCGGCACCTGCCGCGAGCCCCACTTCGAGGGCGATGAAGCCGTTTCTCCGACCCATAACCTCGATGACAAAGACCCGCTCGTGCGAGTACGCGGTGTCGCGAACCTTGTCAATCGCTTCCATGGCCGTGTTAACGGCCGTGTCAAAACCAATCGAGAAATCGGTGCCCGCGATATCGTTGTCGATCGAACCCGGGACGCCCATCACAGGGAAGTTGAACTCATCGGCGAGGGTGCGAGCACCCGTGAGCGAACCGTCACCCCCGATGACAACGAGCCCTTCGATGTCGTGGCTCAAAAGGTTGTTGTAGGCGGTCTTGCGCCCGTCGGGAGTCATGAACGCCTTGCTACGGGCGGTGCGTAGGATGGTGCCGCCACGGTCGATGATCCCACCGACGGACTTCGAGTCCAGGTTCATGAACTCGTCTTCGATGATCCCTTGGTAGCCGTGAACGAACCCGCAGACCTCGACTCCGCGCCCAAGGCCCGCACGCACCGCGCCACGAATCGCAGCGTTCATGCCCGGGGCATCGCCACCGCTGGTAATAATTGCAATCTTGCTTAGAATGGGGACTCCTCCAGCATCATCAGCGGTACCACCCCATTGTTACCCGAAAGTCGGGGTTCAGTTCATGCGCTTCCGTTGCGCGTATTCTGCGCTCTTCTGGACCCAGTGCGTGAAGGCGTCGTAGTTGTCGAGTACGTTGCGTGGCATGCGGACGTACTCCTTCATGGGTTCCGAACTACCTTCGGTGCGCAGCAACTCGGCTCCGGGAAGTAGGAGCGCCTCTTCAAGGTCCTCGGGGCAGAGCTTCAAACCGATGTCTTCACCAGCCAAAAACGCAAACATTTTCTCACCGGTATAGATGCCCATACCGTTAAACATTCGACGCGCACGAACATCAAGATGCTCGGCCGCCTTCATCATCTGCTCGTATCGCAGTGGCCGGTAAACCATGCTATAACCCTTCAGAAAACAGTGAGAGGGGTGGCCATCGCTCCACCCGAAACTGGTCGCCCAGTTGCTTATTCTACCGTTATTCTCAATCTTCGGGTGCCGTGACTTCGGTGACGTTGAAGACAAACCGTGCGTTGCCAAATGCAATCTCAGTGCCGTCCGTCAATTCAGCTGCCTCGACCTTCTCAAAGTCGGCGCGACGAACAAACGTGCCGTTGCTCGATCCCAAATCGACAACCTTCCAAACACTTGCCTCACAGGTGATGACGGCATGCTTGCGGCTCACATAGCTCCCCTCGGGAATGGTTGCCAGGTCGACGTCGATGGGGCCAAGACTGGGGTCGAAGCGGCCAATCGTCGCCGATGCGCCGATGGGGAAAATTTCGTCAGTCGGTGCACCGTTGCGCACCAAAGTCAGCGTGGCGGCCGCGGTAGCGGCCATTACGGGCGCATCAATAGACTCATCGGTTTGCACCGTTTCTGGCGTTTCTTCAAGCTCTGTTACCGTTTCGTCGTTCATGGTTCATCTCGATTTTGGCGAATTCGGGCCCCAACCCACAGGATTGCGCTGCTGAGCACGAGCCCGGGCAGCAGTGTGCCGATACTGATTTGTTGACTAGACGCGATGGTCGCCTCCATCGGTTCAGAACCGGACAATCCCGGCAACATCCAGCGACCGTTCACATGGGCGATGGAGAGAAAAGGATTCCCGGTTCGCAGTCCGAAGATCATCCAGCCGAGCGCAAGCAGAAAACCCATGGTCGTCGCGACCACGACCGCCCGTTCCATGGACCGTAGGTCGGATCGCCCTCGGTATGCCATTAGCGTAGGAATCAGCATCGCCCCGACGATCGAGCCCGCCCACGAATACCAAAGGTTTACGACCGACTGAACACTCAGTGCGAGGCCCCATGCGAGGCAAGCAGCGATCACTGTTCCCGCCTGGACCCATCGCTTGATCTGCGAATCGTCGACCAGCTTCAAAGCGCGGGCGATGCATTCCCGCCCGAACGAGCCGCCCGCGACGAGCAGATACCCCGCATAGGCGCTCACGACCGTGCCGAGAATCCCGCAGAAGAACAGTCCTCGCACTCCGTGCGGGACCAGTGCACTCGCCGCGGGATAGATGTGCATCGGATCGGGGGGAGTCTGGCCGAGCCGAGAGAGCGCATAGAGTGCGGCGCCGATACTGAGGAGATCGAAAAGCATCCAGCACCCGACCGAAACCAGGACCCCTGTTCGAGCGGTTCCAGGGTCGCGAGCGCTGGCGGCTCGTTGGTGGAACCCAGGGTCCACCAACGTCCACGCGCCCAGGATGAAAAAGCTCAGCACAAACGGCCAACCGGTGCCGCCATCCCAGGTGCGTGAGGACTCCGGAAGCCGCGACCATGCGACGAGTGGCGACTCTTGGAGCATGTTAGAGCCGACAAGCGCCGCGAATCCGATGTACATCATCAGGAACGCTGGGACCGCGATCCGGACGTCGGCCAACAGGCCTCCGCGCATGAGCAGCGCCAATCCCAGGACGGCGGAGACGGTCACGCATACGAGGAGGCTCCAGCCGAAGATGACTTGGATGAGCACCCCAAGCATGAGCACATGGGCAGCGGGCACGCTCAGCAGAAACATCAGCACGCCGCCAAGCACTCCTGCTCGCGGACCATACACTGCTGCGAATCGCTCGGGGATCGAAATCTGGTCCGCGGCGCGCACTCGCTTGCTCAAGAAGACCGCGTAGATGAATCCGAAGACGTAGTACGGCACGCCCATGAGCACAAGGGTTCCGTAACCGTAGTAGCTGACACTCTCGCCGACTCCCAAGATGCCGCCGTACCAAGTGCTGACTAGCGTGGCGACGAAGGCGGGGAGGCTCAGCCCACGCCCCGCCGAGAGGTAGCCGAGAACGGTACCGTCCTTCGCCCGAGTCAGCATCCCGATCCCCAACAGCAGCGCAACGAACCCACCGAGGACAATCCAATCGAGCGCTGCAAAATTCACCATGCTGCGGGTGATTCCACCGGCTCGCTGAGTATCAGCCAGGCGTGCCCTCGCGTGAGGCTAACGGAGATCGGTGGTTCGATCGCCACGTTTGACAGGCTCAAAGATGCGCCGAGCCGTAGGTCGACTCGCCGCAGTGGCCACTGCACTCCGGAGAACTCCTCGACCGTGCACTCGGGATAGGGGATAAGTGACACCGTCTGGCCCTTCCGGGCCGCGATCTGACGCACGTCGCCATGGCGAATGAGGATGGCCTGACCGGTGCGCAAGATCACGCGCACGCCAAGATTGGAATGCACCGCAGAGCTCAAGGAGGCGAGGACATGATCAAACCGGTCGCCCTCAAGGCCGATGAGCGTGATGTCCGTATGGCCGAGTGCTTCGACGTGGCGTAGCAACTTGTCGCAATCGGAATGGCTTTGATCGGGGATGACGATCCGCTCCACGTTCGACTCGATTGTCATGGAGTCCATGTCGCCAATGATGATATGTGGGGGGCGCTCCAACTGGGAGAACATGTCAGCGGCACCGTCGGCAGCGATCACCCAATCGGCCAGTTCTGCCCACTCTTTGACCCTGGAGGGCTGGACATCTCGACCAGCAAGTACCCCCAAAACGCGCATTCCCACCCCAACATATTATCCGGGTTCCGAACAAATAGTGATGGATGATCTGTTTGAACTTACTGATGCAGAGAAAAGCCGTGAAACAGCACGAATATCGTCGAAAAAGCAAGAAATATTTTTCTGCATGGGCGTGGGTATGCGAAAAAGTATGAGAACATGGCCCAGTGACCGTAAACAGCGGTGGAGAAGTCTCCACAAACTGTCCACCCTGTGTATAATCCTCTCTCCAGGCCGGTGGAAATGCCAGCCTCAGAGGGTAGTGAAGGGATGGGAAAACAGTACACATTGGACGAGCACGAAGAGAGCATTCGCCTGCGCAACGCATGGGAGCACACTCTCAAAGTACTCGCCAATGAGGTGCCCAAAGCGCACCTGAATAAGTTTGTTCGCCCACTTATCCCCATCTCTTTCAACAATGGTGTGATCGAGATGCACGCAGCCGGCGCGTTCGTCGCCGAGTGGGTTCGCAGCAAGTACCTGGGCCGACTGCAAGAGGTTCTTGGCGACTCACTGGGAGAGGAAGTGACCATTGAGTTCCACACCGTGGCCCGCGATCGAAGTGAGTCGTCGGTCGCGCCGGCCGCAGTGGCGACTTCCACCATTCGGGCCGACGAGCCGAGCTTCCGACCGAATCCGAAGTACCGATTCGAGAATTTGGTCGTGGGCCAGTGCAATCGCATGGCGGTCGCTGGAGCCCGAGCGGTAGCCAGTGAGCCGGGCGCACGCATGAATCCGCTCTTTATCTACGGATCTAGCGGGCTGGGAAAGACCCACCTCATGCACGCAATTGCGCACGACATTCTCCAGCGCGATCCTCGCGCCAAGGTGTCGTATGTGCCCGCCCAGTTCTTTGCCGAAGAGTACGTGCAGGCGGTGCAGTCCAACCGGATCGATCAGTTCCGCCGCAGCCAGCGCAGTGTGAACGTTTGGCTTGTGGACGATATCCAGTCGATCATTGGCCGCGAGCGCACTCAGGAAGAGGTTTTCCACACGTTCAACTATCTGCACCAACTGGGTCGCCAGATCGTGTTGTGTGCGGACCGCGCTCCCCGTCAGCTCTTCAGCTTAGATGAGCGTCTGCGGAGCCGATTCGAGTCGGGGTTGCTGGTCGATGTCCAGTCGCCGGATACCGAGACTCGCGCGGCGATCCTGCTTAGCAAGGCCGCTGAGGAAAGTCTCAACCTGTCTCCCGAGGTGGCGCTGTACCTGGCGGGCAATGTGAACGGAAACGTTCGCGTGCTCGAAGGGGCGCTCACGCGCATCGCGGTCATGGCAAGCCTTGAGCGCACCGAGATCACCGCTGAGCTCGCGAAGGCCGTCGTCGAGCAGTACTACCAATCGATGTCCCACGCCAAGCCGGGCTTCCGCCAGGTGATGGAGATGGTCGGGAAGTACTACAAAATTTCGGTGGCTGAGATCGAGAGCCCTTCACGCAAAGCGCCCGTCGTGCATGCCCGACACGTCGCCGTGTATCTCATGCGAGAGATTTCCGGCGATAGCTGGAAGCACATCGGGAACCAGTGCGGTGACCGCGACCACACCTCGATGATGCATGCGCACCAGAAGATCAGCGAAATGATCGAGCGCGATCGGCAATTTGCGGGAACCATCACTGCGTTGATGCAGGACCTAGCCCCGAACTAGACCCGAGCCCAGGGGATGGGGTATCTTTAGAGGGTTAATTTAAGGACCGGTACCGAAGATGAAGCGCACTTACCAACCGAACAATCGCCACAAGCACAAGACGCACGGATTTCTTGTCCGAATGCGCACGCAAGATGGCCAGAACACGCTCAAGCGACGCCGCACGAAAGGCCGCCATCGACTTGCGGCGCGGACCACTCGATAAAGGGACCCCGCAAAGCACAATTTGACATGGTTTTCCGGGAGGGCAAGCGCGAAAGATCTCCCTCTTTCCGACTCATGTCTTTGCCTGGAAGTGGCCTCGTTGGGATCGCAACGAGCAAATCAATCGGATGCCATGCCCGGAGAAATCGCATCAAGCGCCGCGCTCGTGAAGTGGCCCGTGCTTGCAACCTGCACCGATACACGCAATTTGACTGGGTCGTGTCGGTGGGTGGCGATTCGCTCCGAGTGCCCTTGAAGACGCTTTGCAGTGAAATCTCCGCGATGTCAGAAAAGCTCACGTCACGATGGGAAGGCGACTCGGCGAATGGTTGATTCGGCTGTATCAGCGGTCAACGCGTTGGATGCCAGCGACGTGCCGCTACACACCGAGTTGTTCCGAGTACACGCGCCAAGCCATCGTCGAATACGGGCTCTTGCTGGGATCATGGATCGGACTGAAGCGTATCTTAAGATGCCATCCCTTCCATCCCGGCGGACACGACCCGATTCCACCACGTAAACAGATTCAAAAATGAAACCCGCTGCGCCCACCAAACAATCCTTCATCCAAACCTTGCTGATCTTCAGCGTGGTGTTCCTCGGGATGCAACTCATGTGCAATCCTGGCAACCGAGGCGCGGGCGTCGCGGGTCTGACCAGTCAAGAATTGCTCGCAAAGATGCGCACCGCAAGCACTGAACTGCGGGCGAATGACGTGCAGAGCCTCTCGAGCACGTACCAGTCGCAGGTTGACGCCGAACTCAAAGCGGGCAAAATCAAGCCCGCCGATGCGGAACTCGCCCGCGTCACTGGCGCGGTCATCGTGGCGGACACCTACCTTCGAAGGGCGCAGGCAAACAACAACCAAAACGATTCCATGCAGGCGTTCAACACGCTCACCGGCTGGGAGCGCAAGCACAAGAAGAACGCAGCCTGGAGCACCCAGTTTGCGCTCGCGCCCAAGAAAGACCAGCCACAGGTCATGGGCAGCGGAGCCACGGTTTACGAGGCAATCAAAGTCGACCTTGATGCTCGGTACCGCAAGGACAAGGTCTGGGGCTTGGTCCAGGGCTACGGGTTTATCGATGGTCTCGTCGCTCTTACGGGCCGCGTATCCGGCTTCAGCTACGCGTTTGCGGCATTCATCCTTGCCGTGATCGTTCGCGCCATCGTCTGGCCGCTCGCGCAGCGGCAGTTGATCTTCGGACGCAGGATGACCCAGCTTCAGCCGCTCATGAAGGAGCTGGAGGAGACCTTCAAGAAGAAGGACCCTTCGGGCGCTTTCAAGAACACTCCGGAGTACCAGCAGAAGGTGATGGGGCTGTACAAGGAGTACGGCATCAACCCGCTCGCCGGGTGTCTTCCCGCGCTTCTGCAGATGCCGCTGTTCTTGTTCGTGTACCAGTGCATGATGCACTACCGATTCTCGTTCGAGAACGGCACCTTTTTGTGGGTCAACGCAGGGATGCACGACGCGACGAACGGCTTCATTGCCCGCAGTCTTGGCGAGACTGACAGCATCCTGATCGTGCTGTACGGCATCTCGATGATTGCCACCACCTTGCTCGCCCCCGTCAGCGACCCCAACAACGCCCAGCAGCAGCGCCGCATCGGCCTCGTTCTGGCCGTGGTTTGGACGGTCATGATGTTCTTCTTCCCGCTACCGAGCGCTTTCGTTCTGTACTGGATCTTTACGAACGTCCTCTCGTCCGCCCAGTCGCTCATCGCCTACCGCATCCCTCTGCCGCCGCTGCAAAAGTTGAACGCGCCGGGCGGCGGTGTCTTCCCCACACCGACCCATGACGGAAACGGTGTGACGACGAATGGTCTGTTTGGTAAGACCGGTGGGCCAAAGGCCCAAAAGCCAAAGGGCAAGAAAGCCTAGTACGATTTCCCGAGGAGAAACTATGCAATCGATTGAACTGACCGTGAAGAGTGTTGAAGAGGCGAAGAAGACGGCTGCCGAGAAGCTGGGAGTCAGCGCCGACCAGATCGTGGTGACCGTGCTCGAAGAGACCAAGGGTCTTTTTGGCAAGGCCTCGCTGAAGGTTCGCGCCGAAGCCGGTTCGGACGAGCCGAAAGCCGAGAAGAAGCCGCGCGGTCGTGCGCCCAAGGCCGAGAAGGCCGCTGAGCCCGCCGCCGAAGTCGAGGTAGAAGCACCCGCACCTAAGGCAAAGCCCGCCCCCAGGGCCGCAAAGCCCGCAGCAAAGGCCGCTAAGCCTGCGAAGGCCGAGAAGCCCCAGGCCGTTGAGTCGGATGCCGATGGTGACGACACTGAAGTCGAAGTTGTGGCGACCGAAGCCGACGGTGAGGCGCTTTGCGACCTCATCAACCAGATTCTCGAGCTTTCTGGCCTCGAAGCAAGCGTACAGCCGCTTAGCCTGAACGGTCGCTACGTGAACATCGAGATCGATGGCAAGGACGTGGCCTACCTCGTTGGCAAGCACGGCGAGGTCCTGAACAATCTCCAGTATCTCGTCAACGTCATCGCTGGCAAGCAACTGGGCAACGGCGTCCGCGCCACCCTCGACGGCAACAACTACCGCGCCCGACGCGAAGAGGCATTGGCCAATCTTGCCGCGACCATCGCCGAGCAGGTTCTGGAGCGCAAAGAAGAGGCCGTCCTCGACGCGCTTCCCGCCTTCGAGCGACGCCTCGTCCACCGAGCGTTGGTGGAGATGGAAGGGATCACGACCTACAGCGAAGGCGAAGAGCCGAACCGCCGCGTCGTCATCGCACCGGCTGAATAAGCCAAACAAGCGACCGCAGAATGGCTCGCAGACCGGTGGTCTGCGAGCCATTCTGCTATTTCTTTGCCTTCAGGTGTCGTTCCCACCACCGCACGATTTCGTTCAGGCGGTGCATCCGCAAGTCGGCGGGGCCGCTGCGCGAGAGCCCGTGGCTTGTATTCGAAGGATAGCGGACGAAGCGCGCTTCCACGTTCTGCAGTCGCAGGGCCGCGAAGACTTGTTCGCCTTGCTCGACGTTGCATCGCAAGTCGCCCTCGCTGTGGATGATCAGCATCGGCGTCTTGACGCCTTCGAAGTAGGCAATCGGGGACTGTTGCCACAGACCGCGAATCCGTTCGTGCGAGCCGTAGCTGCAGCCACCAAAGTATTCGTCGCCATTGAACGGGAAGTCGCTATTCCCGGACATCGAGACGATGTTGCTCACGCATCGGTCGGTGATCGCCGCCTTGAAGTCGTGGGTGTGTCCGACAGCCCAGTTCGTCATGTAACCGCCGTAGCTGCCGCCCATGACACCCATCTGGCCCGAATGCACTTGCGGCATGTACTGCATCGCGCGGGTAACGGTTTGGATGTCGGCCCAGTCGCGATCTCCCCAGTTCCCCTTGATAGCCTCGCAGAATGCTTGGCCGTAACCCTTGCTTCCGCGTGGGTTTGAGTACACCACCGTGTAGCCTTGTGCGGCCAGCACCTGGAACTCATGGAAGAACGCCCAGCCGTACTGAGTGTGGGGCCCGCCATGAATCTGCAGGATCGCTGGACCCTTCTTGGAAGCCTTGCGGGTGGGCGGGTGCATGACCCAAGCGTGGACCTTGACGCCATCCTCGCCATCGAGCCATATCTCGGTAGGCTCGACGATGTGAGTGGAGTCCAGATACTCCTTGTTCACCGCGGTGAGGGTCTGATAATCCCCCTTCTCGGTTCCAATCACGACGATGTCGGAGATTGTCGTCGCGGTTGATCGCGTCGCGGCGAAGCTCTTGCCGTCGGTGCTGAGGCTACTGAGCCCGAGGCAGTGCTGGCCCTTGGTAACGAGCTTCACGCCGCCCTTCGCGACGTCGACTCGGCCTAGTTGGGTCTCTCCATGCCAACCCACACAGACGTAGATCGACTTCGAGTCCGGTGACCACTTCACCAGCCCGTCGCTGACGGCATCGCGCGTGTCGCTGAGGGTCATTACGCTCAGACAGTAGTCGTCGCTCTCGGTCAGGCAACGGGGGGCACCACCTTCCGCCGAGACCAGGTACAGCCTGCGGTTGCTGGTTCCCCAGTCGGTCTCGTCATTCGGGCTGGAAAGATACGCAATGTGCTCGCCGTCGGGTGACCAGGCCAGCGTGCCTTTCGACGACGCGGGTATGCCTGGGAGTTGGTACCAGTCGCCTTCAAGGTTCACCAAGAAGAGTTGATCGTTCGTCCTCTGCGCCAGGAAGTTCGGATCAACTGGGTGCGACACCACCAGCCTCGCGCTATCGGGAGCCCAATCGAACTCCATGTGACCCGAGGGAGATCGGTCGTAGAGCTTTGTGGTTTGGCCCGTCGCGACGTCGACGATGTACAGCGCGTGACGTTGACCGCCAAAGTAGCCGTCCCCATCCAGCCGGTACCAAAGGTCGTCAATCTCCCAGGGCGGAGTGCTGGCTCCGCTCTCTTCGCGTGCCTTGCGTGCCTTCTCGGTGCGGTCCGGGTGTGTGGGCCGGAAGAGGAATGCGATCGACTGACCATCCGGAGACCACTTGAATCCCGCAAGCGATCCCTCTTCGAGCTGGGTAAGCGGTCGCGCCTCTCCACCGTCGGTGGGAAGAAGGAAAATTTGGGGTGCGGGCTTCTCTCGGCCCGAGATGAAGGCGATGGAGCTACCATCGGGAGACCATCTGCCGTGTCCCGCGCCGCCTTCGCCGTGAGTCCACGCGCGCTGATTGCCTTTGAGGTCGACCGTCCAGAGGTTGGTGACACCTTTGAATTTCTCAGAGGTGTGCTTGAGGGTGAACAAAATGGAGGACCCGTCGGGCGAAAACTGTGGATCGCTGACGAGTTTGTACTTGAGGATGTCGCTGATGGCGACCGGGTTCTTAGGCATGGTTTGAACCAAACTTACCCGTTGCGAGTGAGAATTCGGTTGTATATATCAAGCAACCTTGGTCGAACCAAGTTCCAATCGTAGTGGGACTGCGCCAAGGCGCGGCTGCGGTCGCCCATCGCGCGGGCCTCGTCTGGGTGCTCGATAAGGTGCTGGATCTGGTCGGCGATCGACTCATGTTGCCTTGGGTCGCAGAAGAGCGCGACGTCGTGGCCGTCCAGCAAGTGGTGGTGGGGAGGAAGGTCGCTGACGACCAGTGGCAAGCCCAAGGCCAGGTACTCAAATAGTTTCACCGGCCACGCTGCGTTGTTATTGCCCGCCGAAGGCAGGTGCGGTACCACGCCGATGCTGGCGGCATTGGCCATCGCTTGACCCTCAGCGGGGTGGTACGGCCCTTGGAGCGTGACGACTTCTTCCAGGCCCAAGTCGCATACCCGAGCGCGCATGAGTTCGGCCGTCGCCTGGTCGGCTTTGCCCGCGATCAGCAGCCGTGCCTCGACGCCGCGATCGCGCAGAATCCCGAACGCGTCAATGAGCTGGAGGATGCCCCGGTTCAAATCCAGGGTGCCGTTGAAAATGCAGTCGCGTCCACTTCGCTCGACCTTTGGCAAACTGAGCGGTCCGCGTAGGTCCGCGTAGTTCGGCAGGATCACCAGATCCGGGCGTAGCTTTTGGTATGGCTCGGCGACCTGATCGGTCACCACGATGAGCCCCGCGCATTTCCGGAGGAGCATCTGTTCGCGTAGTCGCCAGAGGGTGCTCGCCACCGGGCGCAGCGGCTTCGGCACCCAATCTCGGTCACGGAGGACCTCGAAAAACAGTTCGTGTACGTCGTAGATCACCGGGGTCTTGCCAGCGCGTGCGAGCGTTGCCCCCAGGAGCTCCGGTTCATGTAAGTGAATGACGTCGGGGTTCAACGCCATCGCCATGTTTGCGACCATGTCACGTCGCTTGATGCGGGCCATCGAACTGTCGATGTGCGGGATCGGATGGATGGTGACGCCGTGGTGATCGTACGCTTGCGCGGCAGGATCGGTCGCGATCAGGTGCACCTCGTAGCCAGCCTCTCGAAGAGGAACCGCTGTACGTTGGAAGACTCGGGCGTCGGTGGATGGGTGGGCCGAGCAGAGCTGGACGACGCGCTTAGGCACCGGCGGCCTCCGCGGTGAGCGCGGGTGGGGACGCAGTGCGGGTCGCTTTGCAGCCCGACAGTAGCCACAGCAATCCGAGGGTGACCACAACGCCCGAGCTCAGCAGCGTGGTTTCCACCGCTTGCTCGCCCCAGACAATGGCAAAGAACGCTCCCGACACGGCGGCCAGCTCAAAGCTTGATTCGTTTGCGAGCCCGTCGACCAACTTCAGCAGAATGGCGCAAAGGAGGCTGCACAGCAGGAGGCCGGGGTAGCCGAAATTGCCGAACGCCGACGCCCACGCGTTCGCATTGTAGTTCTCGTCCACTCCAAAGCCATAGTCGCGACCGATGATCCGGGACTTCGGGAGGACGTCGGGTCGTCCGATCAAACGGGCGAAAATCGAATCGCGCATCATCATCGGCTCGCGCTCAAACGCTTGCCAATAGAAAGTCGTTGAGACCCCCTTAGAGATGATCAGTCGGCGAGAAAACGACTCGGAAAGAATCGGGTTGCCCTTGTTGACCCACAGGAACATGCTGATCCACACGAGGGCGGTCGCACCCAGAATCAGCGTTGGGGCGAAGGAGCGCCGGCCGGTTCGCACGAGCCAGAAGAGCAGCAGCACGATGATCGGAGTGAACAGCGATGACTTGGTGCCGCTGAAAGAGAAGATCGCCATCAGGCCAACCACTCCCGTGGCGACGAGTAACCATCGTTTCCGGATCAGGCCGTACGTGATCGAAAGAGGGGCAAACGACCCAGCAAGCCAGGCCAAGGCGTAGCCCGCTAGCGACCCGCTCGTCGCCGTCTCGCGGGCCTCCAGCCGCCGAGTGTAGGTGTCTTCCAGCGAGAGTTCGAGTCGAAAACCGTTGAGGGCCGCCACCGCCAGCGCGAGCCCGCCGGTCGCGATGAGGAGCACCCAAAACATGCTGCGGTGCGAAAACGGAATCGGACGGATCCGAATCGGTCGCAGGTTCAGCAGGAGCAAGGCGTACATCATGAACGCGCCCATCATGCTCAGTACGAGGATCGTCACTCGCTCGGGTGGGTACTTCGAGACGTGGTACGGAAAGAACGTCATCGGCACGATCAAGGTCACGTACGTGATCCAGATGGCGAGATGACTCGGCGCTCTGAGTTGGAGCGGGAGCCAGCAGGCTGGAAGCGCCGACAACGCGTAACCGAGTAGCAGGTACTCGAAGGGAGGTGGCCGTAACACGAGCCCCTGGTAGGCAAAGAGGACGGTCTCGGCGCTCGCATACGAGCGGTTGAGTATCACGGCGTAAACAAGAACCAGAACGATCAGGGCGGCCCGGAAACTGAGCAGGCGCTCAATGTTTGCGCGAAGTCGAGCCAGGCGTGCTACGCCGCGCCCCCGGGGCTCGCCTTGGACAAGGCCGCTTTCAGCGTTCGTGGAAGACGGTAGCACGCCCGCAGCACGCGCAGCAGCAATGTGTTTTCGTACGCCGGATAGTCGGCGATGGTCCGCGGCGCGCGCGCCATCAACTCTTCAAACTCTGCTTCAGTAAGGCCGAGTTTCTTGATAACGTACTGCTTGTCCTGTCGCAAAAGGCCTTCTTCGCAGATCGGCTCTTCCATCGCCTTGAGTGCGCCCTCGCGGGTGATGGTCCCCGACATGACGAGGGTGCTCAGGTGGGCGCGGCGCTTATCGTAACCGAACTTGCGCGGCAGGATGTAAGACTGGAAGAAGCGTGTATAGATCGACTCGTAGTGCTTCCCACCGTAGTAGACCCAACCAAGTTCATCCTCAATGACCTTCATGGCGCGGGCCTTGTCGTAGTCGATGGAGTCCAGGATGTTGACCCAGCGGAGACCGTAGACGGTCCGGGAGAAGATGAACTGTAGCAAAGTGAAGCGTGGGAAGGAGCGCAAGGGAACGGTGCCGAAACGGGCGTGAACCGACTTGATATACTTCCAATCGCGGATGCCGTTGGACCAGCTGGACGGCATGATCGCTTCGCTGCTCACGTTCGAGCCCATGATCACGTACTTGATGCCGTGTTGCCGCGCCCGCTGCATGAGCACCGCGGTGATCGCATGATCGGTAGGGATTTCAGAGTCCGGCGTGCTCGCCTTCAGGAAGGCCAACTGCAAGTCTTTGAACTCTTCCCAATCCAAGACTTCGGTGTCGAGGGGGATTTCTAGGGTGTCGAGCGTCTTCTTGATGTTGCTGACCGCGAGCTCGGAGTTCCAGCCGTTGTCCATGTGCACGGCCAGGGGTCGGAGCCCCAGCTTCTTCACCTGGTAGGCCACGTAGGTGCTGTCCACGCCTCCGCTCACGCCGATCAGACAGTCAAACTCGTGCTTCTTACCGGAGTTGCGAATCGCGCCCACGAGGGCCTGAAGCCGCGTCTCGCGTGTCTCTTCGTCCCACACCATGGTTTGCTTTTGATGCTCGTAGCCTCGGCAGTGGTTGCAAATCCCGGCGCTGTTAAACTCAATCAATGGATCGGACGTATCCATGATGCAGCGCGTGCAGATTTGGTAGGGGCGAACCGGGTGCATGAATCTTCTATTTTAGCGCGTTTGGAGTACCGACTCAAGCTCTGACTGGGTCGGAAAGTTGATCAAGACTGCTTTGAACTTCCCTTGATAGACGAACAAGCTGCCTGCCGCGACAGCAGAAGCTCCGCCAGCATCGACCGCGGACCTAAAATCTTCAATGCTCCCTGCGCCTCCACATGCGACGACGGGAACGGTCACTGCGCTGGAGATGCTCTTGATCAGCGCGGTATCGTAACCCTTCATGAGGCCATCGCGATGGATGGCGTTGACGATGATCTCGCCAACCCCCGAGTCCTCAAGCCGCTTGGCGACCTCGACGGGGTCCTGTTTGGTATTGACGGTGCCCCCGTGGGTCCACACTTCGGCCTTGCCAAGCATGTTGCGGTTGACGTCGATGCAGCCCACGACGCTCTGCGCTCCCAGGTCTGCGCTGCATTGACGCACGAGTTCCAAGTCGCGGATCGCAGCGGAACAGAGGATAACCTTCTCGACCCCGAGCTGGACGATGCGCTTCGCTTGCGCCAGGGTGGTGATGCCTCCGCCGTATGCGACGGGCATAAACGCCTCACTGACGATCTCGCGAATGAGCTCCTCGACCGGCGCTTTGCCCTCTCGAGTGGCCAGGATATCGAGCAGGACGAGCTCATCGACCTCCTTATCGTTGAAGATGCGCACCGCGTTGCGCGGATCGCCCAAGTACCGGGCGTCCTTGAACTTCACCGTCTTCATCAGGCGCGTGCCGCACAGCAACAGGCACGGGATTACGCGGGTGCCAACCATGGGACCTCCAGTTCGGCAAAGTTTTTCAGCAGCCGCAAACCGAACTTGTGGCTCTTCTCGGGGTGGAACTGCGTCCCCATCACGTTCTCATGTCCGATTACCGCGTCGAACTCAAAGCCGTACCGAGCACGGGCGATGACCGCTTCCTCGCGCGCGCACTGAACACGGTAAGAGTGCACAAAGTAGAAACGGGGGTCATCGTGCATCTCTTCGAACAGCGGGTGGTGGCGCACAGGAATCGTTCGGTTCCAACCCATGTGCGGAAGTCGCAGCTGCTCGCCTTCGAACTGAAACTTGATCGTTCGTCCCGCGATCCAACCGAATCCAGGCGTTGGGACACCTTCCTCGCTCCCCTCGGTCAGGAGCTGCATCCCCAGGCAGATGCCGAGCACGGGCTTGCGGACTTCACGTGCTGCATAGTTGAGCGGTTCGATCAAACCGTAGTTCGCGAGATTCTCCATCGCGCGATCGAATGCGCCAACCCCCGGCAGAATGATCTTCGATGCGCTGGCGATCACGTCCGGATCGCGCGTGATATCGGACTCGTGGCCAAGACGCCAGAGCATGTTCTTGATCGAGCCAAGATTGCCCATCCCATAATCCACGATGGCGATCATGATCGGTTTGAGGATACCGCCGCTAAGCGGTTTGCGCACCTCGGCCGCAAGCGCATCGGTACGACATGACGAGATAGACCGCGTACATTGAAGCGTAGACCCAGCCGTACGTCTCCATGGTGTACACGGGATCGTGAGTTCGCACGCCATTGGTAAGCGTGATGGCCACGAACAGCAGCAGGACGAGTTGCCACACGAGATCCCAGCGTTGCTTCTCCGCTACGATCAAGGTTCGGCTCAATGGACTGGCGATGAAGGCGAGCAAATAGTACGGCGTTAGGGCTTGGATGAACGGCACCGCCTGCACCCACCTTTGACCGAAGATCAGAGGGACGATGTAGGGCGCGGTGAGGTAGAGCAACGCAAACAGCGGAATCGACACGGCGAGCAGACGCTTGGCGGTATTGGTCCAAAGGGCACGACACTCGCCATGCTCGACAAACGCGATACTCGCTCGCTGTTTGAAGACGTCGGCGAAAGCGGCCGCCACGACTGCCAACGGAGCCGCGAAGATCATCTGTGTGAAGCCGAACCGGCCCAGCACCTTGTCGCCAAAAGCTGCGTTCAAGAAGAACGTGGGGAGGCTCAGCGAGACTGCGTTCACCAAATCCGCGGGGACCGAAAACTTGGGGAAGTCGCTATACCGCTTCATCATGTGGCGCATGCGGTCGAAGCGGATCTCACGGAACCGATGGGCGTCCTCGCGTCGCGCCTGCCGAAAGAACAGATAAGTGGCGATCCCCTGTCCCAACACTTCCCCGAGGATGAGCCCGCCGCCAACGACCTTCTGAAATCCAAGCGCGGCCTTACCAAACAGGGTCAGCGTCGAGCGCGTGACCTTGTTACGGGCGAGCCGAGCGTACTGCTGCTTGCGGTTGAACCAGTAGTTGAACGACTGATAGGCCGCGTTGGTGATCAGCATCATCGGAACCAGGTACAGCCAGGGGCCGATGGCGGGCGACTCCAGCAGGGCCACAATCTGGCCATGAAAGAGCACGATCCCCAGTAGCAAAATGAGACTCGCGACCGTACTGAGTAGCGCGCTGACCGCAAAGATGTTGACCGCATCTTCGTCTTCCTCAGGGAGCATAATCGCCAACTCGTAGCGGCCCGAGACGAGGACACCCAGAGGGCTGACGATACGCGTGAAAAGGTTGAGCAGACCGAACTGCGTCTCGGAATAGAGCCGAGCCAAGATCGGCATGAAGAGCACCGGCAGGACCTGGGCGATCCCCGTCCCCGTCATCAGAGTGAGGACGTTCTTGGCGAACTCGGATCGAGGGCCGACCTTGGCCATTCTAACCGCACCCAAGGCTAACTTGACCTTGCGCTGTTCCGGTGCGGTGAACCTCATAATAGTAGCTTGGACGCAAAGTCAGGGCAAAGTAAACAGAAACTAGTCAAAAGAATTCAATGGCTGCGCACGGCAGCCATTGAATTCGAGCTGCGTCAGCCCAGAAGCGGCCGTCGAATCGAATCGACGACTCGCTGCTGGGTCGCTTCTTCGATGGTCGGCCAGATCGGCAGACTGAGCACTTCGGTGCTGTACTGATCGGAAACGGGAAGTGGTCCCACCGGCAGATCCTTGTACACCGGGAGCTTGTGCAGTGCCACCGGGTAGTAAACGAACGATCCGATGCCGTCATCCGCCAATCGCTGCTGGACCGCGTCGCGTCGGCCACCCTCGATCCGGATCGTGTACTGGTGGAAGACGTGGTTGGTGTACTCCTCGACCGTCGGGGCGAGGACGCCATCGATGCCTGCGAGCGCGGCACTATATCGCTCTGCGGCTCGGCGTCGCAACGCATTCCACTCGTCGATGTAGCGGAACTTGACGCGGAGGATCGCCGCTTGGATCTCATCGAGTCGCGAGTTGACGCCTACGACCTCGTTGTAATACTTCTTGCGAGCGCCGTGGACGCGTAGCATGCGCACGGTGTCGGCCACCGCCGCATCGTTGGTGATGAACATGCCGCCATCGCCGAATGCGCCAAGGTTCTTGCTCGGGAAGAAGCTGAATGCGCCACCATCGCCGATCGCGCCGGTCTTCTTGCCTTTGTACTCGCTGCCAAAGCTCTGCGCGCAGTCTTCGAGCACCTTGAGGTTGTGCTTCTTGGCGATCTCCATCAGCGGGTCCATATCGACCGAGTGGCCGTACAAGTGGACCGGCAAGATCGCCTTGGTCTTGGGCGTGATCAGCGCCTCGATCTTGCTGACGTCGATGTTGTACGTGCGTGGGTCGATGTCTGCGAACACCGGAGTCGCGTGGAAGTGGCTGATCGCTTCACCAGTGGCAAAAAACGTGAACGGAGTGGTGATCACCTCGTCGCCCGGCTTCAGCCCCAAGGCATGGATTCCGAGGATCAGCGCATCGGTTCCTGAGTTCAGGGCGACCGCGTGATCGACTCCCATGTAATCGGCGACTTCTTGCTCGAACGCCTTGACATTCGGGCCCATGATGAACTGGGTGTTGTCGATGACGGAGGTAATCGCCTCCATCAGCTCGTCGCGGATGAGGGCGATTTCAGGCTTGAGGTCGAGAACGGGGATTTTGGTAACTGCTTCGGTGCTCATAGTGGTGGTTAGGGCGTTTGCTTCGGAAAGCGGCGGACGATCGAGTCGTCTTCGTAGAGTCGGTACTCGTCACCGGTCGAATCCGTGGCCGACTGGTACTTCCGTCCTTCGGCATCGGTGAGTGTTGCGCCGGTGAATTCAATTCGGTCACCGTACGCGCTCATATAACCGAGCGGCCGGGCCGGGGCCCCTGCGACGATGGTGAAGGGCGGGACGTCACGGGTTACGACCGCTCCCGCGGCGACAAACGCGCCTTCATGGAGGGTTACCCCGCAGACGATGGTGGCGTTCGCACCGATGCTGGAGCCGCGCTTGACCAAGGTGGTGGCGTAGTCCGCACTCGTGTTGCGTGGGAACTCGCACCGGGGCGTCCGGACGTTGGTGAAGACCATCGACGGTCCACAGAACACAAAGTCCTCGAGGATCACGCCTTCATAGAGCGAGACATTGTTCTGTACCTTGCACCGATTCCCGATGACGACGTTGTTTGCCACGAGCACGTTCTGACCGAACACGCAGTTCTCACCAATCACGGCTTTGGCGCAGACGTGGCTGAAGTGCCAGATTTTGGTTCCGGCCCCAATCTGGGCACCGTCATCGACGATGGCCGTCTCGTGGGCGAAGTAGGGGGTTTGTTCAGGTGCGAGAGTCGCCATAGTTTTATCCTTGGGTCACGACCGAGCGCGGTGCGGTGGGGGAAGCTTGCTCTAAGATTCTGACGACCTGGGCCGCGCTGTCTCCATCGCTATTGGGTCGAGTGCCGTTCTGGCAGCAATCGAGGAAATGTTCTAGTTCAAGCTTGAGGGGTTCGCCTGCCCCCCGGAAGACCTCTTCCTGTCCTTCGTCCACATTCTGGAGGTTCGCGTCGATCCGCTTGCGGCTGAGCACGGCCGCTTGCTCGAGTTCGTTGTAAGTGAGCATCCCTTCGGTGCCGATGACGATCGTCTGGCGTCGCAGTTCCGGCCAGAGCCACGAGCAGTGGAGGTGTGATTGCACCCCGCTGTCGAACCGCACGTGGAGGTAGAAGTCGTCTTCGATGCCGTCGGTCAGCGTCGCGAGCCCGGAGCCCGTGACCGATGTTGGAACCGAATCGGCGAGGAACATCGCCACCGCGACGTCGTGGACTCCCAAGCTCCAGAGCACATTTTCGACGGCGCGGGCGCGACCGAGATTGAGCCGCTCTTGGTGGATCGAGACGAGGTCTCCGATAAGCCCTTCCGATATAGCGCGTCGCAGGTACTGAACGGCCGGTTGGTAGAGCAACAGATGGCCGACCATGAGCACCCGGTCATGCTCCTTCGCCAGGGCGCACAGTCGGTCCGCGTCGGTGCTGTTCAGAGTCAGCGGCTTCTCCACAAAAGCGTGTAGCCCCGCTTCGATGCACTGAGCGGCGACGGCGGCGTGAGTTTCTGCAGGAGTCGCGATCGTGACCGCATCGAATTGCCGATTGGCCAGCGCCTCGGCGACGTCCCGGTACGTTGGGATTTCTGGATAAGTCGCGTTCATGGCCGCGCGGGTCGCTTCTGACCCGTCCAGAATCCCGCCGAGAACTTCGAGACCGTGTAGCGTGCGCACGATGTTTTGGCCCCACTTGCCTGCGCCGATCGCGAGGAGCTTCACAGTCGCACCACCTTGGGGTCGGCGATGTTCTTGCAGGAGTTGCGCGTATCGAAAACGAGCTTCGACTGGGCAACGATGTTGGCGTAGTCTACGTTCGCGTGCTGGGTCGTGACGATGACGAGGTCGGCGTCGGCGACGAGGCTGTCGGTGTAAGGCGTGGTCTTGATCGCCAGTCGGTCGTGCGTTTCGAACTCCTCAACCCACGAGTCCACGACGGTCACCTGTGCGCCACGTCCGACGAGCAACTGGTACACGTCAATGGCGGGCGACTCGCGCCAGTCGTCCAGATCGGCCTTGTAAGCGATCCCCATCATCACAATCTTCGAACCGCGCATCGGTTTGCCGGCATCGTTCAGGACGCGTGCGGCTTTGTCCACGGTGAATTCCGGCATGGAGCGGTTCATGCGGCCCGCGAGGGCGATGAATTCGGTACTGAAGTTGTATTCCTTCGCCTTCCATTCCAGGTAGTGCGGGTCGATGGGGATGCAGTGTCCGCCGACTCCGGGGCCAGGATAGAACGGCATGATGCCAAAGTCCTTGGTGTAGGCCGCGTCGAGCACTTCCCACACGTTCACATCCATCCGATCACACAGCTTGGTGAGCTCGTTCACCATCGCGATGTTCACCGCGCGGAAGGTGTTCTCGTACACTTTGCACAGTTCGGCGGCCTTGGCGCATGAGACGGGCACGACGTGCTTGATCGTCGCTGAATAGAACGCGACTGCGACTTCCAGGCTCTCTGGGCCGACACCGCCGACGACCTTGTGGGTGTTTTTGGTCGTGTACCGCTTGTTGCCGGGATCGACCCTCTCGGGTGAGTGGGCGAGGAAGAAATCTTGATTCACGCGCAGACCGCTTGCTTGCTCCAGAATCGGGAGCATCACTTCTTCGGTCGTGCCCGGGTACGTGGTCGATTCCAGGCTCACGAGCTGACCGGGGCGCAGCTTAGCGGCGACTTCCATCGTGACCGATCGCACGTACTGAAGGTCCGGCGCCAGGTTCTTGTCAAGCGGCGTCGGGACGCAGATCACGATCACGTCGCACTCAGGCAATCGGTCGTAGCAGGTAGTGGCGGTGATGAACCCTTCGCTCACGAGTTGCTTCAGCTCGGCGTTGTCGACGTCGCCGATGTAGTTGTCGCCCGCGTTGACGCGGCCCGCGCGGATCGGATTGTGCTCGATCCCGAGGACCTTGAACCCGACCTTCGCCTTCTCGACTGCGAACGGAAGCCCGACGTAGCCGAGACCGACGACGGCAACGACCGCCTCCTTAGTCTGGATGCGATGCAGCAGCGGTGACGACGAAGTGGTAGAGGGAGTGCTCATAGCGGGGTATTCGGGTTGCAGATCGCAACCCTTCGCCCCTAAGAATACCCGGTGAGTCCCCTTCGTCGAACTAAAGGTTTAGGAGGTCGCGGTTCTTGATTTCGTCCACGATGGGGACCGCCCGGACGCGGTTCTTGGGGAGGGTCGGGCCTTCGGGTAGGACGAGTGCGCCAGCCGGATCCGGCGTTAGGATGCGAAAGCTTGCGATCATCCGATCAAAAGTCTCTTGATAGTCCTCCAACTGACGTAACGGCGCCCAGAATCCGATATCGACCACGCAATCCTCCGTCGCAGCCAGATACCGCTCGACGGCGAAGCGGACGGTCTTGCCGGTGATCGCCTTGCGGTCGGCGGTGTAAACGAGACGGATCATCGGCCCGATGGGTGTGCTGACGGGCTCGTCGTCCAACGCAAATGCCTGCTCGATGCTGTACCGCTTCTCGGCGGCTTTGCGTACCGCACCAAGAGCGCTGCCCCGGCTGGGGTGAACGAAGACCTCGGCGTAGGCATCGACCCGCAGGGTTCGCGCACTGAGCGTGTCAAAGATGCGTAAGTCTGCGTAGTTGAAGGGGACCCGGAACTTCGTCATGCCAGAACTTGCGGGCATTGCGACGATCATCCAGTTTAGGAGGATGTCGGGCTCTCGCCAGCACCACGTCCGGGGGCATTGCATGGCGACGCCAGATTGCGGGACGCGAACTTCGGTCCACGCGGGCGTGGGCTCGTCGGTCGCCACATCAACTTTGGAGAAACCCCGCTCCGTCGCCACGTCTTGCTCTTGGCATCCCGCGGCAGACATCAGCAGCGCCACCACTGCGCAACCCATCCAGGATCTCAGCTTCACATCCTTGATCTTCGGCTTGGCGCGCCCCCACGTGCAGACGGGCGGGGTCCGACTTCCGTAAACTGAGGTGATCTATGGCCTACCGTGACTTTCAACACTTCCTGGAGACCTTGGAATCCAACGGCGAACTGAAGCGGATCACGGAACCGATCAGCCCGTACTTAGAGATCACGGAGATCGCCGATCGAGTGATGAAATCGGACGGTCCCGCGCTACTGTTCGAACAGGTCGTCGGGCCGCCCCACCGATGCGGCACCCCTAACCCTAAGAGTGCGGTGATGAACTACGGCTCGATCCATCCCGAGCACGCCCCGTCCGGTAGCGTCCGCTACGACATGCCCGTCGCGATCAACACGATGGGGTCGCGCCTCCGCATGTCCATGGCGCTCTCGTCTGACGACTTCGAGGAGCACGCCGATCGACTGCGAAAGCTGCTGCAGGCACCAGCGAACATGCCACGCGGACTCGGTGAGAAGCTGAAGATGGCGCTCGAACTGGGTGGCGAAATCAAGACGGTCGGGCCGAAGACGGTCTCGACCGGGGTCTGCCAAGAGGTGGTGATGCAGGGAGATGAGATCGATCTCACCAAGTTGCCGATCCTCACGTGCTGGCCAGAAGATGGGGGGCCGTACGTCACGCTGCCGCTCGTATTCACGCACGACCCGAACACGGGCAAACGGAACGTGGGCATGTATCGGGTTCAGTTGTATGACCGGAATACGTGCGGGATGCACTGGCAGATGCACAAGACCGGACAGCGCCAGATGGAAGACGCGGCTGCCGCGGGGAAGAAGCGATTCGAGGTGGCAGTGGTGCTGGGCGGCGATCCGGTCTACAACTTCTGCGCGATCTCGCCGTTACCACCGGGTATCGACGAGATGCTCTTCGCGGGATTCTTGCGCCGCCAGAAAGTCGAGCTGGTGAAGGCGAAAACGGTCGGTGTTATGGTCCCCGCCGATGCCGAGATCGTACTGGAAGGGTACGTCGATCCGACCGAGAAGCGCCTCGAAGGTCCCTTCGGCGACCACACCGGCTACTATTCACTGGCAGAGGACTTTCCGGTGCTGCACGTCACGTGCATGACCATGCGCAAGAAGCCGGTGTGGCCCGCGACGATTGTGGGCGTCCCGCCGATGGAAGACGGCTGGATGGGTAAGGCGGTCGAGCGAATCTTCATGCCAATGATTCAGCTCACCGTCCCCGAGATTCTCGATATGAACCTCCCGGTGGATGCATGCTTCCACAACATCGCCTTCGTGAAGATCAGGAAGAAGTACCCTGGCCACGCCTACAAGGTCATGAATGCGATCTGGGGTTTGGGGCAGCTCTCGTTCACCAAGATGGTGTTCATCTTTGATGAAGACTGCGATGTCCAGAACGTGGGGGAAGTGCTGTTCCGGCTCGGCGCGAACTGCGACCCGATGCGCGACGTACTGCACTCACGTGGCCCGATCGACCAGCTCGATCACGCCGCGACCTACGAAGGGTTCGGCGGCAAGATCGGGTTCGATTGCACCCACAAATGGCCGGGCGAGAACGGATTCCACCGTGATTTCCCGAAGCTGATCCGCATGAGCGACGACGTGAAGGCGCGGGTAGACGGTCTCTGGTCCAAGCTCGGGCTGTAGGCCAGCTACGCAGACTGAGGGGATAAGCCGGGCCCGACGGGCACGCGCTGAGGGACGTCTTCTTCACCAAAAAACTCTGCGAGCGACCCGTCCGGGCAGTGGGAGCGCCGCAACGACTCGAGGACGCCCGCGCGGAGGGACTCGACTTCCAGCGAAGTGGGGAGCCCGACTGCGCCCATCGCCAGGAATGCAGCGGTGCCGGATCCCGGCTGCGCGGTAGGGGGCGAATGGACCAGCAAGGGGCACAGCCTACGGCGTAAGGCTTCGCACGCACCATGCCACGTTCCGCCCGCGCCGTGCCGCACTGCTACCAGAATTGCCGCTTCCGAGGCGGCGTAGACGAGCACATTCCTCTCCATCGCCCCCGCCGTACTGAACGCCGTGGAGGCGGGCCAGAGGGTAACCTGCACCACGCCCTCCCGTAGGGTGGCGTGATCGAATCCGCATGGCAAGATCTCGACTGCGTGGCACCGGGATAGTGATTTGCGCGCACCCGCCCGCCCATCCGCCGAGACCCCCTCACGACCACTCTCGCACGCACCCAACCCTGCACTCGTATCGTGGTCACCGGCGCAGAGCGCTCCTAGCACAGCTTCGCGGTCTGCTCCCGCCGCTCCGCCCGAAATGACGACTGCGCCGAGCCCGGCCGCAGCCGCGCCTGCCGCGCGCGCGAACGCGATCTCTGCGGCGCTGAGCTCGCGGGAGCCAACGATGGCAATGCCGCTCCACCGCTCCGCCTCGGACACTCCACCTCCGAGCGAAGTGAGGTCCCCGCGCGCATACATCACGGGAGGGGCCGCGGAGCCCAGCCCACGACAAGTACTGACCACACCCGACGTACCAAAGCCACCAAGCTCCCCGAACACACCGCCCGGGCCACTCCCAGCACTCGCCCTTCGCGTACCAAGCCAGCGTGCAGGGTACTGGGGGCAGAGCTGCGTGATACACCCGCCCGATTCCACTAGGGAGGCCGCCCATTCCCACCGATCTGTGAGCATCAGGACCGCTGCCTCTTCCCAAAGGTACGACTGGCGGCACCGCTCGGCAAGCGTGTGCGCCCATGACGAACCGGCGCTGCGTCCTCGCCCCGCCCCTGCGCGTAGATTCCCCAGCACCGTACTCGCACGCGCTACGGCCGCTGGGCTACGCGAGCCTGTCACCCCGGGGCCTCCGCGCAAATACAGCGTGGCGCACGCCACCTTCACCGCCATCCTAGCGTCCACTCAGTTAATATACACCAATCTCCCACTATTCGCCATTCCGTTTTGGACACGAATCAGTTAGAATGGGACCGTCCCATGCTGAAGCACCCGAGCTTGACCCTTGGCCGCGCGACCCTGTGGTACCGCGACCAACTCCAACCCAGCCTAGAAATCGCCCGCGCCCCGCTGACGGTCGAATTCTGTCCCACCGCGCACCCTGACCAAGAGGCGGCCGAGCGGCTTGGCCCCTGGGAGCCCATCGAATCTGGGTTCGAATGGGGCCCGGCCTACCGAGAAGCCTGGTTTCGCATCCGTGGCACCGTGCCCACCGAGTGGGTTGGCGGCGAGGTGTGTGCCCAGCCCGAGGTGGGAGGCGAGCGGACCCTCTGGGTGGAGAACGTTCCGGAGTGCGGCATCGACCGCGAACACCCGATCGTTCGGCTCTATGACACCTGCGCCGGGGGTGAATCCGTCACCCTGACGATCCAGTCGCATGCGGGCGGGAATCACATCCGGGTCGCGGGCAAGGTGCCGCCCCGGCTCGAAAAGACCGAGAAAGTCGGTGCATGCGAGCTAGTTCGAATTCACACTGAGCTCCAGCCGCTCGTGTACGACGTCGATTTCATCTTGAGCCTCCTCAAGGAGATCCCCGAGACCGACCCTGGGTACTCCGCAATTCTGCGCGCGCTGAACCACTGTTGTAATCTCTGGGCCGAAGAGGGCGACGCGAGCATCGCCCGGTGCCGCAAGACCCTCAAGGACGCACTGGGAAGCCTCAATTCTGAGCTTAAACACACGATCACCCCGCTCGGGCACGCACACCTTGATACCGCGTGGCTTTGGCCGCTCCGCATCACCCACCTGAAGATGGCGCACACCGCGAGCACCCAGCTGCGCAACATGAAGCGGTACCCGGAGTACGTTTATGTGCACTCCCAGGCGAGCCAGTACGAGTGGATCGAGAAGGAGTACCCAGCTCTCTTCAAGCGGATCCAGGCCGCCGCCAAGGAAGGACAGTGGGAGACGATCGGGTCGATGTGGGTCGAGGCCGATTGCAACCTCACGGGTGCCGAATCGCTGGTTCGGCAGTTCCTGTATGGTCGGCGGTACTTCAAGCAGCACTTTAGCCAGACGAACGAGGATATGTTCCTGCCCGACGTCTTCGGCTACTCGGCCGCGCTCCCGCAGATCTTGACCAAGTTCGGGATTCAGAACTTCCTCACCCAGAAGATCAGTTGGAACCAGTTCAACAAGTTCCCCCACAACACGTTTTGGTGGCAGGGGATTGACGGGAGCCGGATCTGGACTCACTTCCCGCCCGCCGACACGTACATCGGCAGTTGCGAACCACAGGAAATGATTAAGAGTGTCCGGACCCACCGCGACCAAGCCCGTAGCGACCACTCGATGTACTTGTTCGGGTGGGGTGACGGCGGTGGTGGTCCGACTGAGCGGCACCTGGAGCTCTTGCGCCGCGCACGTACCGCGCCCTATTTGCCCGACATCGAGACCCGTAAACACGCCGTCGACTTCTACAAGGACGCGAAGGCAAAGAGCAAGGATCTGGCGACGTGGGTCGGCGAGCTGTACCTGGAGCTCCACCGAGGAACCTACACCAGCCAAGCCGAAAACAAGCGGGCAAATCGCGAGTGCGAGTTCCTCATGCGGGACGTCGAGCTGCTCGCATGCTTCCAGCCCGACTATGCGGCCCATTATCCCCAAGAAGAGATCGAGCGGCTATGGAAGTTGGTGTTGCTGAACCAGTTCCACGACATCATCCCAGGCTCCTCGGTGGCGGAAGTGTACGAAGATAGCGACCGCGATTATGCAGAAATCCGGGCTGGAGCACGCGCCCTGATCGAGCGGTTCTTAAAGGCACTTGCCGCACGGATGGAGCGGCCAGAGGGTCGCCCCATCGCGATCTTCCACAATAGCGAAGTCCCGGCTCAAGCGAGCCTACCGTGGCCGCACGACGCGGTCCCGGGTAGCTTGGAGATCGGAGCCGACCGGTACCCGGTGCAAAAGACCGATGACGGACAGCTCATCTTCGATACGCCGTTCGAAGCTCTCGGCGCGGTCGTCGTCGGGAACCTTTCGGATGCTCCCCCGAGCCTGCGGTCGCGGCTCAAGGTCGGCCCGCGCAAGCTGGAGAATGACGAATTCAGTGTCAAGTTCGACAGCCAAGGGAACATCACCAGCATCACTTCGCTTGACGATAACCCGATCGAATTCATTGCGTCGGGCTCGCTCGCGAATGTGTTCCAGCTGTTCGACGACCGCCCGCAGTTCTGGGACGCCTGGGACGTGGACGTGTACGCCTACGAGACCGAGACCAACCTGACGCGGTGCGACTCGTTCGAGGTGGTCGAGCGCGGTCCGGTTCGTGCGGCGGTCGAGGTCGTCCGTCGCTTCGGCAAGAGCACCATCCGCCAGCGGATCAGCGTCGGACCGACGCCCGGCATCCGATTCGATACATGGGTGGATTGGCACGAAGACCACAAGATGCTCAAGGTGGCGTTCCCGATGAACGTCAACACGCAGCGAGCCACATTCGAAATTCAGTTTGGCCACGTCGAGCGACCGACCCACTCCAACACGAGTTGGGATCTCGCCAAGTTCGAGGTTTGTGCCCAGAAGTGGGCCGACCTCAGCGAAGGGGGCTACGGCGTCGCGCTGCTGAATAACGGCAAGTACGGCCACGACGTGCAGGGCAATACGCTGCGTCTGTCGCTGCTCCGATCGCCCAAGGCTCCGGATCCCGATTGCGACATGGGCGAGCACTTCTTCAGCTACGTTTTGCTACCCCACTACGATCAGGTGATTCACTCGCAGGTGGTCGCATCTTCGTATGCGTTCAATGCCGAGCCGCGCGTCGTCGAGTTGGAGCCGGGCAGCGGAGCGGATGGCGAAGTCCCGCCGTTCGTCCACGTTTTCTCGCGAAGCATCGTCGTGGAATCGGTCAAGAAAGCGGAGGATAGCGATCTGATCGTCGTGCGGCTGTACGAGTGCCACAACTCGCGCGGAACGACCGAGATGAGTCTGGCCACCGGAGTCAAGCGGGCGCGCCTCGCGATGCTCGACGAGACGCCGATTGCGGACCTAGAGTTGGAGGACGGCGTGATCCGCTTCGACTACACTCCGTTCGAGATTCTCACGTTCCTGATCGAGGTGTAACCATGTCTGCCCCCGTCGCTGTGTACGTCCACACGCCGTTCTGCCCGAGCAAGTGCGGCTATTGCGACTTCAACAGCTACGCGATGACGGGGGAGATCGTAGAACGGACGGTTCAGGCGATCCGATCGGAAATCGTGCGCTCGCCATGGCGCGGCCGCCCGGCGAAGACCATCTTCTTTGGCGGGGGGACTCCCACCTTCTTGTCCGAGGCCCAGATCACGGGCTTGCTTCAGGTGGTGCTTGAGGTTCACCCACCGATCGAAGGGTGCGAGATCACCAGCGAAGGGAACCCGGGGACCGTGGACATCCCCAAGTTCGAGGCGATGCGTGCGGCTGGGTTCAACCGAATCAGCCTCGGAGCGCAGAGCTTCCAGCAGGAAGATCTCATACGGCTTGGGCGAGTCCACGAAGCGAGTCACGTGGGCCGGGCCGTCGCGGCCGCGCGACGCGCGGGGTTTACCAACCTCAATCTCGACTTGATGTTCGCCCTGCCCGGGCAGTCGCTTGGCTCGTGGCGGCGCAATATCGAGACGGCGCTTGCACTGGAGCCCGAGCATCTGTCGCTCTACTGCCTCACCATCGAACCGAACACCCGCTACTACAAGCTCCAAGTGCGTGGGATGCTGGACCTGCCCAGTGACGAGGTGCAGGTCGCGATGTACGACGCGGCGGTGACGCTCGCCGCCGAGCGCGGGTACGCGCAGTACGAGATCAGCAATTTCGCCGAGCCGGGCACGGAATGCGCTCACAACCTGTGCTACTGGCGCGGCGAAGAGTACGCGGGCTACGGGCCCGGGGCGGTCGGATGCATGTCGGATGGCGATGCGCGGGTGCGATACACCGTCCTCAAGCAGCCCGAGAGATACTGCGAAGCCGTCGAAGGGGGGCACCCCACTGCGTTCGAGCACGAGCGTCTGACCCCCGAGATGGAGCGATTCGAGCGAATCATGTTGGGACTCAGACTCAACGAGGGGATGGACCTACGAACGGTCGAGATTGCCCCGTCGGCGCTCCGTAAACTGTCAGAACGGGGATGGGTCGCCATCTCCGATACGCGCGCGGTTTTGACCCCCGAGGGCCGGCATTTTTGCTCCGCCGCATGCGCAGAACTTGCCTAAATCCCGCAACATTACGGGCAGCGAGCGAGTGCAGATTCGTCGCTCTTCGTATACAATGAGATCAGAGTTCGCGTGAATACGTATTCACGTCAATTCTGACCCGGGCAGTGCCGTAATCATCGCTGAATGCTAATTGGGCATTCGCTCTGCACAGTTTCCGGGGAGTGCAAAGGAGCAAAAATGAAAAAACTGATCTTGACCGCAGCCTCTGCGGCACTTGCAATGGGTAGTGCGTTTGCAGTTAACTACTCCGATTCGACCACCGACGTGGTGGGCACGTTCGCGGGATTCAGCCACTTGAACATCGCGAGCATGGACGTCACCAACGACCTGTCCTCGATCACGTTCAAGTTCAACCTAGTTGGCAACATTCAGTCGACCGACTGGGGCAAGTACTGCGTCTTCATCGACCGAGCATCGGGCGGAACTACCAACAGCAACGGCTGGGCCCGACCGATCGGCATGGCCGCTGGTGCAGAAAGCTGGCTCGGCTCTTGGGTGAACTCGGGCGGTGGCTTTGAGGCCTACAACTTCGGCGGTAGCTGGGGTCTCGCGGGCGCGACGTATCTCTCGACCCCGGGCATGACTCAGTCGATCAGCGCGAACTCGGTTTCGCTCAAGCTGAACCTGGCCACGATTGGCCTCACACCGGGCATGACGATCTGCTTTGATGGCATTACCACGGCAGGCGGCGGCGGCGACGGAGCGGTCGATTCGTTGAGCAACTCCGGCCCGCAAATCGGAAACTGGCCTGACTACAGTCAGGTTGGTTGCCAGACTTACAAGCTCGTTCCGGAGCCCGCATCGTACGCCGTAATGGCGCTCGGTCTTGCCGGTATCCTCCTGCGACGCAAGAAGGGCTAACAGAGTCCGACTCCTATCGTAAACCGTTGGGTCCCGCGACACTCGTCGCGGGACCTTTCGCATTTCTGGGGCCGTTCCTTCACAATGAAGGCATGCAACTTCGAATGTGGATGGTGGACATCGCCCGCGAGCAGTCGCCCACCCTCGATCGGCTGTACGAGATGGCTGCGCTCAGCCTGGACTCCGGCTACAACGCGCTGGGTCTGTACCTGGAGCATCGGTTTGCCTATCCCAGCACGCCGTGGACGCACGGTGACGGATGTGTCACCCCTGACATGATCCGGAGCCTACAGAGCGAGTTTCCGAGCCTGGAGATCGTCCCCTTCATCAATCTGCTCGGCCACTTCGAAGGTTTCATCTATACGGAACACGGCAAGCAATACCGGGAAGAACTGTTCTCGGGGCTGCAGGCGTGTCCCGCCAATCCCGACTTTGTGCGTCTCGCCGAGCAGATCATCGACGACACGCTCAGCATCTTTGACTCCCACCTAATCCACATTGGCGGCGACGAGACGGCTCAGCTTGGTGCGAGCCCAGCCAGCGCGGCGAGGATCGAGCAACTCAAAGCGGAGCGACCGGGTGTCGAAGACGGTAAGGCGTTGCTCTACGGTGCGCACTTCGGGCCGCTGGCCGAGCGAGTTTCTCGTGCAGGCAGGCGACCGGGCGTCTGGGGCGACATGTACTTGGAGCATCCTCTGGCCCTCGATGCGATGCCCAAAGAGACTCTCATTTTCGATTGGCAGTACTTCAACGGTCTGAAGCAGAGTTCGCCGAAGTTTGTCGAGCGTGGCTTTGAAGTCGTCGGCTCGCCCGCGATCCAGACTTACAACGCCTCTTGGATGCACGTCGTGCCGAGCGAGACCAACGTCAGGGAGGTGGCCGCGGACGTGCAAGAGATGGGGCTCCACGGGGTGTGCGTCACCACATGGGAGTGCGGTCTGATGGGCTCATACGACACGCTCTTTCCAGCGCTGAAGGCGTGCGGCGACATCCTCAATGAAGAGCGGATAGAGCGCATCACCGACGGAGCGAGCTTCTTCGCTGCGTACGATAGTGTGTCGCCCGAGTCCGGTCGTTGGGCGCGGCTGATGTCCGACGGCCTCGCGAACTGCGGCGGCACCTTCACACCGAGCAAGATCCGCAGTTCGCTGAAGGTGCGGCTCCTGCTCAATGCCAACCCGTTCCTTGCCTGGATGCACCACGCCGACGAACTTTGCGGCGAGGTGGGAGACCAAGCCTTGCGGGTGTGCGAAGAAGCGCTGCTGACGGCACCGGGCGAGGCCGAGCAAGGCGTGACCGTCTTCGTGCGCAGCGCGATCGAATTTGTCCGTATGGCCGAGATGGCACGCAAGGAGTACGCAGCCGGACGCACCGAAGCGGCCGTCGCCAAGCTTACGGCATCGCGCACGGTCTTCGATGAGCTGTCCCGTGTCGCCCGGCGCACCCACGCCCGAGTTGGCGGGAGCCTCGCCGATATCGAGCGGTGCCGCGTCGCCAAGGAGCACATCGAGCGCGTCATGAAACAAATTCGGCAGTACGGCGACGGATCACTGGGCTACTTGCCCGCGTTCGAGATCATCACTCACCCCAAGTTCATGCCGCACGACCAGGCGTGCTGGTGGCTCATCAACAAATGGGCGAATCAGTAAGGCGCGCGGTGGTCCTCCTCAGCGGGGGGCTCGATTCAGCGACAGTCCTGGCGGTGGCTCGGGATGCCGGGTACGAATGCCACGCACTCACGATCAGTTATGGACAGCGCCACGCGGTTGAACTCCGTGCCGCCGAGCGTGTGGCCGAGGCTCTGGGGGCTGCCAGTCATCGACTGTTTGAGATCCCGCTTGCCCAGTTTGGAGGCTCGGCGCTGACATCCGAAGTCGCCGTCCCGAAAGACCGTACCGACGACGCCATGAGCGCAGAGATCCCGGTGACATACGTCCCCGCTCGCAACACGGTCATGCTGAGCGTGGCGCTGGGATTGGCGGAGATCCTTGAGGCTTGGCACCTATTTGTCGGAGTGAACGCGGTCGATTACAGCGGCTATCCGGATTGCCGGCCCGAGTTCATCGAGGCGTTCGAAACACTGGCGAATCTCGCGACGAAGGCGGGCGTTTCTGGCCAAAGGATGACGGTGCATGCGCCCCTCATCGCCATGACCAAAGTCGAGATCATCCAGCTCGGTCAGCGGCTCGGGGTCGATTACGGGATCACCCATTCGTGTTATGACCCCATCGGGGAGCGCGCCTGCGGCCGGTGCGATTCATGCCTCATCCGCAAGCGAGCTTTCGAATCGCTCGGTCAGAGGGACCCGGTGCTTGTGGGATCATGAGCCGCCTGCGCATCGCGGAAATCTTTGAAAGCGTTCAGGGCGAGGGCGGCCTGGTGGGGATGCCGAGCGTATTCGTTCGGGTGAGCGGTTGCAACCTCCGATGCCACTGGTGCGACACACCCTATGCCAGTTGGGACCCGACCGGGCCAGTGCTGGAACTCGACTCCATCTTGGAGCAGGTGTGCGGCTTTCCAAGTAGGTACGTCGTGCTCACCGGGGGGGAGCCCATGCTGTTCGACCCGATCGTGGCGCTCGCAAGTGAGCTGAAAGCAAGGGGATTCCAGATCACCATCGAGACCGCCGGAACCGTCATGCGCGAGCTTGATTGCGATCTCATGTCCATCAGTCCGAAACTCGCAAATTCGACGCCCGAGGGACCCTGGCGAATCCGGCATGAGCAGACGCGCTTCCAACCCGATGTTGTCCGCGACCTGATAGGTCGCTACGACTATCAGCTCAAATTTGTGGTCGCTCCCGAGACTCAGGAAGCGGACGTGATAGAGATCGAATCGACGCTCCGATTGCTCGGGGACGTTGAGCCTGGCAAGGTGATGTTGATGCCCGAAGGCGTCGAGTCATCGCGGCTCACAGAGGGGATGCGCGCGCTCGTTCCCCTGTGTATCGCCAGAGGGTGGCGACTCTCGCCTCGCATGCACATCGAGCTATTCGGGAATACTATGGGAACGTGAACATCGAACCCGATGTTTCCACTGATTGCCTATGAACTCCACTCGCATCTTCTACTTCGCGCTGGCGGCAGCCCTCCTTGCAGGCTGCAACTGGAAAGACGGCGCAAAGGATATGGGCAACGCCAAGATGCCGCCCGCCCCAGACGGCTACTTCCTACCCAAGAAGTCGAGCGCTTCCGCGGGACTCGCGGGTAGCCGCGGTAGCTCGGGGGTTGTGGCCACCGAAGCCACGATGGATAAGTTCCTAGGCGAGTGGAAAGCGACCATTCGTGTGCCCGCGGGTGCGGGTGCCAACATCGGGCAGGTTCTGGCCGCGCAGGAAGCGGCGATCTCCAAGTACGGCGCAGTGATCCTGAACCTCAAGAAAGACGGTCTGTACACGCTCAACATGCTGGGTGTGAAGCTGGCTGGCAACTTCCGGATCGTCAGCGGTTTCTTGGAACTGAACCCGATTACGATCATGGGAGTGACCCTTGATGAGGCGCGCGCAAAGACGCCTAAGGGGCCCGACGGCCAGGACATTGTCGGCGTGGAACAGTATGCCCAGCCGCTCAATTTCGAACTCATCACCGATGGGACCGAGTTCAAGTTTGACCAAGGCCAGTCGTCGACGGAAATGATCTTCCGCCGAACGGGCGGAGCCCCCGCCGCCGCGAGCAATATCGTGCCCTCCGATACGATTCCAAGCGACATCGAGGGCGCACCCTCCTCCGACTCGCTGAGTGGCGCGGACAAACAGTCGAAGGCCGAGCTTCCCAAGGCGACGGAGAACCTTCCCGGAGCGCAAAGTGCCCCAGAAACCGGGCGTCGGTAGCCCGTGGCCTAACTCCGCTCGATGCGCCATCAGCCTAAGCTACGATGGTGCGGACTACGGTCACCTCGAAGTGGTGGTCCCCCTGCTAGAGCGTCTGCACTTGCACGCAACGTTCCTTCTGGAACCTGCTGCCGCCCTTGAGCAGCTCGCACGCTGGCAAGCTCTCCCTGCGCTAGGGCACGAACTTGGGCTCATGGGCTTTGAACCCGAGGGTCGTAGCTTCTTCGACGAGGCGTTTGGTAGGTCAGCAAATGTGGTGGCAGCCGAGACTCCGACCTACAGCCGCGAGGTGGCCGAGTTCGTGCGTGTGCCGCACGACGGATTTAACTTCGTCGATACGTTGAGCCCCAAGCGGCTTGCCGCGGTAAACACCGATGGCATGGACGCCACGATGCTGACCGCGGTGGCGCACCGAGCTCTCGAAGAAGGTGCATGGCTCATCTTTGCGTTCGAAGGGATCGGCACCGGTGAGGCCGGAATTGACCGCGCCGACCACGCGACTCTCCTCGAATGGATTGCGGATCGCAAAGACGAAATCTTGGTCGCACCGATCGGCCAAGTGGGCAAAGTCGTCCGCGACCCCGCGCATCCTCGTTGATCAGATAGAATTCGATTCGTGCAACCGACTCGAGCCGAGTTCTTGCACATGGGCAGTGGCCACAAGGTCGTGTTCTATGTGCTCATCCTCAGCGCATGCGCCTATGCGGCATGGCGGTTCTTTGAGCGTGCGCGGTACTGGCGTCATGGCAAGCCCATCGATTGGAAGCCAACGCCCGTTCGCAACATCGTGAGCTACATTCTTGGCCAGCGAAAGGTCATGAATGCGCGGCCCAAATCCGGCGCGCCGATGCACCTGTTCATTTTCTACGGGTTCGTCTCACTCTTCATCGCCACCACCCTGCTCGGCATCAACACCTATTCGCCGTTCAAATTCCACGTCGGCACGTACTATCTGATCTACGAGGGGCTTTTCGATTCGCTCGGACTGTTCCTGATCATCGGCGTCGTTTGGGCCCTCGCCCGGCGCCACGCCTTTCGACTTTCGGTCATCAGTCATGGGTGGAAAGATCTGTGGGCTCTCTATCTGCTGTTGGTCTTGGGTGTGACCGGATACGTGCTCGAAGCGGCCCGTATCCGCAACAACCCGCAGACTTGGGACTGGGTCTCGTGGGTCGGGTTTTCGATGTCCAAGGCGATGCCCGATGTTTCGGCGTCTACATACGTTGCCCTTTGGTGGTTCCATGCGGCGCTGGTCATGGTGTTCATCGCGGGTCTGCCGCACATGCGCCTAAAGCATATCGTCATGGCGATCGCAAGTGCGGCCGGAGCTCCCGCAAAGCCCATGGGTCAGCTCGCGCCGATCTCGATGGAAGAGGTCGAGGAGACGGGCAAGATCGGAGTCGAGATGCCCAGTGAGTTCTCTCGCTGGCACCTGATGTCACTCGATGCGTGCATGGAGTGCGGCCGCTGTACGGAAGTCTGCCCCGCCAACGGCGCGGGCAAGAAGCTTAACCCGAAGATGATCGTTCAGGACATTCACCATGCGATCACCGTGGGGGAGGCCGTCGCTCCCCGCGTGAGCGAGGAGTCGCTGTGGGCATGTACGACCTGCAACGCGTGCGTGGAAGCCTGTCCGGTGCTGATCCGTCACGTCGATCTCATCGTCGATACGCGCCGCAACCTGGTGGCCGAGGGCAAGCTGAGTGGGACCGCTGCGACCGTCCTCCGACAGACCGCCTCGACGGGGAACGCATGGGGGACCCCCGCCAACGAGCGTGAATCGTGGATGACGGGTTTGGATGTCCCCCTAGCCCGTGAGAAGAAACAGTTCGATGTTCTCTTCTGGGTTGGCTGCGCGGGTGCGACCGACCCGGGCGCGGTCCGAACGACCAAGGCCATGGCCGAGCTTATGGCTAAGGCGGGCGTGAACTACGCATGCTTGGGCCAAGAAGAGACCTGCACGGGCGACCCCGCGCGCCGCATTGGCGACGAGTTTCTCTTCCAAGAGAAGGCCATGACGAACGTCGCCGTCTTTGCGCAGTACGAGTTCAAGCGGATTGTCACCGCCTGCCCGCACTGCTTCAACACCCTGCTCAATGAGTACCCGCAGTTCGACGGCAAGTACGACGTCGTACACCACTCGCAGCTTCTCCGCGAGTTGATTGAGGCGGGCAAGCTCAAGTCCGCGAGCCCGCTCAAGGGGGACGTCACGTACCATGACCCGTGCTATCTGGCCCGCATCAATGACGAGAGCGACGCCCCCCGAACGGTTCTCGGGGAAAGCACCTCGCTGAACGGCGGCGCGCCCATCTTGGTACAGATGGTCACCCAGAGCACGAATCGCAAAGCGATCGCCGAGCCCGAGCACCATGGACGCAAGACGTTATGCTGCGGTGCGGGCGGCGGCCGGATGTGGATGGAAGAAGAGCCCGACCAGCGACCGAGCACCCGGCGCACCGAGGAGCTTCTGGCTACCGGCGCGAAAACTGTGGCCGTCGGTTGCCCGTTCTGCCGCATCATGCTCGACGCCTCGATCAAGCAGGTCACCGATGACGAGATCAATCTAGTGGACATCGCCGAGCTCATGAGGGACGCAAATCGATGATCCTCGGTATTGGCGTTGACGTAGTAGAGATTGACCGGATTGCGGCTGCAGCGGAGCATCCCAGGTTCGCCTCGAGGATATTGACGGTTCTGGAGCTCGAAGCCCTTGCCCAAGAGCCCGACCGGGTGCGGTTCTTGGCCGGGCGTTGGGCCATGAAGGAGGCGATCAAAAAAGCTTGCCCATGGCTGCACTCGTGGCATGCCGCCGAGATCACCCGTGGTACTCACGGCGAGCCCCGAGCGCATGTGTTCGGGATCGACCATTCGGAGCGCGTCCACGTTTCGCTCACCCACGAGCGTGGGCTTGTGGTCGCCATGGCGCTCCGCGAGCAGTACTATGACGTCGCGCGGCTGAGCATCTGAATCGCTCGTTTGCGCTGGGCTCCGTGGTCCACGATCGGACGGGGGTAGCGCTGCGCCCCGGCCGCAAGAAGATCGAATGAGGAGAGATTTGCCGGTTCATGGATTTGCTGATCCGACAGACCCTGCAACTCGGGAACCCAGGCGCGAATGAACTCCCCTTTCGGATCGAACTTCCTGCTTTGGAGGGTGGGATTGAAGATGCGGAAGTACGGCTGAGCGTCGGCCCCTGTGCCCGCGCACCACTGCCACCCGCCGTTGTTCTGGGCTAAGTCAAAGTCGAGCAGCAATCGGGCAAAGTACGCTTCCCCGAGCCGCCAATCGAGGAGTAGATCTTTCGTCAGGAACGACGCGGTGATCATGCGGAGCCGATTGTGAATCCAGCCGGTCGCCTTGAAGCAGCGCATGGCCGCATCCACGATGGGGTAGCCGGTTTGCCCTTCCGTCCAAGCGTGGAACAGTTCCAGGTTCTCTTCCCACCGTACGCTATCGAACTCGTGCCGGAAACACCGGTCCACCACGTGCGGGAATTGGCCCAAGATCATCTGATAGAACTCGCGCCAAATGAGCTCGCGGGTCCATGACCTGGCTCCTGCGCTCGATCTCTCCATGGATGCGCGGAAGCATTCTCGAACTGAGATCGTGCCGTGCCGCAGGTGGATACTCAGACCGCTCGTCGCTTCGGCGGCGGGTTCATCGCGTCGGTCGGCGTAGTCATCAATCTTCCGTAGAAAGCGATCAAGCGTGACTCGGGCATGGGCGGCTCCGGCGAGCACCGGCACGGTCGGGGGCCGGAAGCCGATGTCTTCAAAGCTGCGCAGTTCGGTCCCGGGCACGTCCAATCGATCGGCGGGCCACCACCGATTTTGGTGGACTGGTCGCTCGGCGATGTCGCCGGACGTGCATGCGGCGAGCCACGCCTTGCTGTATGGGGTGAACACGCGAAATGGGGTGCCGCCGCCGCTCAAGATCTCTTCGGGTGCAAGAACGAGGTGATCTTTGGATAAGACGAAATCGATCGCGAGCGATGTCAGTGCGTGGGCCACCTTCCGGTCACGCTCGATTGCGTAAGGCTCCCAATCGCGATTCGTGACTACGCGTTCAACGCCCAGCATGGTCGCAATGCGAGGGATCTCGACTACTGGGTCGCCATGGGCCACCAAGAGCCGCGACCCCGAGCGGCGCAGCTCGGAGTCCACTTCGGCGAGCGAGTCGAGCAGAAACTGCACGCGTCGGTCGTCGCGATCCTGCAACGCGCGAAGGATGTTCGTATCGAAAACGAAGCAGACTGCCACCCGCTGCGAGTGGGCCGTTGCCAGCGCGAGCGCGGCGTGATCGTGCAGACGCACATCACGCCTTAGCCAAACCAGCGCAGAGGACCCTGGCACGCCAGGTTCTACGGCGTGCAGCAAGCAGACCTCCGCACGCAGTTAGCGTTTCAGACGTCGTCTCAGCAACAATCCCGCTCCGACCGCAAGAGCCGCGAGCGTCCCGGGTTCGGGTACCGGCTGGATCGACAGATAGAACTCGGTCGTGTTGTTGTTGTCCGAGAAGAAGTTGTCCTGCGCGGTACAGAAGATGTACTGTGCGCCCGCCGGGATGGTTAGGACGATGCCGTTGGCCGTCCCGGTGTTGTTATCGACCTGGAAATCCTCGGCGATGTCCGTCGAGAAGCCACCGATCTGGGTGTTCGGGCTGACCCAATCAGGCCCGGCATCGATCGCACCAGGAATACGGTTCAGATTGTTCGGGCCGAGCAACGCGGAGCTCGAACTAAAGACACAGCTCAGTCCATAGTCGGTCGGGGTAGGACCGCCCAGGTGGTTCCATGAGCCAGCCCGCTTGAGCAGGACGGTCTGCCCCGCGAAGAATCCGTTTGCGTTCAAGTTGATTGCATTGGCAGCGAACGGTGCCTCACCAAACGCGCGCAGGTACGTCGCGGGCGAGTTGACCAGAAAAAGCGTCGCGGATGCTGACCCAATCGTCGCGATCATCGTGAAGCCGAGGGTGATTGCTCTCATACCCTTGATCGGTCTGCACCGCCCAAGATGTGACGGAAGTTCTCGTGCTAAGGGGCAAGAATTGCGTTGATCGCCGCAGAAATCTCTGGTAAAGCCTCTTCGCTGGGGTCGACGAACGTTTGCGTGACCTTGCGGCCCTTCACGACGTAAACCACTGTTTTCCACCGCTCGTGCTCTTCGAGCTTGTAGTTTTTCATCAGGACCTTGAGCTTGACCGGGCGGCTGAGGAACGCCATGGCTTGGGGTTTCCAGGCGTCGGCCCAGCCCCGAAGCCGCGCGATGCTCGCCTTGTCATTGGCCTCTTGGTTCGCCTCGACGAGGAAGGTGTGCAGCGACTCTTCGGGAGCCGCTGCATCGATGGCGTCGATCGTGGTCACGATCTTCTGGAGCGTCTTGGCGCCGCTCCCGTGTGTCCACACGTACACCATCGGCTGGATGGTGTACTCGCACACGGGGCACATGTTGGTGTCTGCGTAGTCGCCGTTGATCCAGTACGGCTCGAAGGGAGAGACGCTATCGCCCACAGCGAGCCCAGGTGCGGGCAGAGCGGCGATGAGAGCGGCGGCCAAGAGACTTGTCATGGTTACTTGGGGGCGACGCCGATGGTCGCGAGGTCGATCTCGATCGTATCGCCGATGAGGTCCGTGCTCAGATCGGGGCTAACCTTGTAGTCCGATCGCTTGATCGAGAACTTGCTGACGATCTTCAGCAGGTCTCCATCTCTGCGCAAGCCGCCGCGCTTCTTGATCATGTTCGGCAGATAGCTCACCGATGCGTTTGCAGTGAGCGAGCGCGTGACGTCCTTGATCGTGAAATCGCCGCTAACCCGCGCGTTCCACTGACCCTCGCCAGTCTTCTTCACCCGGTCGATTTTGGTCACAACGAAAGTCATGGTCGGGTATTTCGCTACTTCCAGGCACCAATCGCCATGCATGGCTCCGGTCATATCGGCGCTGCCGAGGGTCACAGAACTTGCGTCAATTACGATCTTGCCCGTGGATTTCTCGGGCTTGGCAGGGTCGAAGACGATTGAACCGGACACGCCATTCGCATGACCACGCACGGGCTCCAGCAACGAATCGATTTTCAGGCTAAGGCCACTGACACCCTTCGGGTCCTTCATATCGAAGGTCAACGGGGGTGCGGGTTGAGCCAGGAGGGTTCCCGCGACGAGGAGAAGCGTGAGTGTTTTCATAGGAGATAGAGGCATTATCCTCTACGAATGCTTGACGTAGCAATTAGATTCCCCGTTCCGGCGGAATGTTGCCCTGAACCGGTCATGAAATGCCGCTAATCCAGTGGCTCGAACCTCGCTTGGAAGAATCGCAGGCTCTCGGGTTCGTACACCATCTCCAGTCCCTTTGGCTTGTTCTTGGACTGGAAGACGCTCAGAACCGATTCGGCCGTGACGTCCATGTGCGCCTGGGTGTAGACCCGCCGTGGCAAAGTCAGCCGAACGAGTTCTAGTTTCGGCGCGTGATTCAGCCCGGTTTTGTGATCGCGGCCCGCCGAGACGATCCCCCGCTCCATAGACCGCACGCCACTGTCCAAATACAACTCGGCGGCGAGAGTCTGGGCTGGGAAAGCTTCCTGAGGCATATCGGGGAAAAACGCGCGGGCATCAAGGTACACCGCATGGCCCCCGATGGGGCGCACAATGGGCACACCCCACTCGATCAGCAGTTCGCCTAGATACTCGACTTGGCCGACGCGCGCACGCATGTGGTCGTCTTGAACAGACTCGACGATGCCGCGGGCCATGGCTTCCATATCGCGCCCGGCCATACCGCCGTACGTATGGAGCCCTTCGTACACGACCACGAGATTGCGCGCCTTTTCGGCGAGAACGTCATCGTTCAGCGACAGCCAACCCCCAATGTTGACGAGCGGATCCTTCTTGCCACTCATGGTCCCGCCGTCCGTGTGCGAGCAGAACTCGCGGAGGATCTCGGCGACCGAGTAGTTGGCGTAGCCCGGCTCACGTTGTTGGATGAAGTACGCGTTCTCGACGGCGCGGGTGGCGTCGAGCATGATCGGCACTCCGTACCGGTTGCAAAGCAGCCGGGTCTCTCGCAAGTTCGCCATGCTCACCGGCTGCCCTCCCGCCATATTCACTGTGGCCGCTAAGCTCAGGTAAGGGATCTTCTCTCGCCCATGCTCCTTGAGGACGGCCTCAAGCTTGTTCAGATCGACATTCCCCTTGAATGGCAGTTCGGCCGTAGGATCGTGTGCTTCGTCCACGATGACATCCATGAACGTCGCGCCCGCGTGCTCCTGGTGGAACCGCGTAGTCGTGAAGTACATGTTGCCTGGGATCACGTCGCCCGGCTTGGTGGTGATCTGGCTCAGAATGTTTTCTGCGCCGCGGCCCTGGTGGGTAGGGATCAGGTGGTTGTAGCCATAGTACGTGTGGACCGTGGACTCGAGCTTATAGAAATTTCGGCTTCCGGCGTACGCCTCGTCGCCGAGCATCATCCCCGCCCACTGCCAGTCGCTCATAGCACTCGTCCCCGAGTCGGTGAGCAGATCAATGTAGACGTCGTCCGAAGGGATCAGGAAGGTGTTGTAGCCAGCGGCGGCAAGCACCTCTGCACGGTGCTCGCGCGTGGTCATCCGGATGGGCTCGACCATTTTGATCTTGTAAGGCTCGGCCCATGAGCGACGGCGGTGCTGCTGGCCCGCGGTCGAAACTGGATCGTGATGGGATCGGTTTGCGGTAGCCATGCATAAATTGTGGCATTCTTGCGCATATCTTGGGGCGCAACGAAACCTGGCCTGGACCGTGGGGTCTAGGCCAGGTGGTGCAAGCTAAGAACTGCGCTTAGCCGCGTTTCTTGCGGCGCACGAGCATCCCGATCGACGCTAGAAGCAGAAGCCCGGTGGTGAACCGAGGTTCCGGCGCAATGACGGTGCCAATGGCAACGATCGTTGCCGAGCCTAACCCGGACATCGCAACCAAAGAACACACAGCACACAACCGCAGTTGAATAGTGTGCAGGGCACTTCACGGGTTGGTCAGCGAGATTGCATGTTCTTGGTCGTTCCCGAACCAGCGAGCCATTTTTGAACCTAGCCAAACAATCTCTCAATATTCTTGGAGTCGTTTTGCACCCATCGAACCTTCCGATGACATGCAAGCCAAAACCAAGCATATTCTCCTCGCGGTGGGCGCACCCGCAGTCGTCCTCGGCTGGTACGCATTCCGCCCCGAGCTCGCCTTCGTCAACAAACACGTCCAAGAGTCGCTCCCGGTCTCGAGCAGCCAAGCGATCCAGCAGCTCGGTAAGGGCATGTTCGCTTCGTATGCTCACGAGACGACTGGCATGGCCGAGATCCTCCGGGTGGACGGCAAGCCCATACTGCGTCTTTCCAACTTCAAGACTTCGAACGGGCCCGACGTTCACGTCTTGCTCACCCGCAGCGACGACCCGAAGATATTCGACAATGGGTCAGCCCTCGACCTCGGTGTGATCAAGGGTAATGAAGGCGACCAGAACTACACACTGCCCAACGGCACCATGACCGACCAATACGAGTCTGTCACGATCTGGTGCAAGCGGTTCAACGTCAGCTTCGGTGGGGCGAAGATCGAGCCGACCGCGAAGCCCATCTCCTTCAACTCAAGTCAGACGTCCTTCCAGACCATCAGCGCCGAGATCCGGGTCACCTCCGGCTCCCTCCGCGGGGGCGGATTTGCAGGCCTCTTCGAGGCCAACAACGGTCGAGTGCTGAGCATCAGCGAGTTCAGACCCAAAGGGCTCAAGGCGGCGGACGTGTACCTGGTCAAGGCCGAACGCCTGGGCAAGTCGTACGATTTCAACTCGCTCACGAAGGTCAAGCTCGGTACCTGGAAGGCAGGCAAGCGCACCCAGCAGTTCGCCGTCTCAAAGGAGATCGATGCGTGGCTCTACCGCAGCGTGATCCTCTTCAACCCGGAGACCCGCAAGCCGATCGCAACCGCGTCGCTTCGCTCGGACCAAGAACGCACCAAGAAGGCTTCTCTTCTCTAACCGCATTCGCTCAAATCAAGGAAACAACCATGAAAACCCTCAACACACTCATCGTCGCTCTGGCCTTTGCCACATTCGCCACCCCGGCCGCCATGGCCCAAGACATGAAGACCGGTCAAAGAATGGATCAGCACGGCATGACCATGGCCAAGCCGGTGACTTCCGGCGCGTTCCACGGCGTGGAAGTGAACGGAGGGACCGTCTCGTTCAGCATGGACAAGGGCGTTGGGATGCTCTCGGTCAGCAAGGACTTCGCGCTCCCCAAGAGCCCCGCCCCGCACTGGCAGATCGTGGACGCCAAGGGCAACGTGTACTTGCTCAATCAGTTCCGCATCGCGGGCGACAAGACAAACCTGACGATCCGGTTACCCAAGTACATCACGAGCGTCGCAAAGGTCCAGGTCTGGTGCTCTTACGCCGAGGTCGTGCTTGGCGAAGCGAAGTTCGACAAAGTGGTCATGGTTCACTAAGTCCGCGCGCGCCGCTTGGCTCGTCCTTCCTAGCGAGGGGCGAGCCACAGACCTTTCAAATCTCATGACCCTGTTTCGACAAAAGGCCAGCCCGAAACCCCGATTCGAGTCGGTTGTGGAATCGGATCTACCCGTGCTCTACCGACTCGCCCAGGCGCTCACCGGCAATCAGACCGACGCCGAAGACTTGGTGGCGCAGACGCTCTACCTTTCCGCCAAGGCGTGGCACGCCTTTGATGGTCGGCACCCGCGTAGCTGGATGATCAAGATCATGCGCAACGAACACCTGAGCTCGGTCCGCAAGAAATCTGCGAGCGCGACGGTAGCGCTGGACGACGTGGCCGAGCCGAGCGCCGAGGGGTTTTGGGAAGCCATCGACTGGCGCGCCATCGGCGAGTCAGTGATCGCTGAGCTCGCGCAGATTCCCGAAGAGTACGGATTTGCGGTCGCCCTGTGCGATATCGAGGAGATGAGCTACGAAGAGGCTGCCGAGGCGATGAACTGCCCGGCGGGAACGGTGCGTTCGCGCCTGTACCGGGGGCGAAACATGCTTCGCGCCCGACTCGTCCGCCGATTGGGTGAGACCACCGACTTTGCCTGAGGAACTTGGATGAAGCAAACACACGATCAAGAAGGACCCCCGTGCCGACACATGGAGAAGATGCTCCACCAGGCCGCCGACGGCACCGGCCGAGGTTGGCAGCGGTGGTACGCGTTGGCGCACGCCGCACGCTGCCCGCGCTGCGGCCGGTTCCTGGACCGCCTACGCGAGACGCTGACCCAGCTACGGGCGACCCGCAACCGACCCATGCCAGAGGACCTCAGCGCCCGGCTGAAGGAAGGCAAGTGGCGCGATGCGTTGGACGAGGACGCGGGGTGATAGTTAGGGAGGGGTACAGAGCGGTGGAGGAGAGCGTTTCTTGGCTCTGCCTCACGTCGTTGGCTACCACATTCGTAGCGATATCGATCAGCGTATCGGTGGTGCATGCACGGCTTGCCGCGGCGGCGGCGACCAACGTTACATTGCTTTCATTGCTTGCTGCGCTACATCGTGTGGCGTATGTAAATTTCCAACGCTGAGCTTGTACTGGCCGGACGACTCGCTATCGCATTTTAGGTCGGTCGAGGCGGTGCCACTGGAGCGGCATGATTTGATGCTTGTCCCGTCCGACCTAAAGGGCAATGGATCAGAGCTCCAGTACTGGAGTTGCAACAACGAGCTTGCGACTTCTGCGCCGGATTCGTGGATTCGAGAAATCGTAGCTCCCAAAGCCTGATACTGCGTTTCATCCGAATCGCTGAGCGACATGCGAAGTGTTGACAAGAGCGAAACAACCACCAACCAACTGACGTGATAAGAAATGTAGATCCAGAAGCTATGGGATCTGCAGGAGGCAACTATGCCAAGAGACATCCAGTCAGACAATGAATATGCTACCGTCAAGGTCACCTCTGGAACTCACAAGGATACAGGGGAGACAACCACTGACTTCATTATAGTGGACAAGGAGGCCGGAGGACACCATCATGTCGTGATCACCGAAGATGGCAAGACCGTTCACAACGAGTTCACGCAAGACAAGAAGTGAGTGTTATTCACTAGCGCTCTGCAAGGGGCGTAACACGCTCCCCCGTAGCTCTTTGAGCAGGGGGAAGCGTGCTACTATTTCACACGGTGTGCTTAGACGCGTGGGGCCTCCGCAAGCAAAATCCAATTCGCAAAATTCGATGCCAACGGTTTGTCGATCATTTCACTGACTTCGATGGGCTCGTGTACGTAATAAAGCGCTCCGATCCCAACAAGCGTACAAGGATTCGTGGGTCTCATCGCAGAATTGATCAGTAATGAGACATTCTATTGGCTTCTGCGTTGTAGTGGCTCTCGTCGTTGCTGGGTGTCAACAGAAGGCAGCCGAGCCCGTGATGGGCATTCTCGGCGACCAGGCACCCACCTTCTCTCAGGATAGGTGCAAGACGCTGGGCGCATTCGTTATCGGCCCATGGGTGATAAAGGACACCTCGGGGCTGGGGGACAGCAAGAATCGGCGCGAGGTCGCCTCGGGTTCGGAAGTCGGCAGCGGCAAGAAGTTCGACTTCAATGCGGATGGCTCATTCACGTTCGTGAATGGTCCCTACACGTTCCAAGGCGTGTGGACTGACCAAGACAAGACCGTCGCGCTGGACTCCAAGATGCTGAACAACAAACCGCTGGCCGCGGCGATCAGCGAGATCCGACACCGCGCCTCCAGTGGCCGCCAAGGTGACATCGCGAACGACATCTTCATTGATTGGGCGGAGCAAGAGCTACCTGGCATGTCGTCGATCGAGTTGACTGACAACTTTCGAGACTTGCGTTTTACGTCTGATAAGTCCACGGACATGCCAGGGCAAGAACTCAAGCTGCCCACCATGTCGCCGTCGCTGCTGCGCCTAGGCCCGGTCAAGCCCGCCGAGTAACTTACCTTCTGGCTCTGCGTCTCCGATAGGTCGTAATCGCAAGGCACCCCAGGCCGAGCGTGAGGTTCGTGTCTGGCTCCGGCACCGCGAGGTTCACCTCACGGATGGAGTACCCCGCGCGGTGGGTCCGCAGGTCCAGATCGGCCGTATGCGAGTAATCCGATGTGGAAAAGATCTCGAACGGGCCTTGGTCGTTCTGAGCGGTGACCGTCATCTTGTAGTCCAGCCCGATCACTTCTCCGGTTGGTACTTCGACGATGTCCTGTATGTTCTCCACGTAGTGCTGGTCCCAAAGGAAGTCGTGCCCGTTTGTTGACGTCATCGTTCCAGTCGAATTGGTCCAAGAGCTGTTCCATCCCGCTGCCGACCAACCGTTGTTTGTAGTGAGCGACGTGGTGAGCCCGTTCTTTAGGTTCAAATTGCCATCGGCCAAGAACAGGCTGGTGACGCCCATCGAGCTTTCCAGCGTCATTTCCACCTTGACGCTCGCCCAGACTTTGTCGGACGTCGCGGAGTTCGACGAGGCGTACAAGTACCCGTCGAAAAAGCTAAAGAGATCAATGAGTGTCGTCGCCGTCGGTCCGGTAGCGACCCAGTTGGAGTGAATGCGTATGCTGGCCTCTGCGAAAACGCCGTTCGGTGGTCCACCGCCGGGTGACCATCCGCCCGCCCGGGCGTACGCGCCATCGACCCCAGGGATCGTCGTCATCGCCATGGCGTCGGCGTCATCGTAAGCGACCACCCGCGTGCCGTCCCCAAACCCGGTCGAGCCGCTCTTGGGCACGTAGGCTCGGTTACTCACGCTGGCCGGAATGACGGCTTGCGGAAAGAACAGGCCTGCCGCGGACGGGGTAGAAGACGTCCCCTGATAGGCGGCCTTTGCTTCGGCAATGGCGAAAGGCAAGGCGGTTGCGGTGGCGACCGCTGAAGTCGCGAACAGGCCCAGAACGGACCACCATTTACTTAGTGTCATCCTCTCTTCTCCTTGAACCCCCGCGGCCACGAACTGGACCACAATCTTGCTGGTTCACATCATAGGATATATTAAGTCTGCAATTTTGTCAAATAAGTCACAAAAAAAGTCTTGCGGCTCCGGACCCGCTGGAATGGACATGAGTTCTCACCGAGCCAAGTTTGCTGGCTCATCGAGTGGCCTAGAGCCATAGAGTGCGATACTGCACAGCCACTGCTGGGCGGGTCCCGCGTCCCAGGTAACGTGGATGCAGTTGTGTTTGTGCCATGAAATTTCTATGTGCAGCGTTTCTTGTCCTCGTCTCATCTCTTGCCCTTGCGGACGATCTACCCGGCCACTCGAAGCACGGTTCAGCGTTTGACTCCGGCATGCGGACCCGGCCGTGGGTCATGCAGGGGATTGGCGATACGCCATTCCCGATCACCACTAAGAGCCCGGAGGTGCAAAAGTGGTTTAGCCAGGGGACAGCTCTACTCCATTCGTTCTGGTTCGAGGAGGCCGAGCGGTCGTTCCGTTGGTGCCTGAAACTTGAGCCCGAGAACGCGATGGCGTACTGGGGACTGGCCCGCTGCGGGTTCAATTGGTTCTCGGTAAGGGTCCCGACCTATGATGAGAAGTCGTTTGGCCGATACACAACCTTCTTGAGCGAGGCGGTGCGCCGCAAGTCGCAGGTCACCGAGCGCGAGCGGATGTACATCGAGGCGTGGGAGCAGACTTACGCGCCGGACGTCAAGGAGCGGGCTAAGACGATGGTCGCTGCGCTTCAGAAGATCGTCGTCAAGTACCCCGAAGACATCGAAGCCAAGAGTATGCTCGCCCTGTACAACATCGGTCAGGGGAGCGCATTTGCCAATCAACTGCTGATCCAGCAAGTCCTCGATAAGAATCCGATGCACCCCGGGGCGCACCACGCCAGCATTCACAATTGGGACGGCGTCTCGCCCGAGCAGGCACTGCTGAGCTGCAATCTGTACGGCAAGGCGGCCCCTGGGGTCGGCCACGCCATGCATATGCCCGGCCATATCTATAGCAAGATCGGCATGTGGCACGAGGCGGCGATCGCCATGGATTCGGCGACCCGAACCGAATTGCGGTACATGAACGAGCGGCTTGCGTTGCCGTTTGAGACTTGGAACTATCCGCACAACCGCAACTACCTTTGCTACATCCAGGAGCAGCTCGGCATGGCCAAGGCCTCGTTCCAGGGATCGGCGGACATGCTGGCCGCCCCTCGCGATCCGGAATACAACTCGGACGATTCGGGTGGGATCCGAATGGAGGGCCTCATGGCCACCGTTCGCGCGCTGGTCAAGTACGAACAGTGGGACCGGATTCTAGCCCCGAATGGTGTGGACTGGGGCGGGGAAGGGCCGATTGTGGGTGCCTTCCGCAACCTCGCAGAGGCGTTTGCCTATAACGGAACTGGCAAATCATTCGAGGCGCGGGTGCGCGTGAACAATATCAAAGCGATCGTCGCGGAGATGAAACCCAAGGACGCGCCCGCAAGCGAGCAAGATCTGATGCTTGACGTGATCGACGCGATCGTCACTTTGGGCGAGGGCAAGACGCTCGAGGGCCAGCGCAAGATGCTGAATGCGGCGGAGCTGGAACGTCAGTTGCGTAGCCGAGGAGAGTACACGAACGATCCGCCTGCGTTGCCCTGGCCGGTGATGCGGGTGCTGGGAGACCACTACCGAAAGCAGGGTGAAAATCGACTCGCGATCCAGTGCTATGAAGAGGCCCTACAGACAGAACAGAACGACGGGTTTTCGCTCTCGGGGCTAGCGCTCGCCCACCATGCTCTAGGTGAGGTGGAAAGGGCGACCTACTATGCTGGACGACTCGCCTACGTCTGGTCCCAAGCGGACCCGAATCTGAAGTGGATTGACGAAGTGACCAAACTCGGGCTGAATGCGAAGCCCATCGCGGAAACGCTGCGACCCGAGCGCGTGTACCAACCCAAGCAGCTCGACTGGATCGGACCGATGAACTGGGAACCGTTTGCTGCACCCGACCTGCTAGTGAAGGACCGAAACGGCAAGCCGGTACGCCTCAGCGACTTCCGCGGCAAGAACGTTCTCTTGGTCTTCTTCCTCGGCGAAGCGTGCGTCCACTGCGTGGGTCAGCTGAAGTCGATCAACGATCGGGCGCCGGAATTTGAGAACCTGAATACGGTGATGCTCGCGGTTTGCAGTGCGACTCCGGCCCAGCTGAAGCAATCGACGACGCTGGATCAGTCCGCGATCAAGTTCCTATCGGACAATGCCCACGAGAACGCGCGCAAGTTCTCGTCGTTCGATGACTTTGAGGACATGGAGCTGCACTCGACGATCCTCATCGATAAAAACGGCAAGGTGCGTTGGAAGCGAACGGGCGGTGCGCCGTTTATGAACATCGACTTCTTGCTGAATGAATTGAAGCGATTCAGCGGAGCGAAGTAAAGCCAGGGCTGGGGGACGATCCTCACGCCCTGCTGCGCGATGCCTTGAGCCGTTCGGGTAGTCCGGAGTGCCCTTCAACGTCGCGGCCCGAATCATGGGTGACTCGTTAGAGATGCTCGTTGAGGTGTACGCGCAATCCCAACCAGAAGCAAGGACAGAAGCAGTCCGCTAGGTGCCTGTTTGGGTGCTTATGATTCGGAATTTCACGAACCTGAATCTGGAATTTGAACACTTTTGCAGGTTCAAAAGGGGTAATTCTATGGTGGAGGATAGGGGGCTCGAACCCCTGACCTCTTGCATGCCATGCAAGCGCTCTCCCAGCTGAGCTAATCCCCCACGAGAAGACTTTCAGTATAGCTTCTTGGCGGTCCAGCGGTCAAGCCAGCTGTCCGCAGGTCACAATGGACCATGCCGGTCTCGCGCTTGATGAAAGGTGCCGAGGAGTTCCTCACAAACCAGGTTTCGCCGCTGGCGAACGCCATGGACACGGACTCGGGGCTACTCCACGGCGCGCTGAACGGTTTGTGTGAAGCCGGACTGATCTGCCTGCGCCGGCCCGCAGAATTCGGCGGTCCTGGGTTTGTTGACCGCGATTTTCGGGACTTCCAGGAACTGGTGGCGCGTCACTCCGGGGCGCTCGCATTCCTTCAAACTCAGCATCAAAGCGCGGTCTCGTTGCTGAGCAAGGGCGAGCCGTCCCCTTTGCGTGACCAGCTCCTGCACCAGGCGCACCAGCCGGACGAACTGATTGGGATCGGCTTCAGTCAGCTACGGCGGGCTGGCCCGCCGGTACTGCGCGCCGAGGCGACCGCGGGTGGCTACCGGATCGACGGGCATCTGCCATGGGCGACGGGGTTCGGTATGTTTCGACACCTTCTTTTGGCCGCGGCCCTGCCCGATGGAACTGCGGTCTTCGGCGTCATCCCCTTTGAGTCCGCCCCGGGCGTCCAATACTCCGAGCCCATGCGTTTGGCCGCCATGCAAGCCGCCCAAACGGTCACTGCCGAATTCGACGGTTACCAGCTCGACGCAAGCAAGGTGCTGTTTCTGCGCGAACCGAACTGGATCCACCGCAACGACATGATCAACGTGACGCTGCAAGGTTTCTTCGCCATCGGCTGCGCACGTGCGGGACTCGAATTAGCGATCGGCGGTGCATCGCGCCGAAAATCGACCGATGCGTTGCGCGACCTCGCCTCCCTCGAAGGCGAAATGGCCCAATGCCGAGATCAACTTGGACGGTCGCAGGCCCTGGGCGACGAGACGACCGACGAGCGGTTGCAACTACGCGCTTGGGCCATCGACCTGATGCTGCGGTGTACTTCGGCTGCTATCGTCGCTACCGGCGGCGCGGCGAACAGCACGGACCATGCGGCGCAGCGGGTGTATCGAGAGGCGATGGTCTTCGCCGTATCGGCGCAGACTACCCAGATCATGCTTGCGACGCTCTCGCGCTTGGCTGCGCGCTAGGGGTCGACGCGCACGAGCAAATCGCCCTCGGCGACCTGCTGACCCTTCTCCACCGGAAGCGCGCTCACCGTCCCTGCAAATGGCGCGACGATGGACTGTTGCATCTTCATGGCCTCGACAATCAGCAGCCGTTCACCCTTCTCGACGGTGGCACCCACGCGAGCATGGACTTCCACCACCAGGCCGGGCATCGGCGCGCGTTGCTCGCCGCTGACTTCGCCGCCAGCTTTGAGCTTTCCGGGTAGGGCTTTCTCGATCAGATAGGTTCGACCACGGTAGCTGACGTACGTCTTGCCACCGCTGCGAACGGCCAGAGCCGTGAACGAGCCCTCTGCGGTTCGGACCATCAACCGATCGCCGACCTCCGCCACATGGACGTCGGGTACCGGGTGCAGTTCGGCTTCATTGCCGTCGATGCGAACCTTCATCGGGATCAGTCTACCTATGGCCCAGCGGTGCGCCGACGCGTTCGCCCAAAGCGACCCCATTGCGCACTTCGTCGATCCGCACCCATTGCAGGGTTCGGCTCAGCGCGGCGGGTCCGACGAACCGAACGGTGAGGTAGTGGTCCGAGAGTCCTTCGAGTACGCCGTCGGAGCGGGTTTTCCCTTCGACCAGCACGCGCAGGGTTCGTCCGACGCTGTGCTGAGCATGCGTCTCGGCGGTGGTCTTCGTTTCGGTCATCAGCACTTCGCGCCGACGAGCCTTCTCCTCCGGCGGGATGGGATCGCCCCAAGCGTCGGCGGCGGTGCCGTAGCGCGGGCTGAAGCTAAAGACGTGCGCCTTCAGGAATCCGACCCGTCGGCAGACTTCCACGCTCGATTCGAATCGAGGAGCATCCTCGGTCGGAAATCCAACCATGATGTCGGTGGTCAGGCTGATCCCCGGGACGCGCTGCTGGATCCGCTCGCACAAGCGCAAGTAGTCGTCCTGATCGTACGGTCGATTCATGTCGCGCAGGACGTGGGTGTCGCCGCTCTGCAGCGGGATGTGCAAGTGCGGAACCACCAACCCGTCCGAGATCAAATCGATAAGTTCATCGCTCACCTGCTGCATCTCGATGCTGCTGATGCGGACGCGCGGGATCCCACTCTCTTCGGCAATCTGCCGGACCATGCTCACGAAGTTCGGCCCGCCGCTGCCGGTCTCCGGCCCAAAGCTGCCAATGAGCACCCCCGTCAGCACGATCTCCAGGTACCCCATCTGCGCGAGCTTCTTGGCCTCGGCGAGGACCTCGTCCGCAGGTCGCGAGACCATCCTGGGCCGAGTGTACGGGATGCTGCAGTAGCTACAATAGACACTGCATCCGTCCTGCAGCTTGAGCGTGGCGCGTGTACGGCCCGCAAAGTTGTGGGCATGGGTCGGTTCGGCGACGGGGTGGATCGGCGGCAGCAGATCCGGGAAATGTCGCGCGAACAGCGTGGCCGAGGTCTCTTTCACGGGGTTGGGGACGACCAGGTCCGCTCCGAGCATGGTCTCACTCTTGTTCAACGCCATCTGCGCCGCGCAGCCGGTGACCACCACCTTGGCGTTGGGGTTGTGTCGATTCGCCCGACGGATCACGTAGCGACTTTTACGCTCCGCGTCGCTGGTGACCGAGCATGTGTTCACGACGTAGACGTCGCTCGGCCCTTCGAAAGGGACGATCTCAAACCCCAGCGCCTCGAAACCCTCCAGTATCTTCTGGGTCTCGTACTGGTTGACCTTGCAGCCCAAAGTCGTGAATGCGGCGGTCGGCACGGCCTTATTATGGCGATAGGGTTCCGGGCTTTCGCGCCGTGTAGTGGATCCGATCGCTCCGTTTCCGAGGTCGGTCGAGCGTGTACGAGTCGTACGCCATCAGGTCTTCGAAGCCAGCGTCTCGCAGCAGCTCAATCAGTTCCTCGTGCCGATGTGCCCGTTGGATGTGGACTTCCTGATACGGCTGACCGTCCACCCAGAAGTCCATGTTGACTCGAATGATGCGAGTCCCGGCATCGTATTCGCCCTTCCAGTCGTACTTCACCGCCGACTTCTTGCGGGTGTCCGACTGGTTGAACATCTCGGCCTCGAATGCGTAATCCGTGTTCACATCGAAGACAAACGAGCCGCCTGGCATCAGATGCGCCGCTACCCGATGGAACGCCTTGCGAAGGTGACCGAGATCGGTTATGTAGTTGAAGCTGTCGAAAAATGAGTATGCGGCGTGGAACTTCATCCCGAGGTCGAACTCGGCTGCGTCCATGGCCTCGTAACGAATGTTCAGTCCCGCATCGGCGCACTTCTGCTTGGCGACTTGAATCATCGGCGCGCTTAGGTCTACGCCTGCCATGGCGTACCCCTTCTCGGCGAGCATCTGGGTGACGACTCCGGTGCCGCAGCAGACATCGAGCAGACGCCGTGGCTTCACCTCTTGCTGGAGCAGCAGCAGCTCATAGTACGAAACCCACATGTCGTAGGGCACGCTCGACATGAGCTGATCATAAAAAGGCGCAATGGGTCCGAAGCTAGCCATGCCACCCCATTATGGCGTGGGGTGGTTAGCCAGCCCGATTGCGCAGGCGAATTCGGCACTCGCTGGGGGTCATCGCATAGCGGGCGCGAAACGCGCGAGAGAAGTGGGCGTGGTCGGCAAACCCCGCGGCGAGCGCAATCTCTGAGAGCTTGAACTGCGAGCTGGCGAGCTTCTTATAGGCCCATTCGAGCCGGCGATCGCGGACGTACTCGCCGACCGACATCCCGAAATGCTTCTTGAAGCTACGAGCAAGGTGCGCGGGATGCATCGAGACTTCTTGCGCGAGGCTGTACAGCGACACCGGCATGCGGAATTTCGAGTCGAGAATGCTTCGCGCTTGCTCCACCCACTGCGGCGCCTCGAAGTGAGCCGTCGTCTCGGGACTACGCAGGAAGTAGCCGACCAGTTCGAAGAACGCTGCTCGCACCATGTGGGACGATGCCAAGTCAGGATGCTCAAGCTCCTTGCGCAGGGCCTCTGTGAGGCGTCGCGCTTCCGGGCAATCGACCGAAGCACCGGCAGGGATGCTTTCGCCGATCCCGAAGAGGTTTGGATCGAACTGGATCCCCAGCGAGATGATGTTGCTCTTGGGGGCGGAATGGCTATGCACGACGTTAGCCGGGTAGTAGTACCACGCCCCGGGGAGCGACCAGTGAATCCCTCCGGACTCGTCGACCCAGTGATGGCGTCCGCTCAGGAGGGTTACAAACACCCCGAAGTCATGCATGTGCTCCGGGATCATGCGACCCTTTCTGCGATGCGTGATCGCCGCGACCAAACCGTCTGCCTCTAAGAGGTGCTCGATTTTGCCGTGGAACTTACCTTTTTCAAACTTCTGACACATTCTCGGATTCCCGAGAAGTCACTATCGGGACGCCAATGCGCTTTGTTCCCACCTTCGCAAAGTTGAATAGAAACCACGCATAGTCACGATAAAACTATGCAAATGGTGCGCGATATGAACTTTCTTAAGATTTGACTGCGTCAGTAACCCTCGCTTTTAGCGGCCTCGGGGTTGCCAGCTCTTCCAGTAGTCAGCGTCCTCAATCTTGAGTGCTTCCTCAGTGAGATAGAGCGGGTAGTAAGTATCGAGCATAACGGCGAGCTCTTCGGTCTTCGTCGCTCCGATCGAGGCTTCGACCGCGCCGGGCTGCGGTCCGTGCGGGATCCCGAGCGGATGGATCGTGATCGATCCCTCCTGGATCCCCTTGCGTGAACCGAACTTGTCGTTGCAATAGTACAAGACCTCATCGCTGTCAACGTTCGAGTGGTTGTACGGGATCACGATCGCCTCGGGGTGGAAGTCCAGCACACGCGGGCAGAAGCTGCACACCACAAAGTTGTGCCCCTGGAAGTTCTGGTGGATCGGCGGCGGCATATGGAGCTTGCCGACGATGGGGCCAAACGCGTGAATGCTGAACGCGTATGGGAAGACGAAGCCGTCCCACCCCACGATATCGAAGGGGTGGAAATTGTACAGGTAGCGCGTGTACCGCTTCCGAGCTTTGACCGTCACCCAGAATTCGCCTTTCTCGTCGTACGTTTTCAGTTCGACCGGAGGGCGGATATCGCGCTCGTGGAAGGGAGCGTGCTCTTGGAGTTGGCCGTAGTCGTTTCGGTATCGCTTGGGAATCGTGACTTCGCCGTGGCTCTCAAAGGTCAGCACGCGTACGGGGTACGAATCAAACCGAATCTTCCAGATCGTGCCTCGCGGGATGATAAGGTAGTCACCGGGCTGAAACGGGACGTCGCCGAGCATCGTCTCCAGGACCCCGGATCCATCGTGGATGAACGTGATCTCGTCCGCTTCGGCGTTCTTGAAGAAAGTCTCCATCGGTTCTGCGACGTTGAGTTGATTCCAGATGACGTCGTTGTTGCCCATCAAGGGTACGCGACCCGTGATCATATCGCCATGAGCAGGCATGTTGCCGGTGATGAGGTGGCGATGCCGCAGCGCTTCGTCTTTCAGGAACTTAACTTCGCAGCTCCCGGCGTCCTCCCACCCCGCAACCTCAGTCGGCAAGTTGATGTGGTACGTGAGCGCCATCGGGCCCGAGAACCCGTGGGTGCTGATCAGCTGCTCTGCGTAGAGGCCGCCGTCAGGTTTGCGAAACTGTGTGTGCCGCTGGGGCGGAAGCTGTCCGAGTCGGTGATATCGAGGCATCGTTGCCCACTCTCCTTAAGTTCGAATCTAAGGAGAGTTTACTCAAAGACTCTGCTCTGTCTTGTTCTGGTTGTCTTTGCAGTGCTCGTGCATGTACCGCGTGGCCACCGAGGCCAGATGTTCCCGAGTTGCTTGATCCGGGCCCACCACATAGAAGTTGCAGCCCTGGGCGCAAAAGCCCGTCCCCCGCGCGGAGTAAGTCAACGTCCCGCACGGCAAGACCTTCTGCGGGCGTTGTGTAAACGAAGCTTCCTTGGTGGTCATGTAGATCCGGTACGGCACTCCATCGACTAGGAACTCGTAGCACCCCCAGTCTTGTCCGTAGCTGGTTGTTTGCACGACGGCGGTTGTGCCGAGATCGATGACGGGTGCCATCTTCTGCCCGTGTTTTCGAAGCCACTCTGCGGCCGCCAGCGGATTCGCGGTGGAGAACGATGCCTGCATTGCCGTCTGATTCAGCCTGTCGGGATCGACTCGTGCGTAGAAAAATGCAAAAACCAACACGGCTGCGGCCACGACTGCAACCGCACTCCGTTGAATCCAGTGGACGCGACTCGGACGCGCGACTGCGCTCAATCTTGCTCGAAGGCGATCAATGGGTACATGCTGCGACCGGCCAGCCTTACGAACCAGCGCGATGAACGCTCGGAGGCCGTCCAACTCGGCACGCGCTGCGGGGTCGGTCTCGAGCTGCACTTCTGCCGCCGCACGTTCCTCTTGGCTGAGGCTGCCGTCGAGATAGGCTTGCCAATCGATGTTGCTCACAGCTGCCCTCCCACCGCAGCGGGCGCAAGCCTTCGGCGCAGCATCTCTCGGCCCCGAGAGACTCGGGAGCGAACCGTCCCCACGGGGCAGCTCATCGCGACGGCTGCTTCCTCGTAAGACATCTCCTCGACGTCACAGCACTGGATCGCGAGCCGATACTCTTCTGGGAGCGCATCGAGTTCTTGCAAAACTCTCGCGGCATCCGCACGCCAACTCACTTCGTTCCACACGTTCGTCTTTGCCTCTTCGTCAATTTCGTCTTCGGATAGCACCAGTTCTGGGCGGCTTGATGCCGCACGCAGTGTCATCGCGAATTCGTTCCGCAGGATTCGCATCGCCCACCCACTCAGGTGCTCGCCATCGAAGGAGTCCCATGCCCGGAACGCCTTGTACAGCGTCTGACCCACCAAGTCCTCCGCCTCTTCGGCGGTGCGCGTCAGTCTTCGCGCGACGCGGTACAGACTCGACAGTATGGGTTCGAAGCTGCGTTCAAAGTCGGGTTGGCGACCGCGGCCACCCAGGAATCCGATACCCATCAAAAGCGCAACGAAAGGCGCCAGGCTCAACATGAAGCCGGCTCCCGATCCCGCTTGAGTGGTACCGATGATGTCCATCCGAAGTTGTTTGTTTTTGCTCCGGCACCCACGGGCACCTTCGAGTATCAGAATGCGCACACGACCGCCAGAGTTCCTACGGTCCGCTGATGTACTCGACGCTACGCATGAGGCGGTCGCCGGCACGCTCCTCTTGGCGAACCATCCCGACGCGATCGACGTACCACGTCACGATCTTGAACGGCTGGTCCTTTAGAGTCAGTGTGAGCTCGGATCGGAGCGAGTTGGTCTCGCGTCCGCCGAACGAAATCTTGCCGCTCTCGGTCATCAGCACTCCCGATGCGGTAAACGTGCGATGGGCAATTGTGATCTGACCCTTCCAGGTCATATTCTTGCCTTTGGCCAGGCCCGGAGCAAAGATCGGCAACTCGGGGGCGTAGCGAGTTCCGGCAAGTTCTTCCGCAACGAGCACGCCCGCCTTCCAAGCGTAACGACTTTGTCCCGCGGGGCCCTGCAGGCGGAATCCCGAGGTCCCAGCGACCGAGTCGTTCTGAACGCACTTCAGGGTCTCGACTGAGGACTGCAGCCCGGCGGTCACGGTGTATTTCCACTCGTATCCAACCTCGAGCGGTAGGTAGCTCGTCTTGGGCTGCGAACAACCGGCGACGACGATCGCGGTCAACGCGGCCCCGGCAATGCGCTTATTCACTCACCGCCTCAAGCTTGGCGAAACTCTGTACCAGCTTCTTGACTCCGACGACTCCCGGGAATGCGACGGTCACTTCGGCGTCGGTCTTGAGTGGGCTGCAGGCGATCACGACCCCGATGCCAAACTTGGCGTGGCGCACCTTCTGTCCCACTTGGAAGGGCGGAGTCCAATCTGGCTTCTTAAGTTCGCGCTCAGCGGGTGTCGTCACCGAGTACTGGCCCGAGCGGTCACTCCGGACGGCGGCCTGGGTCGGCGCGCTGCCGCCAAAGCCTGTGCTCGTCACCGAGTCGAGCAACGTTTCCGGGATATCGTCGATAAACCGCGAACGACGGTTGAAGTTCGGTTGACCGTACATGGAGCGTCGACGCGCGTGCATCAGGGTTAGTTCTTCGCGCGCGCGGGTCATGCCGACGTACGCCAGTCGCCGTTCCTCTTCGAGCTCTTTGTCATTATTCAGCGAACGCGAGTGCGGGAAGACCCCTTCTTCCATCCCGACCAGGAACACTCCTGGATACTCCAACCCCTTGGAACTGTGCAGCGTCATCAGCGTCACCGCCTCGCCGCCTTCCTGCAAACTGTCGACGTCCGCAATCAGGGCCACGCTCTCCAAGAACGCGCTGAGCGAGGGCTCGTCGTTCGAAAAGTCATATTGCGTCGTGACGTTGACGAGCTCTTGCAGGTTCTCCAACCGCGCAATGCTCTCGTCATTCCGCTGCGCTTTGAGTTCGTCCTGCATCCCGCTCGCGGCTAAGAGGTGCTTGAGAATCGGGGTGATGGGCCCCTGCTCCATGAGCGTCCGTCCATCTTCGATCATGCCCAAGAAAGTCTTGACCGATTTGAGCACGGCGGGGCGCATGTGGTGCTGATTCTCTTGGTCACGCAAGGCATCCACCAGAGAGAGCCCCCGTTCATTGGCCCAATCGAGCAGTGGCTCCAGCGTCTTCGGTCCGAGTCCGCGAGTGGGGGTATTGATCACGCGAAGCATCGAGATCTGATCGTTGGGGTTTAAGATCAGTCGAAGATAGGCGAGTGCGTCCTTGATTTCCTTGCGTTCATAGAATCGCTGACCCCCCACGAGGATGTGCGGCACCCGCATGGTGAGGAACGCCTCTTCCATGACACGGGACTGTGCGTTCGTCCGGTAAAGAACCGCGAAGTCCGAGAACTTCCGGCGACCGGTACGCACGTCCTTCAGGATCATGTCGGCGACCATCATCGCCTCGTCCTGCTCCGTGCCCGCCTCGCGCAGGGCGATGTCAACACCGTCGCTGTTATCCGTCCAGAGGCGCTTTTCGGCGCGGCCCCGGTTGTGCTTGATCACAGAGTACGCCGCATCGAGGATCTTCTTCGTGCTGCGGTAATTCTGGACCAGCATGATGACCTTGGCGTCCGGGTTGTCGCTGCTGAAGCGCATCATGAGCGAAACATCTGCTCCGCGCCAGGCATAGATCGACTGATCATCGTCTCCGACGATCGTGATGTTTCGGTGCCGGGCGGCGAGGAGCGAGGCCAGTCGGTACTGACTGAAGTTCACGTCTTGATACTCGTCGATCAGCACGTGCAAAAACCGTTCTTGGTACTTCTCTAGCACGGAGGGTCGCTGTTCCAGCAGCTTGACGGCGAGCATGAGGATATCGTCAAAGTCGAGGGCGTTTGACTTCTTGAGCAGCGAATTGTAGGTTGGGTAGATCGAAGCAACGATCCGCTCAAAGAATCCGGTCGCCTCGCGCTCGTACATCTCGGGCGT